>JAAYZF010000389.1 GCA_012514975.1 bacterium
CGAGCACGAGCACGAGCACGAGCACGAGCACGAGTACGAGCACGAGTACGAGCACGAGCACGAGCACGAGCACGAGCACGAGCACGAGCACGAGCACGAGCACGAGTACGAGTACGAGAACTATCGACTATGAACTATCGACTATGAACTATCGACTATGAACTATGAACTATGAACTATGAACTATGAACTATGAACTATGAACCTGAACTATGAACCATGAACGCAGCACCAGGAGACATCGATGGCTACTGAAGACAAATACGTGGTGATCGGCCTTGGGCGGTTCGGCACGGAAGTGGCGCTGTGGCTCGCGAAGCATCACTTTCCCGTGCTCGCGGTGGACACGCGGAGGCAGCTTGTCGACCAGATCAGCGCGGAGGTTGACCAGGCGCTTGCGCTGGACAGCACGAACGAGACGGCGCTGCTCGATGCGCGCATTCACGAAATGACGGTAGCCGTATGCGCGATTGGCGACAATCACATCGAGGACAGCATCATGACGACGGCGCTGCTACACCAGGTGGGCGTGCCGCGGATCATCAGCAGGGCCTCGACCGAGCTGCACGCGCGCATCCTCCGTGTCGTCGGCGCGACGGAGGTGGTGAACCCCGAGAAGGAAATGGGCGTGCGCACGGCCCAGCGGATAGCCCATCCCGTTATCAGCGAGCTGATCCCGCTGGCTGAAGGCGCCGCGGTCGCCGAGCTCGTCGTGCCCGAGAGCTTCATCGGCTACAGCCTCGCCGAGCTGCGCCTTCGCTCGCGGTACGGGGTGAACCTGATCGGCATCCGCCGCTTTGCCAAGCAGGACGAGGAGCACGGCGCGGAGAGCGACGAGAGCTCGGCGCTCCAGCCCCATCAGTTCATCCTGAACCCCTCGCCCACCCAGCCGTTCGAGCGCGGAGACATCCTCGTGCTCGTCGGCAGCGAGGATAACGTCAAGCGCCTCGCCTCCCTCGGCTGATGGCGCGCCACCCGCTTACCGGCGGAGAATGCACATGAATGCTCGGATCGGAATTCGCGGCTGGTTCTACGCCCTCTTCGGCATCATGGTCGTGATGACCATCATGGCGATCTCCGGGTTCCACAAGATGGGCAGGATTGTCGACGCAGGCGCCCAGGCGCAGGGCATTGCGGCGCCCGCATCAGCAGCGTTCCAGGCCGCTGCAACGGACGACGTGCGCGCCGTGCTCACCAGGGCCAGCCGCCAGGCCAGGGCCAGCATGCGCGAGCAGTCGATCATCGCCGCATTCGTCGGTTTCGTTGGCATCCTCATCTTCAGCGCACTCAACTACCGGCTGAAGCGGACGATCATCGACCCGCTGGCCGTGCTCTGCACGTTCATCGACCGTTACACGGCCGGCGACCGCTACACCCGTCTGCCCAGCCAGGCGGAGCCGGGGCTCAACACGCTCGCCCAGGCGGTCAACCGCCTTGTCGACCGCGTCGAGCGGTTTATCGAGCAGACGAACGCGCGCGCCCAGCTTCACCGCCAGCTCGCCTCGTCGCTCATCGAGCAGTTCGAGCAGCCGGCTGCCATCCTCGACACCGGCATGCGCGTCCGCCTGTCGAACGAGGCGGCGCGCGCCATCTTCGCCGAAAAAGACGGGCAGGAAGCCCTCCGCCAATTCGAGGAAGCCATCACCAAAAGCGAACCGTTCGTATGGCGTGCCGTCACGTATCAATGCGACAAAAAGGAATTGTCGTCCGCGGCGGGGAAATGGTGCGGCTGGCTCGTGATATTCACGCCCGGGGACCAGCCGGGCGCCGATGCGCAGGGCCAGGCGACCCAATGACCGGAGAGATGCGCGGCAGCGCTTCTGACGCGCCTTCAGCGCCTGATGGCGTTCCCTTGACGGGCGCGTGATCCCGCGGCCCGGCGGGCTGGGGTGCGTCGTCGCGGCCTCTCAAGCCTTGACGCCAGCAGTTTTGCCTTCCGTGCGTGCGCCTTTTGTCTCGTGCCTCCCGCCTTCCCCGCTCCCGCCTTCCTCACCTTCGTCTTGCGCACAGCCGCCTTAAGCCTTGTGCCTTCCGCCTTCCGTGTGACTCCCGGCGCGACAATCTGCCGGAACAGATGGAGGTACTCCGCCGCGCGGCGCGCCCAGCTCATGTTCCGCATCATGCCCGCGAACTGCACGAGGCGCCATGCACGCCGGTCGGTGCGATAGAGGGTGATGGCGTTGTGCACCGCGTTCACCATCTCGCCCGCATCGGCCAGGTTGAACACGAATCCGTTTGCCGTGCCGTCATGCAGCGTTTCGGGCGTAACGTTCACGACCGTGTCTGCCAGGCCGCCCGTGTTGCGCACGATGGGCACGGTGCCGTAGCGGAGGCTGTACATCTGGTTCAGCCCGCACGGCTCGAATCGCGAGGGCATGAGGAACATATCAGCGCCGGCCTCGATCAGGTGCGACAGCCGTTCATCGAACGCGATGCGCACGGCCATCTCCGCGGGGCGCTGTTCCGCGGCAGCGACGAGCGCGGCTTCGAGCGCCGGGTCGCCCTTGCCGAGCACGGCGATCTGTGCGCCGGGGCTGAGCATGTTCTGGAGGCCTTCGAGGATGAGATCAATACCTTTCTGGCTGGTGAGCCGGGCGACCACGCCGATGAGCGGTGTGTCGGGCGATTCGGCGAGGCCCATCTCTCGTTGCAGCGCCGCCTTGCACACCGCCTTACCCTCCGGGTGCGCGGCAGTGTAGGCCGCGGGGATCGCCGGGTCGGCCGCGGGGTTCCATGCATCCGTGTCGATCCCGTTGAGGATGCCGAGCAGTCTTTTCCTCCGCCTGCGCAGCAGCCCATCGAACCCGCAGCCGAGCTCGCCCGTCTGGATTTCGAGGGCATAGGCTGGCGAGACGGTGGTGAGCATGTTGGCGTTCGCGAGTGCGGCTTTCATGCAATTGATCTCGCCGAAATGTTCGAGCCTTCCGGGCGTGTAGTAGTTCACGGGAAGGTTGACGTATTCATACTGCCATGACGGGAACACGCCCTGGAAAGCGAGGTTGTGTATCGTGAACACGGTCTTCGTCTGCGCGAACCGCGCGTCGCGCTTCCGCCGTTCCATCAGGTAGAGCGGCATGAGCGCCGTGTGCCAGTCGTTCAGTTGCATGACGCGCGGAATCCAGCCGTCAGCGCCGCACGATTCGATCACAGCCTGCTGGAACAGGGCGAACCGGAGGAGATTGTCAGGATAGCCGCCGCCGTTCTCGCCGTAGATGCCCGGGCGGGCGAACAGCTCGTCACAGCGCAGGAAACAGATGTCCACGCCGTCATCCGTGCGATGGTGATAGAGGCCGAACCGGCAGGGCGCGCCGCGGCACGCAAGCACAAACGAGCGCTGCGTGTCCCACGCCAGCTCGAGCCGTTTCGCCGCGAGCGTGTAGTACGGCGCGTAGACGCGCACATGGTGGCCCGCGCGGCGGTACTCGCGGGGCAGCGCGGCCGCGACGTCGCCCAACCCGCCTTCCTTTGCGAACGGCGCAAGCTCGGCAGTGACGAACGCGATGTTCATGCCGCGCCGTCCCACGGTTTCTGCGCGCGGATGGGCCATATGCCCCGCGCAGCCCGCCCACCATAGAGGAATTCCGCCGCCGCGCGCAGCGAGTTCGGCACGCCCGAGAACGTACACAGCACCGTCGGCGCCTCGCGCGGGCAGCTTGACGCGTACGGCGCGTTGGCCACCACGACCACCTTCTTCCCCGCGGCAACGAGCCTGCGGATCAGCTCCGTGTTGTTCCGCGGCAGAATGCGCCAGTAGAAATTCGTGGCGACGACGACATCGGCTTCCTTCGCCACTTCGAGCATCAGCGCCTGCTCCTGCTCGGTGGCGGAGAACTCGGTGGTGGCGTTGATCACGTTCATCGACTGCGCGGTCATCGCCTCGTTGAACAGGTGCGAGTTGCAGTGAATGTCGTTCGGAGTGAACTCGGCGGGGACCATCTGCTCGATCACCAGCACCTTCCTGTCGGGCGAGAGGGGCAGGAGGCGCGCGTCGTCGCGCATGAGGATCAGGCAGCCCTCGGCCGCCGCACGGCAGACGGAGCGCATGGCGGGCTGGGCGATGATGCCGGGCGCCTTGTCCGCATCGACCATGCCGCCGTTCTTGAACAGGCCCTGGTCGTATTTCATGAGGAGGATGCGGCGCACGGAGGCATCGAGGTCGGCCTCGGCGATCTCGCCCGACTGGACGGCGCGGGTGACTTCGCAGACGGACTGGGCGCGCACTTCCTCGTCGTTCTTCACGAGCACGAGGTCGCATCCCGCCTTGAGCGCCAGGACGCACGCGCGCGGCACGCCCCACGTGTTCACGATGGCGCCCATGCCCATGGCGTCAGAGGTGATCACGCCGGTGAAGCCGAGCTCGCCGCGCAGGATGTCATGCACGATGATGCGGCTGAGCGTGGCGGGCACGCCCGCGGGGTCGAGCTTCGGATAGTTCGTGTGCGCCGTCATCACGCCGCCGAGCCCCGCGGCGATCAGCGCGCGGTACGGCAGAAGGTCGCGCTCGCGCATCGTCTTCCCGTCATCGCCGATCACGGGCAGTCCGTCATGCGCGTCGGTCGACGAGTTGCCGCGGCCGGGGTAGTGCTTGGCCACGGCGACGAGCCCGCCGTCGCGTATCCCTTCGAGCTGCCTGACGACGAGGCGGGCGCACGTCTTCGCATCGTCGCTGAACGAGCGCGTGCCGATCTCCGGGTTGTCCGGGTTGACGTTGACGTCGCAGATCGGCGAGTGCATCATCGTGACGCCGATCGCGTGCAACTGCCGTGCGACGGCCTTTGCCGCGCGATACACAAGATCGTCATCGCCGCATGCCGCGAGCCCCATGTGCGACGGAAAGAGGTTCATGCCCCCAAAGGCGTAGTCGTGGCTGAAATCGCCTTCGTAGTCGAGCGTGATGTGCAGCGGGATGCCGCTCCGCCTGTTCATCGCGATCTCCTTCAGCCTGTTCAGCCTGCGCGCATATTCGTCCGGCGGAGTATATGTGCCCGGATGTTTCGCCTTGAAATACGTCTGGGCGATGTGCCGGTACTCCTCGGGAAGGTCAAACCCCTTCTCGGCCAGCCTGCGGCCATAGTACAATGCCGTCGCTGATTCGGTCGTGTACGGCTCGATGCGCAGCCCGCCCGCGTTGAGCTTCGTGATGACGTCCACCGCGCTCGGCGTGATCATGCTGCCGCGCCAGGACAGGGTGAAGCACTGTCCCACTTTCTCGGCGAGCGTCATTCCGCCGAGCAGCTTGTCAACAAATGTCTCGCGTTTCGATTTCATGCCGGCTCAATCCCGGGGCGTTATTTGCCCGCCTTGATGCAGTAAAGCGCCTTGTCGCTCCGCAGCAGCAGCCTGCCGTGCGCAAGCGGCACGGGCGACGCGTTGAACACGCTGCCGTCGCCCGCGATCCTGTTCTGTGCAAGGACCTTGAACACGGGTGAAGCCGGCAGGACAAACGTACCGTTCTCGCGCGACACGTAGTACAGCTTGCCGTCCGCCACGAGGGGCGATGCGTAGATGAGGCCGGTGCTTGGCGCAAGCTTCTCCTCGTACTTCACTTCACCGCTCGAGGCGTCAATGCAGTACACCGTCGCCTCTTTCTCGTTCGCAAAGTAGAGGTTGCCCTCGTACCACACGGGCGACGACACGTTCGAGCCCTTGCGGACGCGCCAGAGCACGTTGCTCGCGGTGACATCGCCGCTCCCGCCCGCGCGGACGGCCATCGCTTCGTTCCTGCGCGCGCCGATGCCGTAGACGACGCCGTTCGCGGCGACGGGGCTCAGGCAGATGTAGTCATCGATGCCCGTGCACGTCCAGCGCAGCGTCCCGGTGAGCGGGTCGCATGCCCTGATCATCCCTTTCGACATGACGACCGCCTCGGCCCTCCCCGCGATGTCGACGATGAGCGGCGTGCTCCACGACATCACGATGTCGCCGACGCTCCACGCCCGCGCGCCCGTCTCCCTGTGCAGGCCGATCAGCGAGCCGCTCTCGATGCACGCGTTGACGATCACGGTGTCCCTGTACAGCACGGGCGAGGTGCCCGAGTGCCAGTTGTGCGTCTTTGCGCCGACGCTCGTCGCCCAGACCTGCGTCCCATCGTGCCGCCATGCGCACACGCCGGTGTTGGCAAAGAACACCACAACGCCCTTGTCGTCCACCGCCGGCGTGCTCGAGGTATAGCCATGCAGAGTGACCTGGCTCTTGTACTCGACGACGGGCGTGACGGCCTTGACCGCCCTGTCCCAGATGATCTTCCCGTCCCTGGCGTCGATGCAGAGCAGATGGTACGTCAGGTTGGTCATCTCGCCCGGCGTCTCCTTGCTCATGCCGTAGCCGGTGAAGCAGGTGAGGTAGATGCGTTCGCCGAACACCGCCGGGCAGGACGAGCCCGGGCCTGGCAGCGCCGTCTTCCACGCGATGTCAGCGTCGCCGCTCCACTTCAGCGGCATGTTCGTCAGCGCCGAGACGCCCGCGCCGCCGGGCCCTCTGAATTGCGGCCAGTCACTTGCGTGGGACGGCAACGCAAGTGAGGATACAAGAACGGATGCAAAGAGAGCTGATTTCCAGTTCATGACGCTGTCTCCCGGTGCGTTCTACGCGCGCTCCTCGTCCCGGTCGGTCGCGTGCGGGACGGGCGGTGTAAGCGCGCTGATTTCATTCCATTGCTCGCTGTCCAATTCGTACGAGGCTGCCGCGAGCGCGGGTTCGAGCTGCTCGATCGAGCGCGCGCCGATGATCGGCGCCGTCACCGCGGGATGCGCCTTCACCCATGCAACCGCAAGCGTGACGGGATGGACGCCCTTTGCCGCCGCGAGCGCGCAGAAGCGCTCGGCTGTCTCGTAGTTCTGTTCGGCCGCATAGCGCTTCGCGTACGTCTCGCGTGTCGAAAGCCTGCCCGCGGCGTCCTTGTGCCCGCGCGTGTACTTGCCTGTCAGCAACCCGCCGCCAAGCGGGCTGTACGTGATCACTCCAAGCCGCTCCGCCTGCGCCAGCGGAAGAATCTCGATCTCGGCCGCGCGTTTCGCCAGATTGTACATCGGCTGGATCGCGCTGATGCCTGCAAGGCCGAGCAGCTCGCTCCGGCCGATCGCGCGCGCAATCCGCCACGCCGTCCAGTTGCTCACGCCCGCGCAGCGGATTTTGCCCGTGCGGACAAGCGCGTCGAGCGCGCAGAGCGTCTCGTCAACCGGCGTCGCAGGATCGAAGTGATGGCAGAAGTACACATCGATCCGGTCCGTTTGCAGCCGCTTCAACGACGCGTCAACTTCGCGCAGCAATGCCGCGCGGGACAGATCCGCGCGGTTGAGGCCCGCGCCGGGGGTGAACCCGACTTTCGTCGTGATGACAAGCTCATCCCGGCAGGTCTTCATCAGCCTGCCGAGAATCTCCTCTGCCTTGCCGTTCGTGTAGATGTTCGCGCAGTCAAAGAACGTGATGCCCTCGTCGCGGCACCGGGCGAACAGCTTTGCCGACATCGCCTCGTCCGCCTCGTTCCCGAAGGTCATTGTACCAAAACACAGTCTCGAAACGCGAATCCCTGTCGTGCCAAGCAGTGTGTAGTTCATTGGAACTCCAATGCTCCCTGTTGAGAGAGTATTGTAGCACGGAGCGTTCGCGGAGTCAACACAGCGCGCTCTGCCCGTTCGGCTTTTTTGTGTTTTCAGGCTTGTTTTGCTACAATACTCACGCGGTTCAAGAGTAATCGGGTTCACTGGATACACGTACACACAATGCCACGCAGCATTTTCCCACGCGCGGTCATGCGTTTTGCATGCGCGCTCGCCGTCTTCAGCGCACACAGCGCGCTCTCCGCCCCGGCGGCCGCGCAGCGCGAGATTCAGACCATATCGACCATCGGCCGGTACCGCACGCCCGGGACGCGCGCCGTGGGCGACGCCATCGTCCGCGTCACGCGCGAAGCGCCTGTTGCCAAGGCAGCGTGGAACGCCGTCCAGGTCCGCGCCTACAACGCCGTCAACGTCGAGCCGCAGGTGAAATCCCTTGCCGGCAGTCTCGCCACGGCGCGCGAAGCCAACAAGTTCAACGTCCAGACCGCCCGGGAAGCGCTCGACCTGGCCCTCGTCTTCTGCGTGAGCAAGGACAGCAGGTATTACGGCCACGCCATGTCCCGCCTCCGCCTCTTCCGCACCGCGTTCAATCCCGCGGTCGAGCTCCCTGCCATCCAGACCAATCACCAGTACCACCTGCTCTACGCGCGCGACTGGCTGCCCACGCTGGTCTATGTGTATGACATCCTCTACAACGTCACCCCGGCCGCCGAACGCGAGCGCACCGAGCGCTGGCTCCGCCAGATGACGTCGACACTCGCCAGGCAGGACGTGTGGGAACGCTGGAAGAACACGACGCACGGGTCGTGGCAGGCGGCCGCGCTTGGCGTTGTCGGCGCGGCGCTCCAGGACGACGCCATGCTCGCGCTCGCCGAGAAGCGGATACGCTACCAGATGCAGACGCTGCTCGGCCCCGAGGGCTTCTGGGCGGGCGGCTCGCTGACGCTGCACTACACCGCCACGCGCGCCTTCCTCGCCTATGCCGAGGCCACGCTGCACAACAAGGTCAGCGCCTATAGCTGGTGCAACACGCGCGGCGAAAGCTACATCAAGAGCGCTGTCACCGCACCGCTCATGCTCCTCGACCCCTTCGCCGAAATCCCCGGCAACGACCACGCGGAAACAAAAACCGTCCCGCCGGACATGTGCCTCATCGGCGCCCTCAGGTTCAACGATGCGCTCCTCGCCTCGATCGCCTTCTCGCAGACGACAAACGTCGATGAGGAAACGCTCCTCATGTATTTCAAACTGCCCGATAAAATCGTCAGGCCACAGGCACGCCCGCCCCATTCAGTCATCTGCCCCACTCTCGGCTGGGCTGTCCTCCGCACCGGCATCGCCGCACCGGACAAGGACTTGTACGCGCGCCTCGACTACGGGCCCCAAGGGGACGAAACGGGCCATGCCGACAAGCTTGATCTCTATTTCTGCGGCAACGGCCGACGCGTCATGAGCTGCGACG
>JAAYZF010000390.1 GCA_012514975.1 bacterium
CGGACTTCTGGAAGTCGAGAGCCCTTGCCCGAATCGTGGAGCGCCTTCGCGATGGTGGAAGGCTCTATCTTGGCGACGTGGTGTTCCCATCGGCAACCGCCGACTTTGACGCCTCGTTCACGGCGCTGATCGACGACGTTCGCGCGAATGCCGGCGATGAGATGGCCCGGCAGACAATACGTCATATCAAGGCTGAATTCTCGACGCTTGACTGGATTCTTGAGGGCATGATCGCCCGCGCCGGATTGGAGATCATCAGGAAGGACTGCAAAGGGCTGCTGACGGTCTACGTGTGCGAGAAGAAATGACCGGACTGGCGGACGCGGTGGGCAGACTGTAGTCAGCAGCATTGAGTAAAATCAGCCGCGCAGAGCGGCGACTGATGTTATAGATGGCCGGCCGCGGCCATTCCGCGCGATCGTGGTGCCGCCCGTGCCGTTCGTTCATGAAGGAGACTTGATACCTGCTTCTCTGCGTCGCTGCGCGATGACTGACGGCGGAAAGGTCAACACTGGAGGTGTTGCTACGTGTGGCGGGCTGTTTGCGCCGCGGGAACGGCCCCGCTAAAGCGGGTACTCCGAACATGGCCGCCGCACTCCATATCACACGGGATCAACGTCGATGATCACCTGCGTGCCGCGCGGGCGGTAGCGTTTGAGTACGGGCTGGATGAACGTCTCGAGCGCATGGGGCGCCGAGCCGGTCTTGACGGTGATCTGCCAGCGGTGATAGCCATGGGCGCGCGCGAGCGGCGCAGGCGCAGGGCCGAGCAGCGCGATTGACCGCTTTGCCTGGCGCTCGTGGAGTTTCGTGAGCGCGTCAGCGAGCTCCTGCGCGCCGAGGATGACCTGTTCCTCGGTTTTTCCTTTGACGAGGATGTTGATGAGGTGGGAGAACGGGGGATACCAGAGCGCTTTCCTCTCGGCCAATTCATTTTCGGCGAATTCCTGCCATGAGCCATTGACGGCGCATTGGATGGCAGGGTGTTCAGGGGTGAACGACTGGACGATGACAAAGCCCGGCTTCTCCCCGCGGCCCGCGCGGCCGGCAACCTGGGTGATGAGCTGGAACGTCGTTTCGGGCGCGCGGAAATCGGGGACGTGGAGCGAGACGTCGGCATTCACCACGCCGACCACGGTGACATTGCGGAAATCGAGCCCCTTGGCAATCATCTGCGTGCCGAGAAGGATGTCGACTTCGCCGCGGGCAAATGATGAAAGGATGCGCTCGTGGCTGCCTTTGCGCACGGTCGTGTCGCGGTCCATCCGCTGGACACGCGCCTCGGGGAAGAGGTGGCTGAGCGTCCGCTCGATGCGCTCGGTGCCATAGCCGCAGAGGTTGAGCTTGACGCGGCAGTCGGGGCAGAAGCGCGTGACGGCCTCGTAGTCCTCCTGTTTTCCGCAGAGGTGGCAGAGCAGGGCTTTGCGATGCGCGTGGAACGTCATGGACACTGCGCATTGGTCGCATTGGTAGACATAGCCGCATTGCGGGCAGACGAGGAAGGGGCAGTACCCGCGCCGGTTCAGGAACAACAGCGCCTGCTCATGCCTGCCGAGGCATGACTGCAGCGCGGCGCGCAGCGAGCGCGAGATGACGCCGAGCTGCGGCGCGACCTTCGTTTCCTCGCGGAGGTCGACGAGCTCGATCATGGGCAGCGCCTCGGCGACGACGCGCTCGGGCAGGTCGAGCAGCGTGTATTTCCCCGCGCGGACGTTGGCAATGCTTTCGAGCGACGGTGTTGCGCTGCCAAGGATCACCGGGCATGACTCGAGCTTGCCGCGCATGACGGCGATGTCGCGCGCGTGGTAGCGCGGCACTTCGTCCTCCTGCTTGTACGTGTGCTCGTGTTCCTCATCGACGACAATGACGCCAAGATCGCGCACGGGAGCGAACACGGCCGAGCGTGCGCCGACGACGACGCGCGCATGGCCGTCCTTGATGCTCCACCACTGCTGGAAGCGCTCGAAGTCGCCCAGGCTGCTGTGCAGCACGGCAACGCACGCGCCGAAACGCGAGCGGAAGCGCTCGACCGTCTGCGGCGTGAGAGCGATCTCGGGGACGAGGACGATGGCGCCCTTGCCGCGCGCGATGGCATCCTGGATGACGCGGAGATAGACCTCGGTCTTGCCGCTGCCGGTGATGCCGTGAAGGAGGAACGTGCGGAACGAATCGCGCGCATCGAGCACGGTGTCCACGGCAGCCTGCTGCTTGCGTGTGAGCTCGGGCGCGGCGCCGGGGATGAACGATTCCGCGGGCGCGGGCCAGTGTTTCTCGAGCGCGATGGTGAGCCAGCCTCGGGATTCGAGCTGGCGGATGACGGCGGTGGTGGTCTCGTACCGCAGGCAGAGGTCGCTGAGGCGCAGAGGCGTCTGCTGCCCGGGCGGCAGGCCTGCCTGGCTGCCGTAGAACTCGGCAAGCTGCTGGAGCGCCTTCGCCTGGCGCGGCGCGCGTCTGCCAAGCGCATGCGCCGCGGCGAGGAGCTCATCGAGCGGCCTGGCGGGCCTGGCGAAGTACACCTCGATGGCCGATCCGTCCCGCTTGCGCACCGAGGCGGGGAGGAAGCAGCGGAGCGCCTTGCCCAGCGAGCAGAAGTAGTAACGCGTCATGAACGCCGCGAGTTTCATCAGCGGCGGAGTGATCAGCGGCTCGTTCTCGACCAGCCGCTCGATCAGTTTGTACGATACGCGCGGCTCGTGCGGCGGATCGAGCGCAATGACATAGCCCGTGCGCATCGCGCGGCCGAGTGGTGCGGCGACGCGCATGCCCACGGCGAGCGCGCGCTCGTACTCCGGGGGCACCCGGTAGTCGTATGCGGCATCCAGATTGAACTCGAAAGCGATGCGAACGAGCATGGTGTTTGAGTCAACGCAGGAGGGACATCCCTGTCCCGACCAAATCTGTTGACGCGAGGCGCAACAGATTTGATCGGCGCAGGGATGCGCCTCCTACTTCTGGTTGAGAAACTCGACGACTTTCCGCACATCATCCCAGACGCGTCTGCGGTTCTCCGGCGAGTAGCTGCGGAGCAGATACGCGGGATGGAACGTCGGCATCACCGGTATGCCGCGATAGTGATGGAACGTGCCGCGCAGCTTGCTGATCGGCTCGTCGGTGCCGCACAGGTAGTGTGACGCGTACGCGCCGAGCGCAATGATGGCGCGCGGCTTGATGATATCGAGCTGGGCGTTGAGGAACGGCGAGCAGTTGGCCACCTCGGGCGGCTCGGGATTGCGGTTGTTGGGCGGCCGGCACTTCAGGATGTTCGCGATGTACACGGAATCGCGGCGCATGCCCATTCCCTTCTCGATGATGCGGGTGAGCAGCTCGCCCGCGCGGCCGACGAACGGCGCGCCCTGCCTGTCTTCCTCCTCGCCGGGCGCCTCGCCGACAAACACCAGCTCGGCCTCGGGATTGCCCGAGCCGAAGACGATCTGCGTCCTGTTGAGCACAAGTGCGCGGCACAGCGGGCAGTTGCCGATGTGTTTCCTCAGCGCATCGAGCTGTTCCGCCTTTGTGCCAGGGGGAGGGACGAAGACACCGGGTGGCTGGATGACTGGATGACTGGATGATCGTGGGATGGCGTCAGGTTGTGCGGGCGGACCGGATGGCGCGGGTGACACAGCGGTTCCGGGCGCCGGGGCAGGCGGCGTGGCGTGAGCGTGTGCGGGCTTCTGCGCGGGCGCGGCAGCGGGAGAATGGGGGAGCGGCTCAGAGGGCGGCTGGTCGCGGACGAGGGGCCGCGGGCGCGTTTCCCCCGGGAGGCGTGTTATGTAGAGCGAATCATACGCGCCGTCCGCCGCATGCTGCCTGATGAACGCGCGGATCGA
>JAAYZF010000035.1 GCA_012514975.1 bacterium
AAGCAGTTGCAGAGCGACTACACTGCATTCTGGAATCAGCGCAACAGCAAATTCCTCGACGACCTGTACTTCCAGAGCCTGTGCTACCTGGTGTTGCTGCAGAAAGGGACGAATGCGGATGAAGTCGCCCGCATGGACCAGGCAAGTTCGGTCAACGGGAACATTCTGTGGCTGGGCGGGATGATGCTGCTGCTCGAACGGATCACGCCGGCGCAGCGGCAGGAGGTGCTCAGCACGTACAAGTGGGGCGGCGCGCGCAAGCAGTACAATCCGAGGTTTTATGACGCACAGATGGCTGCCTTGGACGACTGGCAGCATTTGGTTGCGGTGTATCATGCGTACTGGAACGTCTGGGACGATCCCGACTTGATGGACAAGTTGAAGGGGACCGAGGAGGGCGTTGATCCCCGGTCGACGAACTGCTTTCTGAAGAGTGTCTGGCTGGAAGCCGACGCGAGGTTCGTGGCGCCCGAGCCGGCGGCGCTGTTCATGGGGCTGTGCGCTGTTGCGCTGGCGATGCGGCGGCAAGGTAGGAGGGACATCCGTGTCCCGATAGCCACGGGCAGGAGCCCGCGGCCACATGGGCTGGAAGCCCATGCCACGAAGGTAGGAGGGACATCCGTGTCCCGATAGCCACGGGCATGAAGCCCGCGGCCACATGGGCTGGAAGCCCATGCTACGACTGGGCCACGGGCAAGAAGCCCGCGGTACACATGGAAACAGGCCATGCGAACTAAGCGGCTGACGCGGCTTGCCATTGCGGCGCTCCTGACGGTGCTTGTGCACGGCGTTGGGCACGCGGCCATCGATGTGCGGATCGAGGCGAGCAGGACCAACGGCGTTGCGCCGCTGTACGTGTTCTTCGATGCCACGGACACGCGGGGTCTGGCGCCGACGGCGTTCATGCCCAGCGGCGATTTTGTGAATGCGAGTTTTCGCTGGCAGTTCGACACGAGCGACGTCGATCCGAACGGGAAGCATGAAACGGTATTCGGCTTTGTCGCGGCGCACGTTTTCGAGAAGCCCGGCACGTACACACTGAACGTCGAGGTCATCGATGCCACCGGCGCGGTGGCGTACGCTACGCTGAAAGTGACGGCCACGGCGTTTGCGGGGCAGACGTGGTATGTTGCCGCGAGCGGGAACGATGCGAACGCGGGGACGATTGCGTCGCCGTGGGCCAGTGCCGGCCACGCATTCGACGAGGTGGCGTCGAACACGCGCATCCTGTTCCGCAACGGTGACACGTTCAATTTCGACAGCGCAACCTTCGAGGACATCATCGGCCCGGTGATCATCAGCGGGTACAGCGACCCGGCGCATCCGAGCACGAACACGCCGGTGCTGCAGTTGCAGAACAATCGCGGTGCGATCGCCATCGGGCCTGACTCGCGTGATTTCCGCATCACCGACCTGCATATCAAGGGCATGGGCGGCGCGGTGCGCGGCGAAGGGGGCGGCGGCCCGAGTTTCGGCGACGGCGCGATGCACAATCTGTTCTTGCGTCTCGAGGTGTCTGATGTGGGCAAGGATGCGTTCGGCACGGGCAAGGCGGATGCGAACGGGATTGTGGACTGCTATGGGCACAACTACATGGCGTACGGGTGTTTTGCGGGCACGGGGCGGCGCCTGGCGCTCCTGGGGAACGTCATGCGCAACCAGATCGGCGACTCGGACGAGCACGTTGTACGCATCGCGGGCGGCGAGAAGCATTACATCTGCTACAACGATTTCAGCCAGACGATTGTCAACAGCAAGAGCGCGATCCAAATCCGCGGCCAGCCGCCGAACCCGAGCACGAACCGGCACGCGGTGGTGTCGTTCAACACGGTGGACCGGATCATCGGGTTCAACCCGACGAACGAGGATGCGCTGCAGTATATCCTCGAGTGTTTGTGCGAGGGCAACCTGATCATGCGCAACCGGGCGTACACGGAATACGACGGCGACGTGGCCATCAACACCGAGGGGAGCCGGATCGTCATTCGTAACAACGTGCTGGTTGATTTCCTGCGGCCGATCAACATCGGCGCGCATCCGCTTGCCGGGCCGTCGCACGAGATCAGCGTCTACCACAACACGGTGCTCGCGGTGAACAGCCGCCACTGCAAGATCATCCAGGTGATCGATGGCTGCACGGGGATCATCAGCCGGAACAACTTGTTGCGCGGCGCGGCGACGACTTATGACCAGACGGACAAGATTCTGAACGCGAGTGACGACACGGAGGTGCAGAGCGGCCACAACCTGTTCTATGCACCGGGGTATGCTCCCTCGTGGACGATCGTGACGTACGACGGCGGGTCGTACACGCTGGCGCAGGCGCAGGCGCAACACGGGCTGGAAGTCGGGACGCTGACGAACAACCCGCAGCTTGCGCCGACGGCGAATCCGCTCGATCCTGCGTATGCGACGCTGATGTCGAACAGCCCGGCGCGCGATGCGGGCGCGGTGGTGCCGGTGAGGTATGATCGCGCGGGCATGCCGCGCCCGTTTGGCAGCGCACCGGACATAGGGGCGTACGAATTCGTGCCCGAGCCGATGGGCATGCTGGCTTTATGCGCGGTGCTGTATTGCAGCTCGCGGTGCCGGGCATGCGACAATTATCCATTTAACAAGCAGCGGAACCACAGGAGAGTCAGATGAAGTCCACGTTCGTCGTAACGATTCTGGCAGCGATGGTGCTGGCATTCGCGGCGCCATCCCGTGCCGCGTTGATCAACGACTACTTCGAGTACGGCAGTGTGCAGACTGACCTTGTCGGGCTTGCCACGGCGGACACGACGGGGTGGGGCGCGGCGGGCTGGAGTCTGGCAGCGGGGGAGACGCCGCAGTACGTGCCTGGGGGCTTTCTGCCGTTCGTATCGACCAACGGGGCGGGCGTGGCGTACGGCGAGGACGTGGCGTACTCGAACTGGTATGCGGGCGGGCAGGCGCTCGGGTTTCTGGCTCCATCGGCCTTTGTCTACCGTTGCGCCGTCACGCGCGCGCTGAACCCGCCGCTGAGCGGCACGACGTGGATCAGCCTGATCGTCACATCATCGTGGATTGATGCCGTGGGCGACCCGTTCACGAAGAACGTGGGGCTGCTGGAGGTCAACGGCGACAGCAACGACAGCTTCGGTGTGATGTCGTGCGGCGTCGACCCCGCAAACAGCACTTACCGCTGGTATGTCAGCGAGAACGGCGTCGTGACAAGCAACAACGTCCCGTACAACCGCCGAATCATCGTCCTCGTAGTCGCCAAACTGGAGACGGACTACAGCGGTGCGAACGACCGGCTGACGTTGTGGACTCTGAACCGAGGCGATGGCCTGCCCAGCGGGCGTACCGTGGCCGACCTGGGCACGCCCCGGTTTGCCGGTGCGGGCGACCAGGACATCTGGGGCAGCTCGCTATCGAGCATCGGCCTCTATCTCAAGAGCCATAACGCCACCGGGCGCAACATCATGGTGCACAGCCTGCGCATCAGCCATGGCGGAATATCGGATGATTCGCACGTCGCCGAAGTGCTCTCCGGCGAGGTCGTGCCCGAGCCGGCGGCGCTGGGGTTGCTTGGCATAGCCGGCGTTGCTGCGCTGGCGCGACGGAAACACTGAAGCAGGGCGAAGCGGGCCAGCACGGTGCAACCTTGATGAGGAGAGGGAAGAGATGGACTACACCGACGTGAACATGCCTGAAGGCGCAGCCGCGATGGTCGTGGCGCGCCCGTATCGCAGTACATCGCTGAAGGCGTGCGCCGCGGGCGCAATCGCCGCAGTGGCGCTGCTGGCGCTGCCGGCACAAGCCACGCAGAACATCCGTGTGTACAAGGTGGGGAGCAGCTCGTTCGGCAACGATCTGATGATCAACACCAAGTATCTGGTCGAAGCGTCGGGGGACTACACGCTCGAATTCGACGCTTCCAGCTATACGCGTCTCGACCAGTTTGTGACGCAGCCGTATTTATTCACGGAGTGGACGAATCTGTATCTGCCGATCATCAGAAATGGCAACTACGACTACGTGATATTCCAGACGATCGGGTGGTTCAACCTCAAGCCCGAGGAGCACGCGTTGCTCCTGACGGAGATGATGCCCGTGCTCGTGTCAAACATCCATGCGGCAGGCGCGCAGGTGATGTTGTACGACAAGTACATCGAGCTTCAGAGAGACGAGAAGGACCCGCTGGCGCGCACGTGGTCAGGGCGGTATCCCGAAGGCATCTACTTCAACAATCTGCTGCACATCCTGTTAGCGAAGGCAGCGGGCATCGACAAGATATCATTCGGCGGCGGCGCGGTGCATGAGTTGTGGGACGACCCGTATTACAGCGGGCTCGGCTTCCTGTACATCACGCCCGGCCATCCCGGGCCGATGGCGAGTTATCTGAGCGCGTGCGACATGTGTTATCTGATGACGGGAGTGGTGCCCACGGGGGCGATGGCACGCACCATTCCGTTGGGTTCCTGGACAGTCGAGGCGTTCAATGACCTGCAGTACGGCGATGGCGCGGACAAGGCGCTCTACAACGCCAACAGCAACCGCGTGTATGACAGCCATCTGCATCTTCGGGACCATGAGGTGGCCACGCTGCAGGCCACGGCCGCGAAGTGGCATCTGCCGTGGAGCGCGGCATTGCACTCGAATCTGACGGATGACGCGGTATTCCCGATCACCACCAGCGAGATCGCGCGCATCCATGCACAGATGACGAACTACGACTCATGCAACCTGTCCGCGCAGGCGATATCGAATCTTGTTGCGCGGTATGCGGAGGCGGAGGAAGGGCAGTTGACTGAGTACGAGATCAAGAAGTGCCTTGATGACAGCAAGGACTGGGGCGCGAGTGTGCGCAACTATGCGAACATGTACCTGACGCCCGGGCAGACAAGCGAGTTGCAGAGCTACTATCGCAACTACTGGCTGCAGCGCAACAGCAAATTCCGTGACGACGTGTACTTCCAGAGCCTGTGCTACTACACGCTGGTAAAGAAGGGGACGAACGCGGCGGAAGTGACCCGCATGGATGAGGAGACCTCTGTCCACATGGCGGTGCTGTCACTGGCCGGGCTTGCGCGCTTGTTCGAGATGGTCACGCCGGTGCAGCGCGAGGAGATGATCGCCGATTACGGATGGAGCGGGCCGCCGAAGCGGCATGCGCCGCTGTTCGGCCAGGCACAGATGGCAGCGACCGGGGACTGGCGGCGGCTGGTTGCCGTGTGGGAAGCCTACTTCAGCGTGTGGGACGATCCCGAGCTGATGGACCGGTTGAAGGCGGCGGGCGAGAGCGGGACGCCGTATACGACGAACAGTTTTCTGAAGAGCGTCTGGCTCGAAGCGGACAGCAGGTTTGTCCCGCCCGAGGCTGTTGCGGCGGATGTCACGACGGTGATGGTGCCGGAGAACGGCACGAACGCGTTCAACCTTTCCCTGACGGGCCCGCCGGCGGCCGGCGTCAACATCACCGTAACCGTTGCGCGCGTTTCGGCGGCAGCCTGCAACATTGTGGTGACGGGCGGTGCGGCCTGTGCGTTCAACAGCGCAAACTGGGCTGTGCATCAGCCGGTGACGCTGGCGGCGCTGGACGATGCGGGCCATGCAGCCGGCACGGCAGTGTTCCGCTGCACGTCCTCAGGGGGGACTGGAGTCGACGTCACTGCGTACGAGCTCGACGACGACAATCTTGCGCCGAACACGCCCGGCAATGTGACGCCCGCAGCCGGCGCCACCAACCAGCCGCTCCTGGTTGCCCTGCAGGCCTCTGCGTATGCCGATCCGAACGCCGGCGACGTTCATGCCGCCAGCCAGTGGCAACTGAGCACCAATGCCGCATTTGCCAGTATCGCCTGGGACAGCGGCACGGACAGTGTGCATTTGACGGGCATAGTGCCGCCGACGCTGGCAGGCGGCCGGCGCTACTACTGGCATGTGCGTTATTGCGACGCGGGCGGTCTGTGGAGCAGCTATTCGACAGCGACGTGGTTTAACACCGACCCGCTGCTGAGCAGTCCGCCTGTAGCTAGTGCGGACAGTTACGCGGCAGCGGTGGGCGAGGTCTTGCAGGTTGCCGCGCCCGGCGTGCTCGGGAACGACACGGACGCGGACGGCGATGCGCTCGTTGCCGTCAAACTCACCGATCCGGCGCATGGCGTGCTGACGCTGGACGCTGATGGCTCGTTCACGTACATGCCGGAGACCAACTGGCCCGGGTACGACAGTTTCACCTACTGCGCGAGCGACGGCAAGACGAACTCGGCCGGCGCCACCTGCCACATCCAGGCGGCTGACGCGGGGGGGCAGGGGGCGATGATCTGCGAGTACTTCGAGTACGGTGGCGCGGCCGGGCAGCTTACGGGCTTTGCCACGGCGGACACGAACGGCTGGGGCGCGAACGGCTGGAGCATGGGATTCGGAGACAGCCCGCGCTATCTGACGGGACACGCTCCCGCGTTCTACACGACGAACGGCGCCGGCGTTGTGTACAGCGAGAGCGCGGCGTACTCGAATTGTTATCGCGGAGGCCTGGCATTCGGCTATGGCTCGACGGTTGTTCACCGCTGCACCGTCACCCGCGGGTTCAGCCCGCCCCTGAGCGGGACGATCTGGGCGAGTATGATAGTCACTTCGACGTGGATCGATGCCACGCAGGATCCGTTCACCAAGTGCGTAGGGCTGGTGGAGATCAACGGCGAGGCTGGCGACAGCTTCGGCGTTGTCTCATCCGGCGGCGCAGGCAGCGAGTATCGTTGGTACGCAAGCGAGAACGGCGTGGTGGCGAGCAACAACGTGCCGTATAGCCGTCAGATTCTCGTGCTCGTGGTAGCGAAGCTGGAAACGGACTACAGCGGGTCGAACGACCGGCTTGCGCTGTGGACGTTCAACAGCGGCGGCGGCCTGCCCGGCGGCCGCACCGTAGCAGACCTGGGCGCGCCCCGATTCACCGGCGCAGGCGATCAGGACATCTGGGGCAGCTCGATAGCGAGCATCGGCCTGTATCTCAAGAGCCAGAATTTCACCGGGCGCGACATGATGATCGACAGCCTGCGCATCAGCCATGGCGACAGGGCTGATGATGCGCACGTTTACGAAGTGCTGTCGGGCGAAGCCATACCCGAGCCGGCGGGGCTGGGGCTGCTGGGGATCGCGGCGATTGCCGCAAAGGCGCGACGGAAACGCTGAATGGGCTGGAAGCCCATGCCACGAGCTGCCGCGGGAGAGGCGGGTAATGCGACAAATGTCCATGGAAAGATGACAAATAATCATGTACAGGCGGGGGATGATCTGGTAGAGTAGTAGCTGATGAGCTGGAAGCGCGGCTGCGCCGCGTGCCCGTATCGATCTATGGTTCAACCACAGGCCTTAAACAACAGCAGGAGGTTACCCATGAGTGGCAAGTGCATTCTAGTGAGCCTGGCATTGTCTGCCTTTGCGCTGTCCGTGCCGGCAGCATTGATCAGCGATTACTTCGAGTATGGCGGTGCGGTTGCCGACCTTACCACACTCACCACGGCTGACATGACGGGCTGGGGGGCCAACGCGTGGACCCTTGCCGCGGGGAGCTCGCCGCGGTATCTGACGACAAGCGCGCTTCCGTTCTACTCGACCAACATTGGCGGCGTGGCGTACGCTGAAAGCGTGGCGTACTCGAACTGGTTTAATGGCGGCCAGGCATTCGGCTATGCCACTGCGGTTGTCTACCGCTGCGCCGTCACACGCGCTCTGAGCGGACCGCTGAGCGGCACGACCTGGGTCAGCCTCATTGTCACCTCGACGTGGATCGATGCCACGCAGGATCCGTTCACGAAGGACGTGTGTTTGCTCGAAATCAACGGCGAGGCCGCCGACTCTTTCGGCGTTATTTCATCCGGCGGGCAAGCCGATACCTACCGCTGGTACGTCAGAGAAAACGGTGTTGTGACGAGCAACAACGTTCCGTATGCCAGGCGTGTCATCGTGCTCGTGGTTGCGAAGCTCGAGACAGACTACAGCGGATCGAACGACCGGCTGACGTTGTGGACGTTTAACAACGGCGGGCCGCTTCCGAGCGGCCGCACCGCGGCGGAGTTGGGCGCGCCACGCTACACGGGCGCGGGCGACCAGGACATCTGGGGCAGCTCGATCTCGAGCATTGGCATCTACCTCAAGAGCCAGACCTACACCGCACGCGACATCATGATGGACAGCCTGCGCATCAGTTACGGCAGCATAACCGATGACATGCACGTCCACGAGGTGCTCTCGGGTGAAGCGATTCCCGAGCCGGCGGCGCTGGGGCTGCTGGGCATTGCCGGCATTGCTGCGCTGGTGCGCCGGAAACGCTGAACGGAGCTGCTGAATCCGACTGGACGAAGAAAGCCGTCAATCGCGGCGGGGGTCAACGTGGTCTTTGCGTTCGACCGGCTCCCGCCGCGATTGTTGATTAGAAGCTGGATGCGACTGGCGGGGAGTGTCACGGGCATGGAATGGGCGTGGCACAAAGGTAGGAGGGACATCCTTGTCCCGACAGCCACGGGCAGGATGCCTGCGGCCACAAAGGTAGGAGGGACATCCCTGTCCCGATAGCCACGGGCAGGATGCCCGCGGCACATGGGCTGGAAGCCCATGCCACTTGAGGGGCGCGAAGCGTTCATCAACACTTGCGGGGAGAAGCCTATGCACCATGGCAGGACTCGTTTACTCGGAGTGGCAGCAGTGCTGCTCGCGTGCTGCCCGCTGGTCGAAGCGGGCATGGGACGCGATGTGAATGGCTGGACCACGTTCACGCCCAGCGCCGATACGCGGATCATCTACGTCAGCTCGAGCGGCGGCAATGACGCAACGGCGCAGTGGTATGCGCCGGGCAACGGGGCGATTGGGGCCGACCCGTTCAACCCGACGGGCGCGATCCTGCCATACGCAACCATCGCCGCCGCTTCCGCCGTTTCGCGCAACGGTTATCCGGACTGGGTGTTACTGAAACGCGGCGACCAGTTCTTCGAGAAGCTCGCGACGCGCAACGGCCGCGCGGCGGACGAACGTTCCCTGTACGGCGCGTACGGCGGCGCAACGAGCCGCCCGCTGCTGAAGATCGCCTCGGGCGTTGGCTGGTCGTGCAGCGGCATCAAGCATGCGGCGATAGTGAGCATGGACATGTACGCTTACAAGCGCGACCCGGCTTCGCCCGACTATGCGGGCGCGGCGGGGGCCACGATGATCGACATAGGTGTCAGCTCTTCCGGCGGGACGAATGTCGTGTCACTTCTGATCGAGGACTGCCTGTTGCGCTTCGGCAGCGCGAACATCGATTTCGAGAACAGGAACGGCAGCACGTGTCTCGACGTGCTCATCCGGCGCAACGTTCTCCTCGATTCCTACAGCACGAACAGCCATTCACAGGGCATGTTCGCGTACGGGGCGAGTTGCGTGCTTGAGGAGAACATCTTTGACCACAACGGCTGGCTGGTGCAGGGCGGGGGCAACAACGACCAGGCGCGCGGCGCGGCGACGGTGTTCAACCACAACACCTATTACTCGCACTGCCACGATGTCACGTTCCGCGGTAACACGTTCATCCGCGCATCGAGCATCGGCAACAAGTGGACGGCTGATTCGGACGAACGCGCATCCAACCTGTCGATGATAGACAACCTCTATGTCGACGGCGAGGTCGGCATCAGCATCGGCGGCAACAACCCGGGGACCTACCGTTTCCCGAACGCTGCCATCATCAGCAACGTGTTCACCGACATCGGCTTGTCGCGCCCGACGGGCCGCACGCTGGCGTGGTACGTCGGCGTACAGGACTGGGACGGCGGGGTGATTGCCGGCAACCTTCTGCTGCATCAGACGAACACGGTCGTCAAGAACACGCACGGCATCTCCTTCAGCGGCACCGGCAGCCGCAACGTCAGCGTGCGCGACAACGTCATCCACAACCTGCTCGGGCGTTACGGCGTCACGCTCACCGATTCGGCCGGCAACGAGAACATCGTCTTTTCGGGCAACAAGGTGCAGTTCCCCGGGCTGGACACGAGGCTGGTCGTCTCGGAGGAACCGCTTCCGGTGATGACCTTCCGTGATTCGACGTATTACAGTGACTGCGGCGCCGGCACCTGGTTTTTGTATGACGATGGTGACATGGGATTCGCCTCCTGGCAGACTGCGGCGCGGGAGCAGAGCGCCGTTGCGCACAAACTTGTCTTTCCCGATCCCGCGCGCACGGTGCAGACCTACATGACGTCGATTGGCGGGGCGGGAACGTACGCGGCGTTCATCGCCGCCGTGCGCGGCCAGTCGAAGACGAACTGGCGGCCGGAGCTGACGGCGCACGCGATGAACGAGTATTTCCGCGCGGGGTTCGCGTCGCTCGATGTGGCGACGGAGACGTTGCCGCAGGCAGTGCTGGGCCAGGCGTACACAGCGGCGCTCACGGCGGCGAACGCAACGGGCGCGGTGAGCTGGTCCGTGCTGGCGGGCAGCATGCCATCGGGGCTCGTGCTGAATGCGGACGGCGTCATCAGCGGCACGCCGCAGGTGCTGGATGTCGCTGGCTCACACGCGTTCACCGTGCTGGCGCGGGACGCGATTAACGCAAATCCCAAGACATTGGTTATACTAGTAGTTCCGGAGCCGTGTGAACTGGCTCTGTGCGCAGCAGTCCTCTTAATGGTGAGGAGACGATGAGCACCACGACAATGCACGAGCATGGACGCGGAGAAGTGACGGGCGTCAGGCAGCACCGCCGGGAGTTTCTGAAGGCGTGCGCCGCGGGCGCGGTCGTCAGCCTGCTGCCGCGGCAGGCATGGAGTCTGGGCACCCACGCGAAGGCCGGGCAGCCGAATATTCTCTATATCTTCACCGACGAGCAATACGCGGGCGCGATGAGCGTTGCCGGGTGCACGGATGTGAAGACGCCGGCGCTCGATGCGCTTGCGGCTTCGGGCGTGCGATTTGAGAGCGCGTACTGCACGTATCCGCTTTGTTCGCCATCGCGGGCCAGCATGTTCACGGGCAGGATGCCGCATGAGGTGGGCGTCATGAACAACGTGCTGCCGTTGCCCGCCGCGGGGCGGCAGCAGGAGATGGGCTGGCTGTTCCGCAATGCGGGGTATGACACGGCGTACGCGGGCAAATGGCATCTGCCGAAGCAGTTGATGGACGAAGGGCACGGCTTCGACATTCTGTGCGGCATGGATGACAAGCTGGTGACGGAGAAGAGCGTTGCGTATCTCAAGGAGAAGCGCGACAAGCCGTTCCTGCTTGTCGCATCGTTCATACAGCCGCACGGCATCTGTTCGGTGACGCGGTTTCCCGACCCGCGCAGGAAGATCGAGATCGCGAAGCTGGCTGAAAATCCCTACGACGCGTCATTTATCGACCAGTGCCCCGCGCTGCCCGCCAACTTCGCGGCTGCGTCGCCGCGACCGGAGGCGGTGACGGAGCGCA
>JAAYZF010000391.1 GCA_012514975.1 bacterium
GCGACGAGTCCGGCTTCGCGGCGCGCAGGACGTCGATGATGCACTCGATGTCGGCACGCACGCGCTCCGCGGCCTCGGGTTCAAGATGCAGATGCGTGATTGCATTGAGACCAGCCGCCATCAATGCCCGCCGGTGCATGGGCCGTGTGGTGTTGAATGCCACGAAGAGTTTTCGGAACGGGGTGCGCGAGCAGGCCCGATAGACGTGGCGTTCATCCGTGTGCAGCACAAACACGTCGCCGGGCTTGAGCGTGTAGTGCCTGCGTCCCACGACAAGTTCCCCAGCCCCATCAATGACCAATGCGACCGCTGTGATGTCGGACCGCGAACGCAGACACTGATCGCCGCGCAGCCACTCGGAGCGTCCGGCATGGAGCACGTCGAACAGCAGGGGCTCGTCGGGCAGGTTGTCTCTCTTCCGATAAATCTCGTGTGGGAGGATCGTGTCGTGCCTGTGCGTCGCGGCGGGAATGAACGTTCCCTGCTGTATGATGATGCGCGGATCAAGCGCACGGTCCTTTCGCGACACGAATTCGAGCAGCAGTGCCGCCATCGCCTTGTCATATGTGTGTTCCGCGTGAGGAAGTGCCATACTGGTTCCGTTTCGCCCGGACGCATGAGTGCGTCAGGCAACAGCCACCAAGCTTCCTGCGAACGCCGCTTGCACGGCAATATCGCGGGCACCAGCCATCCGGCCATAGAACCGGCTCGTCAATACACATTAATAGCAGAAACTGCTTGAGAGTTCAAGCCGGAGGTTCTGAAACTCTGACATGAGGGCTGTAAGCCCGGCAGGACACAGCCCGGCCCATGAGGCGGGTCTGCGTGAACCATTGTGCGCTGAAAAAAGAGAGCCGGTCGATCGACCGGCTCTCCTGTGTTCACGTTGCTGCCTCAGCTCATTGAGCCTAGTTGCGCTTCCGCCACATCGCGAGCGCGCCAAGCGCCACCAGCGCCAGCGCAGCCGGCTCGGGCACCACGCTCACCAACAGCGCCGGTGATGTCGCCGCGTTGCGCCGCGTATGGATGACCGCGTTGCCGTTGGACGTTTCGGGCATGATCGCCAGGCCGAAGTTCGTCTCCGGGCTGTCAAGCCACTTCTGGATCAGCGCCTGGCTGATCTCCCACGTCGTCGTGCCGAAGAATTCGAGCGGCAGCGTCTGCGGCCCGAAGCTCTCGCCGAAGTAGTTCGTGTAGCTCGCGCCGCCGACGTAGGACGACCACGTCTCGGCGGCCTCGTTGAACGGCTTGAGCAGCTCGTAACAGACGAAGTTGATCGCGCCGAAGTTCGGATCAACAAACGCGTTGCGCACCATGAACGTCGCGTTGCTCTCGGTCTCGAGCCCGCTGAAGATGCCGAGATCGAACCAGCACATGATGATGCCGCAGACGCCGTTCGACGCCGGCATTGGCCAGAAGGTGGACTCGGCGCCGCCGTTGTAGTTGCTGGCCGGCTGCGAGAGGAGGATCATGGCGTTCTGCGCGGCGAGCCTCTTGAACGTGCCTGCCTTGACCTCGGTGTCAAATTTCGTCGGAACCGAGTACAAGCTTTTCCCGCCGTCAATCGCGGTATGGCGGACGCGCCAATAGTACCGGCCGGAGAACTGGAGCACATTGCTCACCACGGTGATCTGGGTGAAGGCGCTCGTGCTCGTCACGTCCCAGATCGGCGCGGCGAACGATGGCTCGGTCGCGATCTGCCACTGCGCGGCGCCCTGCGGCGATGCGCCCGAGTAGGCAGACGATTCGAGCGTCGGGGTGAGCTGGAGGTTGATCGCGCCGTCAGCCGGCGAGACGTTGGTCGGCTGCGCGGGCGGCACGGCGTTGGTCGTGCTCAGGTCGAACGTCAGCGTCGGGGGCGGCGAGGACAACTGCGTCCTGAACGTGCTGTTGCCCGTCGCCTCGGGGATGAGGGCGATGCCGAAGTTCTGGGTCGGATTGTCGATCCAGTTCTGGATCATCGTTTTCGGCACAGTCCAGTGGTAGACCGCGCCAGAAGTGTCAATGAGCTGCGCATCGAGCTCGGTGCCGAACTTGGTTGCCCACGTTCCCCAGTCCGCGCCGACGAAGCTGTTCCACGTGACGTTCGAGGCGGGCCAGCCCTGGAGAATGGCGTAGAGCTTGAAGTTCGGCGGGAAGTTGACATCCGTCCATATGGTGCCGACGGTGAGGTCGCCGTCATTGTCAACGCTCATCCCGGAATACTGCGAGAACACGCGCAGGTCGAACCAGTACATGAGCACGCCCGCCGGCGCGATGTTCGTGGTCGCATTGATCGGGTTCATTGCCGTGACGACCCGGCCGTTGAGATTCGAGTTCGCGAAGTCGTACCGGTTGCTTGCGGGCGCGTCGGTGCGGCCCGGGGCAATCATCACGTTCTCGTTCACCGTGCGCACCTGCGCCTGCATCAGGTTCAGCGCCGTGTCGAAGTACGTCGGCGCCGACCATGAGCTCCACTCGGGCTCCTCGGCATTGCCGTCGCGATAGCGGACGCGCCAGTAGTAACGCGTCGAGTACTGGAGCGGTACGAGCGGCGTGGCCGTGATGTTCGTGTTTCCTGCCACCGCCCCGCTGTCCCATGCCGGGCTGGCGAAACTCGCGTCAGCCGAAATCTGCCACTGGCTGTTGCTGAACGCGTCGCCATTCTGATCGCTGAACGGTGATGCGGTAAGAGGGATGCCCGTGAGCGGCATGGCCGTCGTGCCGTTGACCGGGGTCATGTTCGTCGGCGTGTTCGGTTTCTGGTTGTTTGAAGAGAGTGACACGACGAGCACCGGGCGCTTGCCCAGGGGCTGCCACGTGGCCGCACGGTTCCACCACTGCTTGTTGGCGTACCAGTCGGCCCGCATTGCAATGCCACGATTGCTCGAAGGGTCGTTGATCCAGCGCTGTATGACGTTCGACGGCATGATCCACGTGACGTTCGCGTTGCCAACTGCAGCCGCCATGCTGATCTCAGGGCCGAAGTAGTTGTGGAAATTGTTCGTGAATGCAGGATTGTTCGTCATGCCCGGGCCAAGATAATTCTCCCACGTCACCACCGTCTCGTCCCATGGATTCAGACACTCGAAGTGGCGGAACACCAGCGCGCCGGCGTCACCATATACCATGCCAATCGTGAGCTGTGCATCGCCTGTCACTACACGGCCCGTGTAGGCCGACAAGTCGAAGTACCAGAGGATGAGGCCCGCCGTCGGATACCCTGAGACAGGATTGACCAGGCAGTAGGAAGTCTGGATGCTGGGGTTGACGTTCGAGACGTAGCACGAGGTGCCAGCGTACGCCTTGGGCGCCGGCTGTGGCATGATCATCGAGCTCCCGGTTTCCCCGATCTGCACTTCGAGCGCGCGCGCGGGCATGGACATATACGAAACTGCGGTGACTACTGCTGCTGCACCTGCCATCCAAGTCATTCGTGTACTCATGGGCTGCTCTCCTTGATGTTGAGTTGCTGTCTATCCGTACATAACTATGCGCTGGCCGGCATCGAGACACCTGCCGCCGGTGGCGTTCCGGACGCTGCCTGATGACACACTTTGCGGAATGCCAGGGAATCGCCTTGACGCTCGAAGGTTGTTTACCGGCGGCGCGCCAGCGACGCAAGCACGCATGCGGCGAGCAGCGTGACCGCCGGCTCGGGCGCGGCGAGCAGCCCTACGCGGTTGTTCGCATAATCGTAGATCACCTCGCCAAAAAGGCCGGGGATGTAGCTGACGTTGTTGAACTCAGAGCCGGCAAGCATCCGGTTGGATGTAAGGACCCAGTTGGTCTGCAGGCCAGTGCCTGAGCCCTCGACCACGAGGTTGATGTTGCTCAGGACAATGGTGCTCGCGGCATCGAGATTCTCGAACGAGAGATGGTCGCTTCCGCCGGGCGAGGTCTCGATGTGGAGCGTCATCGGCATGCCGTTCGTGCCGACGTAGAGCGTGCCGCTGTCGCGACGCATCGTGAGCTCGCCGATGCTGAAGCCGGGATGGACGTGGCCGAGAACATAGACGGGGCGGGCGACGATGTGCAGCGTGCCCGTGCCCTTGGTTGACTCCATGAAGAACGTGTTGTAGTATTTCGAGGTGACATAGCCTTCGCCGTTGACCGTGAGGTTGGCAAAGCGCTTGCCGTCGGACGTGTTGCCGTTGTTGTACAGCCAGCCGCCTTCGAGTACTATGTGTGCAGGCACGGGCAGGGCGCCAAGGAGCGTGTAGTAATCGTACTGGATCGTGGTGCCGGTCTTGGCCACGACGGTTGCCGCATAGAGGTTCGACTCGTTGCCGCAATACAACTGGCCTTCGTACACCGTAATCGTGCCCGCGTAGTCGCCGGTCTGCGTGGCGCGCACCTGGCCGGGGCCGTATTTGTTGATTGACGCGCTGCCGTACATGTGGGCGGAGATGTCCATGCGCGCGGCGGCGTTTGACACGGTGATGTCGGTCGGCGAGAGAATGTGCAACTGGTGGCCCGCGATGGCCAGGCTGGGCGTGTTGGAAACGAAGTTGTCGTCAAGGATGATCGCCGCGTTGCCGCTTTCGGCCTCCATGAACAGGCCGTTGGCTACGTAGGTGTTGATGTTGACAGTATAGCGGTTCGTGTCGGCGACACAGCGGATGACGCTGCACGTATAGTAGTCGTTCACATTGAGCTCGACCCTGCGTTCGCCGGCGTACTCGTCTAGGTCGGTGAACTCGGCCACATCGCCGATCTCGCGGGGGAAACCGGGGGCGGACCAACTGCCATTCACGTCCCAGTATTGCAGGGCCGTTGCCGTGTTGATCCAGTGAAACTCCTCTGCCGGAACGGACGCGACAAGGAGGAACAGGGCGACAACGCTGATCAGGGTTGCTTTTGTCTGCATGGCATCTCTCCCGGAGGTTAGAGTACGACAGGTTCGCAACGAATCCGCTAATCCGTCGTCCTTGCATCGCCGCTGCACAATCTCACGATGCAACGCATACATTTTGCCACATGTCGTAGTGCAAGTAAATGACTGAATGCGTCCAGTTTCGCCCCTATCGGAAGGAAGAACAGCGGTGTTATACTCCGAATCCGTCACGGGCACACACTGGGGGCGCCCATGCGCGCATGGGCCCCGGCCCGCCTACGCGGTCGTCAACGCACGTTCCACGACCGCCGGCGGAATTCCTCGGGTGTGCATCCCGTCACCTTGCGGAACGCGCGCGTGAAGGCGTACGCATTGCCATAGCCGACCCGTTCGCCGATGACATAGATCTTCCACATCGTGTGCAGGAGCAGGCGTGAGGCGACTGACATGCGCAGGCGCAGCAGCCATTGCTGATAGTTCG
This sequence comes from bacterium, assembly GCA_012514975.1. Lineage (GTDB taxonomy): Bacteria > Auribacterota > UBA3054 > UBA3054 > JAAYZF01 > JAAYZF01. Next base: position 5,298 of record JAAYZF010000391.1, read on the forward strand.
TCCCCAGGTGTTTGATGAAGAGGCGGGAAAGATAGTCGGGGGATATTCCGGCCTTGAGCGAGAGAGACACCAATGCACAGGGCTCGCTGAGGTGTTCGATGACATGGGAGACAACCGTGTCAACCGCCCTCGGGAGAGGCTGGCCCTTCCCGTCGCCGGGTTGCGTGCGCATCAGCTCGAGGACCAGCTCATACGCGAACGCGGATGCCCGGTGCGACGAGTCCGGCTTCGCGGCGCGCAGGACGTCGATGATGCGCTCGATGATGGCCCGCACGCGTTCCGCGGTCGCGGGTTCGAGAGGCAGATGCGAGATTGCGTTCAGACCGGTCAGCGCCAATGCCTGGCGGTGCAACGGCCGTATGGCATTGAAAGTCACGAAGAGTTTTCTGAACGGGGTGCGCGAGCATGCCCGATAGACGTGGCGTTCATCCGTGTGCAGCACGAACACATCGCCAGGCTTCAGCGCATAGCGCGTGCGACCCACGACGAGTTCCCCGGCCCCGTCCGTAACCAGCTCGATTGCAGTGATGTCCGACCGGGAACGGACGCACTGATCGCCCCGCAGCCACTCGGAGCGCCCGGCAAAGCGCACGTCAAAGAGCACGGACTCGTCTGGCAGGCCCTCTCCCCTCCGGTACATCTCGTGCGGCAGCTTGGTGTCGCGCCTGTGCGTCGCGGCGGGAACAAACGTTCCTCGCTGGACGACGATATGCGGATGGAGCACACTGCCTCTTTGCGACGCGAATTCACGCAGCAGCGTCGCCATCGCCGTGTCATAAGTGTGTTCCGCGGCAGGGCGTGTCATACTGGTTCCGCTACGACCGGACGCCTTGAGTGAACGGGGCAACAGCGACCAGCCCGCCTGGCCGGGCATCGCAGCCGGAGCCGAGAGGCCAGGCACTGGCCCTGTGTGGCGCGGCTACACTTTCTTCACTTGGCGTTCCAGCCTGGATTCATTCTCTTTCCGTCGATGTACCAGTACTCTTTGTCGCCTTCCAGCGCTCTCGGCGTCTTCCTCGGCGCGGGCGGCGTGCTGAGGATGAACACGCCCTGCGGCGACGGGAAGAGCGAGCGGACGGAGACCGCCTTGATCGACCCGGAGGGGATGATCCCGGCGAATGAGCCGGTCGCGGACGCCAATGCCCAGCATTCGTCGGGACTCATGCCCGCGACGAAGAGCGTCTGCGCATTGGTCACGAAGTCGCTGGCCGCAAGGCCCGTGTCCCACAAGTAACGGCTCTTGACCTTGCGGATCGCGTAGCCGTCGGGGCCGTTGGTGAGCGCGAAGACGGCGCAGTCCTGGATGGTGTCGGCGTTCAGTTCCTTGAACCACTCGCCAATGCAGACGCCGGTGAGCAGGCCTTTGCGCGCGATGAGTGTTGCGCCGGCGTTCCTGAAGCTCATCGGGGCGAATATCCTGCCGAGCATCTCGCCGCCGTGGCCTGCCTTGCCCGCGACGATCACTTTCCTGAGGCCTGTCTCGGGCGTCGGCTCGTAGCATGCGAGGCCGTGCACGATCTGCGCGGCGCGGCCGTGCAGGTAGCCGAGCGTGCCTCCCTTGATGGAGACGGACGAGACGGAGCCCGTGAGGTGGATTTCATCGATCGAGCACCGCTGGATGGCGATCTTCTGGAACGAGCCGTCCGCGGCGAGATAGGGGAGCGTGGCATATCCGTCGCCGTAGAAGCGCTTGACCCAGATCTTCAGCTTCGCGGGCTCGGTCATCCCGTTGATGAACAGGCTGTGGCCCTCGACATGGGCCGTCGCGGCGCCGAGGGGATCGAGCCTGAAGTACACCTTGTCGTGGTCGATGTCCGTCATCGGCTTCTGCCCGGTGAGATCGATCTGCGCCTCATCGACGATGAGGAACGGCCGTGGCATCAGCGAGGCTTCGCCCTTTGTCAGGTTCACCACGCGGATGAGCGGCCATTGCTTCGGGAACATCCCGTGTTCCGCCAGCGAGAACGCCACGCGCGCATAGTCGGACGTGGCGACCAGGTTGACGAGCTCGACGCTGTGGGGATCACCGCCCAGACGCACCGAGTATTCATCGTTCGTTATCGTGACGAACTCGATGTATCCTGTCTGCGTGACGCCGATATGGGCGGGCCAGTTGGCGATGATGGGCACCTCGTTCGAGCTCGCGGAAAGGATGATGGAGACGGTGACGCTTGTCGCCCAGCCATAGATGTCCCTGCCGTTGATCTCGATGACATTCGAGACGCCAAAGGGAAGCTGGAGGTCGATGCCGGCGATTGACCACGCGCCGGTGTCAGTGGGGAGAAGGCCGCCGACCCCGTTGTCGATGTTTGTCCATGCGAGAGACGCGATGGGGGCGTACCTATCGACCGCCGTTCCCTCGAGGCTGAACGAGTAGCCGAACACGACAAACGGCTGGCTGCCCGTCGGGAAGGTGACCGCGATGAGTGGCGGCGAGAGGTCGAGCGTGACGAGCGCGCTGTCCGTGGTCGCGTGTCCCGCCGAGTCATAGGCGGTGAAGGCGATCAGGTTCGACCCTTCTGCAAGGCCGAGCTGGTCGGCTCCGATAGCCCAGAGGTCGAGGCCGGGGAGGATGCCATTCGTGCCCTGGGTGGCATTTTCCCATGTGATGTAGTCGATGAAGTCATGCGCGTCGGTGGCGACGCCGGTGAACATCCAATCGAGGCTGTTGGTGGTGAAGTCGATGCCGCCGTAGGGCGCGGTGATCTCGATGACGGGCGGCGTGACGTCGATGCCGAACCAAGCGTACTCGGTCGTGCCCACATTGCCTGCCACGTCGGTGATTTCGAGCTGCCAGGCATAGATGAGGCCGGTCTCATTCGTGAGCGGGTTGAAGGGAAGTGTGCTGTACTGGTTGGTGGCGGGGATCATCTCGATGCCTTCAAGAGCCACCCACATGCTGGTGCCCGGGGCGACGAAGTGGAACCGGGCGCCGGCGATGCCGCTCTGCCAGATGCTGTTCGTATCGGCGAGCTGGTAGTCGAACACGATGTTGCCGGGCATGACGAAGCGGTTTGCCCCGGGGTGAAGGAGCACGCCGACGGGCGGGCTGTCCTCGAACATCACGCGCCACAGCGCGCTGGTGACGATCTGGCCCGAGGGGAAGTGGACGCGGACGCGCCAGGTGTTCGTGCCGCCGAAGACGTTCTGCACGGCCGTGGTGATGGTGTCAGCCGCGACCCACGGGTTGCCGTTCAGCTCTATCTCCGCATAGGTGTCCGTAGTGATTGTCCACACGGACGGGACGCTCCATATGAATTCAACGACCGGCGTGTTCACCCAGGCCATGTCCTTGGGGCTGACCGGCGCGATTGTCGTCGCGGCAACGGTGAACTTGTTGGTGCCGGAGAGGAGGACGTTGCCCGCCCAGTCCCACACCTTCAACTGCCATGCATAGTTGGTTCCATCTTCGAGCGGATTGAACGGCAGGCCGGTGTACTCGTTGAGCACGAGCGGGCTTTCGACCCATGAATAGAGCGTGGTAGTGAACGCGAGCGTGTCGCTCCAGAAGATGAAGTCCACGCGCGCCACGCCGCTGGTCGCCGAGTAGGCCGTGTTGCTTGGCTGGTCGTCGAACACGCGGTAGTCGAACTTGACGATGTTGGTATTGACCACGCCACCGTCCGGCGGCCACACGAGGTCGGCGATCGGGGGATTCGTATCGAGGTGGACGAACCAGAATTCCGAGGTCTCGGTGATGATCTGGGGCGCAATCTCGTTCGTCCCGTTCGGCACGGCGTAGGCTACCCGCCACTGGTTCGTCCCGAAGTTCAGCGGGACGGGCAGCGAGGCCATGTTGGTCGCGCCAGGAGTGAACCAGATGTCCACCGGCAGCTCGTTGGTGCTTCCGATCCAGTTGACGGAGACCCAGTTTGTCTCCGTCACGAACGGCGGCAATGCCCATTCGAGCTGGAGCGCGGTGACGTTCGTGATCGTCCCGTTTGCGGGGCTGAGAAGCCGGATGCCGTCGGTATCGAGCATGACGCGCGACTCGGGCGACGTTTCCGCAATGCCCTGCGGCGTGCGGTACGCCACCTGCCACACGTTCGTCCCCATGGCCAGCCTGACGGGCGTGCTCGTGATGGTGTCCGGCGTGAACCATATGTTCGTCAGAGTCGTGTTGGTGATGATGTACGTCCAGCGGACCGAGACCCAGTTCGTCGAGGTGACGAAGGCCGGGAGGTCCCAGCGGAGCGTGAGGGCGAAGAGGCCTGTGACAGAGCCGTCGGGCGGGCTCACGATCGAGATGCCGCGGTTTGTCAGCACGACGGTGAGGACGTCGGCGGGCGTTCTGCCGGCCGCGGTTCTGCCGATGGCATGCAGCTCGTTTGTGACATCGCTGAAGAACGTGAAGGGGATGTTTGTCAGGCTCCAGTGCTGGCCGGGCGTGACCGGCAGCGCCTGGCCGGAGGAGTGATTGGTGAGCGTGATCGACGTCACCGAGGGTGACGCGACGCCCTGGACGCTCAGCGCGCCGCCCGGCTGGCCCACGGTGCCGCCTGCCTCGACGACCTCGGGCATGCCGTGGAATTCGCAGTAGTCGTTGCTCATCCGGTACGTGAACCGGCTGGGCTCCGTCCATTCGCCTGTCACCTGAATCGAGGAGACAAGCTGCAGTTGCCACGCGTATTCGCTGCTGTGCGTGAGGCTGCTGAGGATCACCCCGCTGTTCCAGACGCCGTGATACGCTCCGTCGATCAGGCCGGAATCCCATACCTGCGTGGAGAGAGACAGGCCGATGTCGTTGAGGACGACGCGATACGCGGCCTGCATGACGGCGTTCGAGAGGCCGGCAATCGTGTTCCGGAAGGGGAGCGGCGTCTGCGCGGCGGTGATGAACAGGAGGTCGTCGGCGCCGTCATAGGCCCAATCGGCGGCGAGCACGGACGAGGCGTCGCCGACATCCTGAACGTTGTACCTGGCGAACGCGGCGCCGGAGCCGGCGTTGAGGTAGAGCGCGCTGGGCGTGCTGTCATCGATGCCGACGATGATGTCCGGCGCGCCGTCGTTGTTCATGTCGCTGATGGAAACGCACGAGCTGTTGTCGCCGGCGGAGAGCACGGTATCGAGCACGGTGAAATTCGTGCCCGGGGCGTTGGCGATGTAGATGATGTCCCGGCCGTTGTCAAGGCCGCCGAGGGCGTTCACCTCGACGATATCGAGCAGGCCGTCGTTGTTGAGGTCGCCCAGTGCGACGCCCTGGGTGACGCCGCGCGGATTGAGCACGACGGGCACGTAGTTGCTGCCGGTGCCGTCGTTGACGTAGAGGTAATTGGGCCATTCATTCCCGCTGACAACAACGATGTCGTCAACGCCGTTGCCGTCGAAATCGCCAATCTGCGCGTCAGTGGCATCGACGTTCTGCCCGACGATCAGCCCGGGTTTGGTCCAGTTCGTCCCGGTGCCGTCGTTGAAGTAGGCGAGGGCGCGGTTGACGCCGGTATTGATTTCGAGGATGTCGAGCCAGCCGTCGCGGTTGAGATCGCCCAGCCTGATGGCCAGGGAGCTCCTGCTCAGTGTCCCCAGCGCATGCGGGGTGTAGTTCGTTCCCGCGTCCTTGTTGATCAGGACGGCGTTCTGGCCGTCCGGCCGGGCCGCGACGAGGTCGAGCATGCCGTCATTGTTGAGATCGCCGGCGCAGATGCTCACGGCGCCCGCCGGGCCTGTCCACTCGCTGTACACGTTCGAGCCGGGCTCCGGGATCGCGACAAGATAGTTTACCCCGCTGTCCGTGGCGATAACCAGCTCGATGATCCCGTCGCGATTCATGTCGGCGCTTGTCGCCGCGGTGACGATGTTGGACAATGGCTCCAGCACGTCCATGCGGTTTGACGCGTTCCAGGGCGTGGTGATTCCGGCATTGGCAGTCGAGCCGAAGAGCCATTGCACCGGCGGCTGGTGGTCAATGATCACCGGCTTGATCCGGTTGTCGACCAGGCGTTCCGTGGCCGACGAAGAGGCCACGGAACTCGCGGCGAATGCAGTTGCCAGCACGAGACATACACATGTGGCGGCGCGGACAGCTTTCATAATGACTTCCTCATACGCGGGTGACACTACCCATGATGATACCAGGCCAGGCACGGGACACTGTGCCTTGGCGCCTCTCCTGCACAGCAAAACGCAGTAACGGCACGGGCGTCGACCGGCTGGCCGGCCCGTGTTCCAAACCTTTGCTTAATACTTATAGCAAAAATCGCCTCAATTTGCCACCCGGGACTTTCGGAAGGTATGGCTTCGAAAACCCTGAGACGTTTTGTCACTGCTGCCTGCGAGCGCCAAGAACCCTCTTCCAGTGGCCGCTTGCTGCAAGCGGGGGTACTGAAATTCAGATTTAAGGGCTGTAAGCCGGGCAGGAGACAGCCCAGCCCAACGGGCGGGTCTGCGCGAACTGCTCGAACGCGTGTCAACCGCGCCAGCCCTCATATCGGGATTGGGGGAGCACGTCTCTTGCCAACGATGGGTGGAAAGGATATACTGCTGTCATAACGTTACGAATGATGATGCCAAACCGCACCGGACCTGCTATGAGGCGCCTCGCCACCCGGAACGCCATCCGCGGAATACTCGCCGTGCTCGCCGTGCCGCTCCCCATTGCCTGCGCCGCGCCCGAACAGGAATTCAGCCCCGCTTCCGCCGGCTACAGCTTCTCGAACGGCATCGCCGCGGTCAGCTTCGTCTTCCACCCGGCCGCGTTCGGCATGACACTCTCGCCGACGGATACCGTGTACGTTGCAGGCTCCTTTAATAAATGGGGCGCATCGATTGGCGCGCCCGCATGGCGGATGACTCGCGTGGCGGGCGGTGTGTATGCGTTCACGACGAACACGGAGGCGCTTGCCGCGTATGGCCCGAGCGGCTATCCCGAGTTCAAATTCGTAACGGGCGGCGGCATGTGGATTGACGCGTTCCGGGTTGACCAGCGCTATCGGCGCGACATCAACCTGTTCGTGAATCCCGACCTGCATGGCGACATCACCCCGCCCAGGCCGATGCAGGCGGAGATGGAGGCGCCGGACCGCGTCGTCGTCGCATTCAGCGAACCGGTTGACCGGCGCACCGCGCAATCCGCGGGGAACTACGTCTACTCGGGCGGCGCGGTGCGCACTGCGTCGCTGCGGCCCGACGGGCGACACGTCGCGCTCACGGTGCCCGCGCTTGACCTTGCCGCCACGGGGTTCAAGCCCCGCGGATCGCTGACGGTGGCGGACGTTGCGGACGCGAGCGGCATTGTGATGCCCGCGCCGGTGCGCGTGCCGCTTGCCTTGTCGCGCGGGCTGCTGGATGGGTTCTTCGACTCGATCCCGGCGACGACGCAGGCGCTTGGCTGCGTGTTCGAGGGCAGCACTGTCTCGTTCCGCATCTTTGCTCCGCGGGCGGACGCAGTGGCGCTGCGCGTGTATCAAGGCGCTGACGACGGGACTCCCCGGCGCCGCGTGCCCATGGCGCCCTGCTCAGCGACGTTCACCTGGTCTGCTTCACTTCCGCGCGAGGAAGTGAAGCATGGAACGTTCTACAAGTACGAGATCATCCGCGCGGGGGAGACGAACCTTGCGAGCGATCCCTACGCGATTGCGAACGTACACTCGGGTGGCAAAAGCATCGTGGTCGAGCCCGGGGTGAACGCCGAGCCGTTCACCGGCTGGACGGACGGCGCGTACACCACGCCGCCGCCGGACGAGCTGGTGATCTACGAGACGCACGTGGCGAACATCACGGGATGGAACCCGGCTGTCTCGTCGAACCATGCGCATCGCTATTCCGGCATGGCCATCGACACGCCGGGCTCGCCGCTCGACCACCTTGCGCGCCTTGGCGTGAACGCGGTCGAGCTGCTCCCGGTGAGCGAGTTTGCGAACGGATCGAGCACGAACTTCGTCCTGCACTACCATTGGGGCTACATGACGAGCCTGTTCTTCGCGCCCGAGAGCTCGCTGGGCGACGATCCGGCGCTCCTGCGCCAGGTCGGCGGGCTCAAGCGCCTCGTCAATGCCATGCACCGCAAAGGCATCGCCGTTCTCATCGACATCGTGTTCAATCACACGAGCAATGACGACAACCACCTTGCGACCATCGATCCCGAGTACTACTTCACCGGCCGTAACGATTCCGGCTGCGGCAACACGTGCGACTGCTCGCGCCCGCTGATGCGCAAGCTGATGCTTGACTGCCTGCGGCACTGGGTCTCGGAGTACCACATCGACGGCTTCCGGTTCGACCTGTCCGCGCTGATCGACCAGAAGAACTTGTTTACACGCGAGAACATCGAAGCGGTCCAGGCGGCAAAACCGACGCCCGGCCGCGTGATCCTCGTGGCCGAGAACTGGGCGCACGACCGGAGCGAGTTGACGGGCACCGGCGTGGCGCAGTGGAACGACTGGTTCCGTGAGGACGTCAAGCATTTCATCGTGAATGGCGAACGGCGCGACGCGATCCCCCGGCGCGTCGAATGGTCGCGCGAACGACGCGTCTACGCTTCGCCCCTCGAAGTCGTGAACTACCTGGTGAGCCATGACGAGGAGACGATCCCGCACCGGCTCGCCGCCGCGGGCATTACGGGCGAAGCGGCCATGCGGCGCGCGCGGATGGCGGCGCTTGTGCTGCTCACCGCGCAGGGCATTCCCATGCTGTGCGAGGGCGAGGAGATGTTCCGCTCGCGCGCGGCGCAGGTGCAGGACTACGCGGGCAACATGCTCGACTGGCGGCTCGTCGAGGCGAACAAGCCGATGTATGAATTCTACCGCGGGTTGATCGCGTTGAGGAAGGCGCATCCGGCATTGCGGTCGCCGCGCGGGGAGCGGGCGGGTTTCCACCGGGCTCTGATGCCACGCGGGCAAGGCGCGGTCGGCTGTACCATCAACGCGGACAAGCAGTACAAGGACGAACCCGTGTTTGCCGTCCTGTTGAACGCCGGTGCAACGCCGGCGACGTTCAGCCTGCCGCCAGGGTCATGGAAGCAGGTCATTGATGGAAACGGTTTTCTGAAGGAGCCGGAGAAGGTGGGGAGGGAGGTGACGGTTCCCGCGGCCAGCGGGTGGTTGCTGGAAGAGAAGTGAGAGCAGTCAACGTGTGTGGGACGCACCGCCAATCGTGCGCGCTCGACGCGCGGCAACTGGAGGGCATGGCGTACGCGCCTGCCGCACGTTGCGCGGTCGTGACCGCGCAAGGATAATGCGCGTGGCAGGCCGCGCGCGCGGCGGCCGGGTACGGCCGCCCTCCAGCGCGGCGGCATTCAGTGCCGCCAATGCCTGCGGTCACCGGGGACGGTGACCCTCCAGTGCGGCGGCATCAAGTGCCGCCAATGCCTGCGGTCACCGGGGACGGTGCCCCTCCAGTGCGGCGGCATCAAGTGCCGCCAATGCCTGCGGTCACCGGGGACGGTGCCCCTCCAGTGCGGCGGCA
>JAAYZF010000392.1 GCA_012514975.1 bacterium
TCAGCGAAACATGCGCGATGATGGAATGGCTCAGGCTCACCATCGAGCTGCTGCGCATGACCGGGGCAGCCGCGTATGCCGGGCAGATCGAGCGCATCGCGTACAACGCCCTGCCGGGCGCCCAGTTCCCCGACGGGTTCGGCTGGACGTACCACAGCGTCATGAACGGCACACGAACGCGCACCGGCGAATTCGCCTGCTGCTCCTCGAGCGGCGCAATGGCGTGGGAGGAGATCCCGCGCACGCTCTACGCCACCGCGGGCCGCGGCGTCTGCGTCAATGTCTATGCGCCCTCCGCCGCAACGCTCGATCCCGGAGGCTGTGCCGTGCGGATCGAACAGGAGACGGCGTACCCGTTCGACGGGAAGGTGAAACTCACGGTGCATCCGGAGCGCGCCACGCGGTTCTCCCTCGCGCTGCGCGTCCCTGAATGGCTCGAGGGCTCCGCGTTCACGCTCGACGGCGGGAAGGTCAACGCGGCTCCCGGAACGTATCACACCGTGTCGCGCGTCTGGAGGAAGGGCGACACGGTGACGATCGAGTTCCCCATGCCGGTGCGGATCGCCGTGCAGACGCGCGCGTACAACGAGAAGGGGTGGTATCTTGACGGCGAGACCGAGTATCGCGCGGTCCACAAGGGCCCGCTGCTCTATGCAACGCGCCGGCGCGACACGCCCGAACGGCAGAACCCGCTGGCGGTCTCCGCCGGTTTCTCACCGTCGGACGCGAAGGCCGTGCCTGCGCGGCGCGGCGGCGCGGGCACTGCCCTGCGTGTTGCGCTGCGGAACGGTGCACGGACATTCGTGCCGTACTACGCCGTATGCGGCAGGGAGAACGGCACGCATCACGTTGTCTGGATGAAAGTCGAGGAGTGAACACGCGTGGTTGACGTTTCATGCCGCGCAATGGTATACTAACATATCCACTGTGCAGGAAGATCGCACGGACGCCAAAACCTCTTGTGCTCGAGTGTGCATAATGATATCCGCACATCCGGCGGCAGAGTGCCGGCGTGCACAGCGGACCGACAAGGAGAATTGACATGGCAGTCAAGAAAGAACAGGAACGGGAAGCAGTGCTCGAGGCGGCGGCAGGGTTCTACAAGGCGTTGGGCGCGGTGCTTGCAGGCGACGTCGAGCCCATGAAGGGCGTCTGGTCGCATGCGGACGACGTGACGTACATGGGCCCCGGCGGCGCATTCTGCGCCGGCTGGGCAGAGGCGCTGAAGGAGTGGGAGGCGCAGGCCGCAATGAAGCTCGGCGGCGTGGTGAAGCACGATGCCTTGCGCGTCGCTGTCGGCAAGGACCTCGCGGTGGTGGAGAATCGCGAGTATGGCGAGGCCATCACGGTGAGCGGAAAGGGCCGGCGGTTTTCGCTTCGTGTGACCAGCGTGTTCCGCAAGGAGAAGGGCGCATGGAAGATGACGGGGCATCACACGGATGTGCTTTCGTACATGAAGAAATGACCGGCTGCACCGGGCGGCTGCTGCACGGCCCGCATCCGTGAACAATGAAGACGACGGCCCTCAACACAAGCCGCAAGTGCATCCTTCGCCTTTCCCAATACCGGGACGCGCTCCTGCGCCTCAAGGCCGAGGGCTTCGTCAAAATCTTCTCCGACATCCTTGGCGAGGCAGTCAACGTCACGCCCGCCCAGGTCCGCAAGGATTTCTCCATCTTCGGCATCTCGGGCAATAAACGCGGGGGATACGACATCGGGTCGCTCCTCGCCAGACTTGACGACATCCTCGGCAAGCACGAGCAGCAGAGCGCCATCCTCGTCGGCGCAGGCAACCTTGGCGTCGCCCTCATGCATCACAAGGCGTTCGAGCAGCGCGGCATACGCATCATGGCCGCGTTCGACAAGGACCCTGCCAGGCATGGCGGCCAGAACGGCATCCCGGTGCTCCCCATGGGCGACCTGCCGGCCTTCGTCGAGCGGCACAGCGTCAAAGCAGGCATCCTCTGCGTGCCGGCCGACGCGGCGCAGGAAGTCCTCGATGCGATGATCGCCGCGGGCATCAAGGGCGTCCTCAGTTTCGCGCCCATCCAGCTCAAAACGCCGCACGAGTTCATACTCAACACCATCAACGTCGACATCGAGCTCGAGAATATCATGTATTTCGTCAGCGCCGCGGAGAAACATGGCTCGGTGGTCTGAACCGCGGGATGCGAAATGCGGCGCGGGGAGTGCGGAGTGTCACATTCAGTCTGGAATCTTCCATCCCACCTCAATCCCAATCTGCAATCTGAAATCCGAAATCTGCAATCTGAAATCCCATGGCCGTCACCCCTGATACCATCAACCATCTGCGCGTCGCGACCGTGCTGCATTACTACGCCACGGGCCCGGGGCAGGAGCTGCATGCGTGGCTGCGCGGGAAGCGGTGCGCTGCGTGCGCGCTGCTCGAGCATCCCTTCCAGTTTTCCAGACGTGAGTATGCGCGTCTGGAAAACTGTGAGAACGGTGTTGTCGTAGGGGAGCAACGGTTCCCGGTCGGCCGTTTGCCAATGCCAATTCGCTACTGTCTTGATTTCCTGAGGACGGTCTCGATCCTCAGGAGATCAACGTGGGATGCATATGTGGGGAACGGGTGTTTCGACACGCTCGCCGGCATCGTGCTGCGCCGGCTCGGCAAGGTCAGGCGCGTCGTGCTCTACACGATCGACTATGCGCCGAACGCGGGCGGCTCGCGCCTCTACGCGTGGCTGTACCGGAAGATCGACCGCTTCTGCTGCTATCACGCTGACGCGATCTGGAACCTGTCGCGCCGGATGATGACGGGGCGGTGGAAGGACGGGACGAAGCTCGACCGCTGCGCGAAGGCCATCTGGGTGCCGCACGGCACGCATGCGCGGCGGATGCGCCACGAGGTGCGGATGGAGTGCGAGCCGCAGCGCGTGGCGTTCTTCGGCCATGTCCAGGAGAAATCAGGCGTGCAGTTGTTCATCGAGGCGATGCCCGAGTTGACAAGGGACTTTCCCGCCCTGCACCTCGACATCCTCGGCGACGGGCCCTACCGCCCGGCGCTCGAGAGGCTCGCCGCGCGGCTGCACATGGAACACCGGGTGACATTCCATGGCTTCATCGAGAATCACGATGACGCCGAGAAGTTCCTCGTGCGCTGCGGCATCGGGCTCGCACTCTACGTCCCGGGCGACAGCGACTTCTCCCAGTACGCCGATCCCGGCAAGCCAAAGGTCTATCTCGCCTGCGGCCTCCCCGTCGTGATCGTCGGCGTGCCTGAAGTGGCCGACCTGATCGACGCGCGCGGCGCCGGCAGGAAAATCGAGTATGACCGCGTGAGCATGTGCGCCGCCATCACCGACATCCTTCGCACGCACGGCGAATACCGCAGCCGCGCCCTCTCGCTCGCCGACGAATACGATTGGGATGCCGTGTTCTCGCTCGCCTGGCACGAGACGCTGTGACTGGAGGGTCACCGTCCCCGGTGACCGCGCTCACAAGCCGTCGCATGTGCGTGTGCTGCCGCCGTGTGGAGGGCAGGCGTACCCGCCTGCCGCCTGTCTGCGGCGTGAGCGCAGACCATCCATGCAGCGCCCGCGCTGTTCAGCAGGCGTAGTGGAAGTATGCGGGCTCAACTCCGCGGGAGTCGCTGAACGCAATCCCCTCCATTTCCAGCAGCGCGCGTTTCATTGCCAGGCCGCCCTGGTACCCGCCCAGCGTGCCGTCCGAGCGGATTGCGCGGTGGCAGGGGATGATGAGGGGGAACGGGTTGGTTGCGAGCGCCGTGCCGACTGCCCGCGCCGATTTAGGCATGCCTAGATGCTTCGCAATGAGACCGTACGTGCTTGCCTTGCCGCGCGGGATCGCGTGCTCGGCGCGCAGGACGCGCTGCTGAAACGCGGTGCACAGGTCCATGCGGACCATCTCGAGAGAGAATGTGATCGCGTCGCCGCTGAGAAATGCTCCGATGCGTTCCGCTTCCGCCTCGATTTCCGCGCAGGACGAAGCAGGGGAGGCGGGGAACAGCGTCCTCGCCGCCTCTTCCGCGGGCATGCCGGGCGCGGACAGGATGATGCGGCTGATCAGTGGCCTGCCCGCGTGAACAGACCAGAGCACCGCCACCGTGCCGAACGGAGTGGGCACGATGCGGAGCGAACGTGATTCCCGTGTCATCTTCTTCATTGCGTGAATGTGGCTGGCCTCTTGGAGGCCGGGTACAGGCGTACAGCGCCAGTCTGCACGGTATTTCCATCAGAAATAAAGATGTCCCCAAGGCTGCTCATGCGGTTGGGTGTGGGCGCGCGTCGATGAGGGCCTGGTCATGCAGCATGCGTGTGATTTTCCGTGCGAGGCCATCGATCGTGAAAGGTTTCTGGATGAAGTGAGTTCCGGGGTTGAGGAGGCCCTGCCGGTCAATGGCTTCATCGGTGTAGCCGGACATGTAGAGGATCTTGAGGCCGGGCAGCGTTCTGGCGAGGCGGGAGGCGAGCACCGTGCCGGCCATGCCTGGGAGGATGACGTCCGTGAGGAGGAGATCCGGGCGGAGCCCTTTTTCCTCGACGGCGAGGAGCGCCTCACCGCCGTTCGCGGCGAGCTCGATGCGGAAACCAAGGGCCGGGAGTTTCCTTGCGATGAGCTCGCGCAGCGCAGGCTCGTCCTCGACAAGGAGGAGGAGCTGGCCCTGGCCACGCGGCGCCTGCTCGGGTTTCTCATGGTGTTGGCCGGCCTTCGCCTCGACGCGCGGCAGGTAGATTCTGAAGGTGGTTCCGTGGCCGAGCTCGCTCGAGACGCTGATGCAGCCGCCGGACTGGGCGACGACGCCGTACACGGTGGAGAGGCCGAGGCCGGTGCCTTTGCCCTGCTCCTTGGTGGTGAAGAACGGGTCGAAGATCATGCCCTTCGTCTTCTCGTCCATTCCGCAGCCTGTATCCGTGACGGCCAGCATGACGTGCGGGCCGGGGGCGGCGCCGGGGTGCCTGGCGGTGAACTGGGCGTCGAGCTCGACGTTGGCGGTCTCGATGGTGAGCGTGCCGCCATCGGGCATCGCATCGCGCGCGTTGACCACGAGGTTCATGATTGCCTGCTCGATCTGGCTGGGGTCGGCCATGACGCTGCCCAGGCCGTCAGCGAGGCGTGCAATGAGCGTCACATCCTCGCCGATGAGGCGGCGGAGCATGTTCTCGAGGTTGGCGACGAGGGCGCTCAGGTCGAGGACGACGGGCTGGAGCGTCTGCTTGCGGCTGAAGGCGAGGAGCTGGCGCGTGAGGACGGCGGCGCGCCCTGCCGCGGTAACGATCTCCCTGAGGTCCTTGTGCACAGGGTCCTTCTCCTGGAACTCGTCGAGCAGGAGCCCTGCGTAGCCGAGGATGACGGAAAGGACGTTGTTGAAGTCGTGCGCCATGCCGCCCGCGAGCCTGCCGACCGATTCGAGTTTCTGCGCCTGGCGGAGCTGGTCTTCGAGCTCTTTTTTCTCGGCGGCGGCACGCATTCTCTCTGTGACGTCGGTGAAGAAGCCGACGAGGCAGGGCCGCCCGTCCATCTCGACCGCGGCGGTGCTGATGCTCACCTCGATGGTCTCGCCGTTTTTCCGTATGCAGGACAGTTCAGCCACCAATGGCCCCTTTTCGCCGCACTGGCCTCTGAAGGTGTCAAGCGCGCGCGGGAGGACATCCGGGGGATGGATGTCATCGACGCACAGCTTCAGCAGCTCCTCGCGCGAATACCCGAGCATGCGGCATATGGCCGGGTTGGCATAGCGGAACGAGCGGGTATCGGCGTCGGCCACGAGGATGCCTTCCGCCGTGCCCTCGAACAGCGCGCGGTACCGCTGGACGGAGTCGGCAAGCGCCTGCTCGGCCTGCTTGCGCGCGGTGATGTCCTCGATCGCGGCGATGGTGCTGACGACGCGGCCCGCGGCGTCGCGCATGACGGTCGTGTTGACGTTCACCCAGGCGATCGAGCCGTCCTTGCGGATATAGCGTTTCTCGATGCGTGAGTCCGGGACGTCGCCGCGCACAAGGCGCTCGAAGACCCTGCGGTCTTCCTCACGGTCGTCCGGATGAAGGATGTCCGTGACGGACATGCGCAGCAGCTCCGCGGCCGGGTAGCCGGTGATCGCGCACATCTTCTGGTTCACGCGAATCCATTTCCTGGTCTGCGGATCGGCCTGTGTGATGCCGACCGAGGCGAGCTCGAAGACGGTGCGGAAGTGTTCCTCGCTTTTCCGAAGCGCCTCCTCGGCGGAGCGGCGCGCGCGGCGGTCAGAGGCTTCGCGCAGGCTGTGCTCGATTGCCGGGACGAGGCGGGAGAGGTTGTCCTTGAGCACGAAGTCCCAGACGCCCAGCCTGAGCAGTTCGAACGCTTTCTCCTCGCCGACGCTGCCCGAGACGAGGATCAACGGCAGGTCGGGCTGCCTTGACTGCAGCAGGTCGAGGACGCTTCGGAAATCGAGGCCGGGCATGCTGTAGTCGGAGAGCACGACGTCCCATCCGGTGTTCCCGATCGCCTCCCGCACTTCGTCAATGCAGGCTGCATGGCGGCAGCGGGCCGCGAGGCCGTGCTGCCTCAGGTGGCGTTCGACGAGAAGGTAATCGGCCTTGCTGTCATCGATGACGAGGATGTTGAGCGTGGTGTTCATTGGGGAGTATCCTGCCGTGCGTCTTCGCCGCTGCCGTCGGCGAGCGGCAGGGTGAAGCAGAATGTGGCGCCACAACCGGGCGCGGCCGCGGCGCTCACTGCGCCGCCGTGGCGGTGCACGATGCGCTGCACGGTGGCGAGGCCGATGCCGACGCCGGGGAACTCGCTTTCGCTGTGCAGCCGCTGGAACGGCTGAAAGAGCTTGTGTGCCTGTTTCGAGTCGAAGCCTGCGCCGTTGTCGCGGACGAAGACCGCCAGGTGGCGTCCGTCCGGCCCCGCGTCGGGAACAAGCGGAGAGGCGGGAGCGCTTTGGACCGGCGGGTGCGTGGCGGGATCACTGTCCGAGGATGCCATCCTGCCCACCTCGATCTTCGCGTCCGCGCGCTTCGCCGTGTACTTCCATGCGTTGTCAAGCAGGTTGGCCATGACCACATCGAGCATGCGCGGGTCGCCCCTGGCGATGAGGCCCGGCTGGACAGACCAGGCGACGCGCCGCCCGGGCTCCGCGGCCTCGAGGCCTGACAGCACGCGCCGCGCGGCCGCCGAGATGTCGACGGCTTCGCGGCGCATCACGCCGCGTGTGGTGCGCGAGAGCTGGAGCAGGCCGTTGATCAGCCCGGCCATGTGGCTGCTTGCGGCGATGATCTGGTCGAGGCAGCGGCGCGCATCGCCCGAGAGTCCCGAGGCATGCTCCTCGAGCAACGCCTGGCTGAATCCTTTCATGTGGCGCAGCGGCGCGCGAAGATCGTGCGATACGGCGTAGGCAAAGGCGTCGAGCTCCTCGTTCGCCGCTTCGAGCTCCGCGGTGCGTTCCCGCACGCGCTGTTCGAGCAACTGGTACGACTGGACGTTCTCCATGGCCACGGCGACACCGTCGGCCAGCGAACGCAACAGGTCGATCTCGTCGTTCGTCGGCCGGTGGGGCGTGGCCCAGTAGTTGCCTATCGCGCCCAGCGGGTTTGACGGGCGGATGGGAACCATGGCGAGGCTCTTGACGAACGTCGGACGGTAGGCCTCGGCGGGAATGCGCGCGTCGGCATAGATGTCCTCGATCATGGCGGGCTGCCGGTTGAGCATTACCCAGCCGCTGATGCAGGTTTCCATTGGGAAACGCCGGCCCTTCCACAGGGGCGCGATGGCGTCCTCGTCGGCATAGAAGCAGTTGCCGCCGTCGCGGAGGACGAACGTTGCGCCGTCAGCGCCGGTGAGGCTTCGCGCGGCGGTTCTCGTGGCGGCCATGACGTCATCGAGCGTTCTCGCGGCGGCGAGGCGGGCGAGCGCCTCCTGCAGCGTTTTCAGCCGCTTGTTCAGGATGCGCACGCCTTCCTCGCTTTCGCGCAGCGCCCGCTCGGCCTGCTTGCGCTCGGTCAGATCGAGGATGAAGGCCGCGATCTCCTGCCTCGGCCCGGGCAGCAGCGCGTCGACAATGAGCACCGGCACACGCGTGCCGTCACGGCGGATGTACTCCTTCTCATACGGAAGGCATGTACCGCGTTCACGCAGCTCGGCGAGCGCCTTCGCGTCCACGGGCAGCCATTCAGGCGGCGTCACGGCGCGCCAGTCAACCTTGCCCTGCACGAGTTCCGTGCGCGTGCAGCCGATCAGGTTGAGGTAGTAGTCATTTGCCTCGATGATGGCGCCGTCCGCGCTGGCGACGACGATGCCCGTCACATTGGCATCCACGAACTGGCGGAGCCGGGCGTGGGCGAGCCGGAGGTCCTCCTCCGTTCTCGTGCGCGTGATGTACTGGCCTATGGTGCTGCCCAGGACGGTGGTGAGCTCGAGCACGGCGGGGTCGGGAGGCCGCTCTTCCGTTGCGGCGAACAGCATGGCGCCCAGCACTTCGTCTCCCAGGCGGACGGGGAAACAGAGAAGACTGCGCAGGCCCGCCTTGAGCACGGCATTCCTGCGCGGGAACGGCAGCGATGCGGCGATGGCGGATTCCCACACCGGCTGCCCCGTGGCCCAGACACGGCCCGGCACGCCTTCGCCGCGGGCAAGTTCGAGCGAGGCGCCCATCTCGAGCACTTCGGCGAACCGCTCGTCAGGCGGTCCCCAGTAATGCGTGCGCTTCATCCGCAAGCTCTTCCCATCCACGAGCCACAGCTCGCCCCCCTCGCAACCGGTGTGCCCGGCAATCTCCTCGATCAGGCGCGGGGCCGTCTCGTCCAGCGTGCCTGGCTGCGCGAGAATGGCCGTTACCGCGTTGCGCAGTGCAATGGCCGTTTCGGCCTGCTTCCGCTTCGTGACGTCAATCGAGAGAATGAAAAGCCCCTCGGGCACCGGGTGAATACTGAGCTCGAACCATGCACGAGCGCCGTCGGGATAGGCGAACTCGGTGTCCATGTGTTCCGGCGTGCGCTGCTCCATGCAGCGGCGGAGCGCGGCGAACAGCGCGGTGTGTTCGATGCCGGGATACTGCTCCATCAGCGTGCGGCCCAGGAGCTCATTCCTTGGCAGGCGCGCGTGGCGGACGACGGCTTCGTTGACATAGAGGTACCGCCAGTCGAACCCGATGATCTGGCACCCTTCCATCATCGCATCGAGCGTGCCGCGGAAGCGGGCCTCGCTCTGCCGCAACGAAGTCTGGGCCGCGGCAAGATCGCGTGCGCGGGCCGCTTCGCGCCGCTGCCGCCTGCGCAGCGCGCCGCTGAGAATGCTTACCAGCACGCCGTTCACGATCAGCACGGCCCATTGCACCGCGTCGTGGCCTGCCGCGAAGGCAAAGCTGCGGACAGGAGGGATGAGCAGGTAATTCGCGCACACCGCCGACGTTGCCGTCGCCACAAGTCCCGGGCCAAGCCCGCCCAGCAGCGAGCTCGCTATGATCGGCAGCATGAACAGGATGAGCAGCGGCCGTTCGCCGAACGATACAGGCAGGCACTTCCGCAGAATCAGGGCGGCAACGGGCAGCGCAAAGGCAAGCGTATACGCCGCAA
>JAAYZF010000393.1 GCA_012514975.1 bacterium
CCCTGCGGGCTGTCTTCGCCGACCATGATCGCGCCGGGAATCGATCCCTCGGCCCCGAAACCTGAGTGCACCGACTGCAGCCGCTTCACCTTGCCCGAGGTGATGACTGTGTGGATCGCGCCTTCATCCACTTCGGGCGCGGTAAGCAGCCGGGCCTTCACCGGGCCGCCGCCGCTGGATTTCGACAGGTTCATGATCTGCACGCCCTCGGCCGACCCCGCATTGTTCACGAACACCTGGAGCACTTCCTTCATCCCTTTGAACATGATCTTCCGCACCTCCTGCTCGACGTACAGATAGATCAGATGCCCGTCGCCTTTCGCCTGGCCGCAATCGACCGACAGCACGCCGGGCGAGCCGTAGACGAGCAGCGCGAATGTCTGCGACGAGCTCTTGTTCGCCGGCGCGATCTTGTTCAGCGCGTTGTTCGCGTTGTTGATCTGGATGACGGCTGTTCCCGCGGGGATGGAATTGATGGGCACGCCGAGCTGGTTCGTCAGGATCGCGGTCACCTCGGCGGGATTCGTGACGGCGGAGACCGTGCCCGGCCCTTTGTACCGCAGGTCGGTGCCCTCGATCGATACCCACGGCGCCGCAAGCGCCGCGTGCACAGCACAGACGGCTGCAACGGCAAATACCATGTTCTTCATCTGGTTTCTCCGCTCCCGTTATTCAACAAGGTTCTCTTCGCCGACAATCGGCTGCGTGAGTTTCACCCGCTTGCCAACCTGGCTCGCGGGAATCTTGTTCTCGAGTGTCGTGGCGATCACCGCCGGGCCGATCACCTTCGCGTTGATCTTCTTCAGCTTCGTCATCTCGACATCCGGCAGAATCGCGTTCGTCTCGATGCACGCCGTGTACGCCGCCGCATAGTCATAGCTGTTCGACGCGAGCTGCTTGCAGATGAGGACATAGGCGACGGGCCCTTTTGGATTGGGCTTGATCTGCCCGTTCGGGCTGTCTTCACCGATGGCGATCACGCCCGGCTCGGCCAGCGTGCCGCCGAATCCGCCGTGATTCGACTGGAGGCGTTTGAGTTTGCCCGAGGTGATGACCGAGCCGATCGACCCGGCGGGGCCGGGCTTCGGCTTCGGCGCACGCAGCGCTTCCCCGGCCGCCAAGGGCTGCGGACGCGACTTCGAGATGTTCTGGATGTGCACGCCCTCCCCGCCGCCTTTGTTGTCGACCACCACTTTCCCGACGGCGCTCATGCCCTTGAACTTGATCTTGCCCACGCCGCCGTCGGCAAAGACGTACGGCGTTCTCCCGCTGCCCTTCGCCTGGCCGCAGTCGATGTCGATCTTGCCCGCGCCGCCATGGATGAAGAAGGCGAACAAGCCTGACGATGCTTTGTTCGCCGGGCCGATCATCGCGTTGCCGCCCGCGGCGTTCGAGATGATGATCACCGCGGTCGCAGGGTCGGGCGCGGCCACGCCGCCGTAGGGCGCATTGGTCAGGATGTTGACCACGTCGTTCGAGTCAGTGACAACGCTCACCGTGCCCGGCCCGCTGTACCGCAGGTCCGTCCCGGGAATGTTCGCCCATGGTGCCGCATGCGCCATCATCACTGCTCCGGCTGCCAGCGCTGTTGCAATTGCCTTCATAGTGGCTCCTTGAGTTGGCTGTTGGTTTCCTGAGGAACGGTGTCTTCCGCAGAACGGGACGCCCGGCCGCAGAACGATCTGTCAACGGCAGGCGGGACGCCTGCACTTCTGGAGGGCGGCCGTACTCGGCCGCCGCCCGCGTGGCCCACGGCCACGATCAATCAATACTTGCACAGCGTATGAATGTCGTCATCTTCGATGCAGCACAGACGCTTTTGCTCGTTGGGAAGACCGCCGCCCGTGTGCCACTGGCCAGGCTGCTCGATCGTTTTCTCGAAACCCTTCGCCTTCACTCTCCACACCTGCGTCGTGCCGACGCCCGAGCAGCGGAAGTATTTCATCTTGCTGAGGTAATCGGGCGATCCAACAGTCTGCACGGCCGGATCGAGCGGCGCAAGGTTCCTGTCAAACATCCGGCACAGCGAGTCGGGATTCTTGATGTAGGAGACGACTTTCGTCTTGATCACCGCGTTGAAGTCGAACTCCGTCTCAGTCGCCGAGCCAAGCACCGTGACGCCCTTCGAGCCCACAGTCACGGAGTAGAATGTGTCCGTGCCGCCGTCCACGCGCAGGATCGCCCAGTCTTTCCCGAAGAACTCAATGAAGATGTCCTCCCCGCCCAACGCGTCGCTAAACGGCAGCGGGCCGGCCACGAGCTCGCCCTTGGCGTTCAGAATGCTGACGCTGCACGCGGTGATCTCGCTCCCGTTCTTCGTGCGCACAATGGCCAGCGTGTTCGCCTTGTCATCGTGCGCCACCCTGTTGTACGCCGCATCGCTGAACTGGCCGATGACACCCGCGGCCAGCGCGACCGAGGTCACCAGCATGCTGCATGCGAGAATGTGCTTCATCGCGCGTCCCCCGTCTGGTTATGCCGCCGATCACTGCACGACGCCATCAATGATGACAACCGTGTCGGGCTCGACATTCACTTTCTCGATGCCGGAGATCGCCTCCTTCGACACGATCAGCGAATTCGCGACCCCGCCTCCCTTGCCATGCTTGATCTTCTTCACACTGCCGACGTACTGCTCAGTCGGGTCGATGATGATGCCTTCGAAGGTGCCCGTGCCCGGGTCGGCCGCGCCGATGATCGACGAGCCGTAGATGCTCGCGCTGACCTGCACTTTGCCGACATCGCCGGCCGCCTGCATCACATCGTTCGACGGATTGACTCCCGCGCGCACGAGCACTGAATGCATCCCTCCGCCGACAGGCATCCTGAATTCGTCCTTGCCGCCCTTCGCCGCCGCGCCGCCAATGCTGCCCACGCCGCGCATCCACAGGTTCGACAAATCGCCGCCGGCCGCGGAAACCTTCTTGATCGACACGCCCTTCCTGTCAGCGCCGAATGCGCGAATCTGTCCGTAGCCGCCCGGGTAGTACTTGCCGCCGATGTCGCCGCCGGTGGTCGCGCTCTGCTTTGTGACCACATCCTTGATCTTGCCACGCGTGGCCGAGACGCTCTTGATCATCGTTCCGTCCACGCCGCCTATGCCGCCTGCCTTGGCAACCACCGAGCCCGCCAGGCCGTCCGGGAATATCA
>JAAYZF010000394.1 GCA_012514975.1 bacterium
AAAGTACAAACAGCATTACCACGAGCACCTCGCCGACGAAACCACCTGCTATCCCGGCGCCGTCGACACGCTCGAACGCATCAGCGCCGCCGGCATCGCGTGCGGGATCATCACGAACAAGCCCGAGGCGGCCACCCGCGCGCTTCTTGATGCGCTGCACCTTGCCCGCTATTTCGACGTGGTCATCGGAGGCGATTCGACGCCGCACCTGAAGCCCGACCCGCGCGCGCTGCTCCTGGCACTGGAATCCCTCGCCGCCGCACCCGGCGAAGCGCTCATGGTCGGCGACAATCACACCGATCTTGCCTCCGCGCGCGCGGCAGGCGTCCGCTCCGTCTACTGCACTTATGGTTTCGGCGACGCGGCAGGACACGAGGCCGATCATGAAATCGCACGGCTCGAAAATCTGCTCGATATCGTTCTTCCCGCCGGGGGATGATTCGCACCATTCACCACTACTCAAGGGTATGTCATGGCAAAGAAGGCACTGATCGTCTGGGGCGGCTGGGATGGCCACCATCCAAAGGAATGCGCGGAGCTTTTTGCGCAGCTCATGCCGCGGCGCGGCTTCGCCGTCGATGTCGCCAACACGCTCGATGCGTATCTCGACGAGGCGAAGATGGCCGGGTACGATCTGATCGTGCCCATGTGGACCATGGGGCAGATATCGGGCGACCAGGAAAGCGGCCTCCTGAAGGCGATCGAGAACGGGGCCGGCATCGCCGGGTTCCACGGCGGGATGTGCGACTCGTTCCGCAACAACTGCACGTACCAGATGATGACGGGCGGGCAGTTCGTCTCGCATCCGCTGGGCTGCGTGCCCGAGTACACGATCCACTTGACCAACCGCGAGCATGAGATCACCAGGGGCATCAAGGATTTCAAGGTGTGCAACAGCGAGCGCTACTACATGCACGTCGATCCCTCGAACAACGTGCTCGGCACGCTCACGTTCGACGAGCTCGGCGTCGTGATGCCCGCCGTCTGGACGCGCTCATGGGGCAAGGGCCGCGTGTTCTATGCCTCGCATGGCCACACCGAGAAGGACTTCGACGTGCCCGAGGCGCGCGAGATCGTCCTCCGCGGAATGGAATGGGCGTGCAGGTGAACTGACCATTGGTCATTTGTCATTTCAGATTTGTCATTTGACATTTCGAGGTAGTTCGCGTCACCCTTAAGCCATGCGCGTCGTCTGCGCACCTGGCGCATCCACAGAATCGCTCGCCGTCCAAACGATTTTACTCAGACAGGAGAACGCCCGTATGGACAAGACAAAGATCGGCATCATCGGCTGCGGCAACATCAGCGGCATCTATCTCAAGAACTGCACCGCATTCAGGAACCTCGAAGTCGTTGCCTGCGCGGACATGGTACGCGAGAAGGCCGAGGCAAAGGCGCGCGAGTTCAACATTCCCCGCGTCTCCACGGTCGATGAGATACTCGCCGACCCGGAGATCAGGATCATTGTCAACCTGACGATCCCCAAGGCGCACGCGTCGGTCGCCCTTGCCGCCGTCACCGCGGGCAAGAGCGTGTACAACGAGAAGCCGCTCACCCTCTCTCGTGAGGAGGGAAAGGAGCTGCTGAAGCTGGCAAAACGCAACAGGGTGCGCGTCGGCTGCGCGCCCGACACGTTCATGGGCGCGGGCATCCAGACATGCCGCAAACTCATTGACGACGGCGTTATTGGCACGCCAATCGGCGCAACGGCGTTCATGCTCTGCCACGGCCACGAGACGTGGCACCCGGCGCCTGAATTCTACTACCAGCCGGGCGGCGGCCCGATGTTCGACATGGGGCCGTACTACCTGACGGCGCTCGTCAACCTCCTCGGCCCCGTCTCGCACGCCACTGGCGCCGCGCAGATCAGCTATCCCGAGCGGCTCATCACCAGCCAGCCGAAAGCGGGCACGAAAATCACGGTCGAAATCCCCACGCACATCGCAGGCATCATGGAGTTCACCGCCGGCGCGGTCGGCACGATCGTCACCAGCTTCGACATCTACGCGGCCGACCATCCGCTCATCGAGGTCTATGGCACTGAAGGCACCATCCGCGTGCCCGACCCGAACACGTTTGGCGGCGTGGTGAAAGTGTGGTCCACGGCCGACAGGCAATGGAAGGAAGTGCCGCTCACGCACGGCTACGCCGAGAACAGCCGCGGTATCGGCGTCGCCGACACGGCAAGCGCTCTCAGGAACCGCAGGCCCCACCGCGCCAACGGACAGCTCGCCTACCATGTGCTCGACCTGATGCACGCATTCCACGACGCCGCCCGCACGCGCAAGACGATCAAACTGAAGAGCAAGTGCGACCGCCCGGCGCCAATGCCCGCGCATCTCGATCCGTACACGATCGACTGAGATCCTTTGCGCGGCAAAATCCTTTGCGCGGACGGCGGCGCAAAGGATTTATGAAGCGTGTGGGCGGCGTGTCACACGCGCGGCGGGTGTGGGCGGCCCGTGGTGCGTAGCCACACTGCGCAGCCACACCTTTCGTGTCGACCGCCGCTTATCGGTGGGTTGTCGGCAACCGTGCTCGTCACCGCGGTTGTCATCGTGCTCGTAATCGTGCTCGTAAT
>JAAYZF010000395.1 GCA_012514975.1 bacterium
AGCGCGGCCACGCCCGTGCGTTTGCCGACGCGGCACTGGAGCATCCAGAGGCGGCCTTCCTGGATGGTGAACTCGATGTCCTGCATGTCCCTGTAGTGCTTCTCAAGCTTCTTCTGAATGCCGTCGAGCTCCCTGTACACCTCGGGCATGGCGGTCTCGAGCGAAGCGAGGTGCTTGTTCTGCTCGTTCTTCGTGGCTTCATTCAGCGGGTTCGGCGTGCGGATGCCGGCGACGACGTCCTCGCCCTGCGCGTTCACAAGCCACTCGCCGTAGAAATGATGGTCGCCCGTCGCCGGGTTGCGCGAGAACGCGACGCCCGTGGCCGAGCTGCTGCCCATGTTGCCGAAGACCATGGCCTGGACGTTGACGGCCGTGCCCCATTCGTCAGGGATGTTCTCGATGCGGCGGTATGACACGGCGCGCTTGCCGTTCCACGACTTGAACACGGCGCCCGTGCCGCCCCAGAGCTGCTCCATCGGGCTGTCCGGGAACTCCTTTCCAAGCACCATCTTCACGCGGATTTTGAACCGCTCGACCAGGTCCTTCAGGTCGTCTTCCGTGAGATCAGTGTCGCTCGCATAGCCTTTCTGCGCCTTCACCTCGTGCATCATGCGGTCGAGCTGGACGCGGATGCCCTTGCCCTCAGCCGGCTCGATGCCTTCGGCCTTCTCCATCACCACGTCCGAGTACATCATGATCAGCCGGCGATACGCGTCGTAGACAAACCGCGGGTTGTTCGTCTTCTTGATCAGCCCGGGGATCGTCGCGGAGCACAGGCCCACGTTCAGCACCGTCTCCATCATGCCCGGCATCGACTTGCGCGCGCCTGAGCGGCACGACACGAGCAGCGGATTCTCCGGATCGCCGAATTTCATGCCCATCGTGGCTTCCGTCCTGGCCAGCGCGGCCTTCACCTCGGCTTCGAGCGTCTTCGGGTATTTCCCGCCCAGCTTCAGATACTCGACGCAGCACTCGGTGCTGATCGTGAACCCCGCGGGCACGGGCAGGCCGATGCGGCACATTTCGGCCAGGTTGGCGCCTTTGCCGCCGAGAAGATTCTTGTCTTCGGCGCGGCCTTCGGCCCTTGCGGCGCCGAACGTGTAGACGTACTTCGGCCCTTTGGTTTGTGCGGCGATCTTCTTCGCGGGGGCTTTCTTGACGGGTTTTTTCGCGGTTTTCACGGCTTTTTTCGCGATCTTCTTCGATGCCTTCCTGGTTGCCATACGCCTTTGTCCTTAACAGTTGTTAGTGTTCCTGCCTTGTTCAAGGCCAAAAAACCTGAAAAGTATACCAAGAAGGCCGCGGAATGTCAACCGCCGGGAAATCCGGGAAATCCCGGCATACGGGCTGGCGCGGTTGGCACGCGTCCGCCGGCACAAGGTGCGACGTGAAGTCACGTCGCCACGCGGGATGCACGTTCTGGCTGACACGCTCGCGCGGCGTGTGGCCACGACTCGAGTCGCGGCCTGCCACGCATGCATGCCGGGATGCCCTCAGAACCACGGGGCCGACGAGTGGTATGCGCCCTTCGCGTCAAGCATGAGATTCGTCGTCGCGGTGTTCGCGCCGAAGGTGAGTTCGAGCGGGATGGTGTTCGTCAGCCGGACGAGATCTAGGAAATTGGTGGGCGTCGTCGCGCTGCCCGGAATGTTCGCGCGGAGGATGCACAGATCTTTCTGCGCCTTGCCATGGACGACGATGCGCCGCTTAAGTTCGGCATCCTTGAGCGAATAGCGCGCGTTGTAAGTGCCCTTGCGCGTCCAGTAAATGTTGGTGACGGGCATGATGAAACCGTCGAGGCGGAAAAAGCCGACGCCGCCGGGCGCGTTGGTAAGCGAATCGACGTCTCCATGCGTGATGTCGCTCACTCTTGCGAACACGCGTTTCTCCGTGACCTTGATCTTGCGGATGCGGAATGTGTAGTTGCGGCGGAAGAGGGTTGCGCGTGCGGCGTTCGTCTTGCCGCTGCCCGATTTGGCGGTGATGCGCACGACGTTCTGGCCGATCCCGGTGTCAATGTCGGCATACCAGCTTTCCGTGCCGGTGCACGGGCCTGACTGTTTCGCGCCGCCGGCCTTGTTCTGCCACGAGACCTCGGCGATGCCGCTCGCCGAGTTGGCGTAGCCGGCCACGCGCTGCACCGGGTTCGAAACGACCGTCGTGGCATTCTGTGTATGAGACGTGATGACGACCGTGGGCGTATCGCTGAGGACAAAGGTCGTGCGCGCCGAGCTCGTGGTGCCGCTGTTCGAGTGGGCATGGACGGTGAAATTGTTGCGGCCGGTGGTGTTGGTGAGGACGACCAGCCAGCCGTCCAGGCCGCTTGCCACGCCCGAGGCAAGCACTGAGCCGCTGCGCTTGGCGTCCCACGTGACATTCGATATGCCGTCGGCAACCAGTGCGGTGCCCGCGACGGTGATGACGGCTGAGCGCACGGGCACGTCGACGTTCTCGAGGCACGAGGTGATGGCGACGCGGGGATACGTGCTGAAGATTTCGCCATGATGGGCAAGGTGGGGCGGTATGCGGCTGTTCCAGTACGCCCAGTCGTGCCCGCCGTCGGGGAGATAATAGAAAAGGTTCTTCCAGAGGATGCGGCCGCGGTTGAGCAACTGGTTGCGCATGTCGTCGTTCACCTCGCGCATGTTGTAGACTTCGATGCCGAGGAACTTGTACACATCCTGCGCGCCGCAGTCGAAGTAGATGGGGAAAGACTGCGGAGCGAGCGCCTGGGCAAGAACGGACCTGCTGACGATGTTCTTGTTCAGGTCGCCAAGCAGGCGCGGAATGTCGGGCTCGACGAATGCGCCGCTCATCGAGCCGACCGAGCGGTACGCGTTGCCGACAAGACTCGGCGCGTACGCGCCGCAGTAGAACGCGCCGAAGCCGCCCATGCTGTAGCCGTCAACAGC
This sequence comes from bacterium, assembly GCA_012514975.1. GTDB lineage: Bacteria > Auribacterota > UBA3054 > UBA3054 > JAAYZF01 > JAAYZF01. Next base: position 2,913 of record JAAYZF010000395.1, read on the forward strand.
CATGATGCGCGTGGCGCGCCAGGTGGTCTCGACATGAGTGACAAGATCCCGGGTGATCCAGTAGAACCATGCGTCCTGGTACCACGAATTGTCGCCTTCAGGCATGACCACGATGAACTTCCTCCCGGTCATCGAAGCGCCAAGATCCGTGCCGCGCCAGATTTTGTATGTGTCCGACCGGCCATGCAACATGTACAGCACCGGGTACCGCTCGCCCGATGCGTACCCGTCGGGGAGAATGATGTCAAAGCGCTTCGCGTTG
>JAAYZF010000396.1 GCA_012514975.1 bacterium
ATGGAGGGGCACCGTCCCCGGTGACCGGCATGGAGGGGCACCGTCCCCGGTGACCGGCATGGAGGGGCACCGTCCCCGGTGACCGGCATGGAGGGGCACCGTCCCCGGTGACCGGCATGGAGGGGCACCGTCCCCGGTGACCGGTATGGAGGGGCACCGTCCCCGGTGACCGCTATGGAGGGGCACCGTCCCCGGTGACCGGCATGGAGGGGCACCGTCCCCGGTGACCGAAGTATTCAGTATCCAGTGTTCAGTGCAGATGTCAAATGTCAAATGTCAAATGTCAAATGACCATTGATCCCCCAGGACGGCGTTGGGGGGTGCCCAAACGACGGGCACCATTGACAGGCCCTACTCCATCACCACCTCGTCTTCCTTGCGCCACGCGGGGTCGACGATGCAGAGGAAGAGGAGGTCGGCCGCGCCGGTGTTGGTGATCTGCTGTGACGCGCCGGGAGGGATATAGACCGCCTGGCCGGGCGTGACGCTGGCTGACTCGCCGTTGATGTGCATGAGGCCCTGGCCATCGAGTATGTAGTACACCTCGGACGTGGCGAGACGGTGAAGGAGGGTGGTCGCGCCGGGCTTCACCACGGCGTGGGCGAGGCTGTAGCGCAGGGCGAGTTCCGCTTTGCCGGGATGAAACAGCTCGCGCAGGATGCAGCCGTCGCCCGCGGTGAACCGCGGGCATTCGTTCAGGTCGCGTATGAACATAAGATAACCATGCGGGTTAGCGCAAATGGACCACTACACACTGGTCAGGCCGGAGCATCTGAATCATCAAGGCTTCCTGTTCGGCGGGTGCATGTTGAAATGGGTGGACGAATATGCATGGCTGACCGCGTCGCTCGATTTCGACGGATGCGCTCTTGTCACCGTGGCGATGGACAGCATCGTGTTCAAGGAGCGCGTGCTCAACGGCTCGATCCTGCGGTTCAGCATCCTGCCGCGCGCACAGGGGCGCACGTCGGTGCGCTACTCGGTCGAGGTCTTCGCCGACGAGCCGGAGATGACGCGCGGAAGGAAAGTGTTCAGCACGCTGATCACATTCGTCCGCGTGGACGAACACGGGAACAAGACGCCCCTGCCGGCGTTGCCGGGCTATCGTTCGAAGGGCGGCGCCCCCGGCGCGCAACCGGGCTGACGGCGGTCATTTCGGTTCATTCCCCGGCTTCCACTTTATGTTGCAGCCCATGCTTGGCTTCTGGTCCTGGCTGACAGGCGTGCCGGCCAGGACGGCGTCAATTGCGGCGCGTAGGTCCTTGCCGGTGACGGGAACGCCGCTGCCGGGCCTGCTGTCGTCGAGCTGGCCGCGGTAGACGAGCTTCCGGTCCTTGTCGAACAGGAAGAAATCAGGCGTGCATCTGGCCCCGTATGCAATAGCCACCTTCTGCGATTCGTCATAGAGGAGAGGGAAGGTGAATTTTGCCTGCGCGGCCATCTCCTTGAGCTTGCCGGGCGCGTCATCCGGGTAGGCCGAGGCGTCGTTGGCGCTTATGGCAACGATCCCGATGTCCTTGCCGGCGTAATCGCGCCCGAGCTGGGCGAGGCCTTCGCGCACGTGCACGACGTACGGGCAGTGGCGGGAGACGAACACGACGAGCATGGCCTTGTTCGTCTTGTAGTCATCGAGCGACACGGCGCCGCCTGACGAGACGTCGGGGAGCGAGAAGGCGGGGGCGAGCGTGCCCAGTGCGATCATGAGAGAAGGTGTGACGGCCATTGGGGCCTCCCTGATCTGTGGTTAGCGCCGCGGGGGGCGGCGACGGCGAATCTTGGTATCAGAATACCATATTATCCTCCGGTTGTCAAGTTGACAACCGCCGCCGCTTCCGGTACAATCTGTATCTGGTTGAACCTGATGCCGCACCGCACCCGTATGCAGGTTTTCCGGCAACATCGTTACTCATCGATCGCGTGGTTTGCGCTCACGGCGGCCGTGCTGGCGCTCGTGGTCGGCGCGTACACGGTGCATGGCGTTCACGCCGTGCGCCAGCGCATGGAGCAGTCGCTGCTGCGCGAAGGCCTGTCGATCATCTCGACCTTCGAGGCGTTTGTCCGCGCGGGCCTGAAGGGCCGGGGCATGTGGGACACCGCGCAGATGCACGAGCTGGTGCGCGACACGTGCTACCGCGCCGATCTGAGCCTGTTCGCCTTCATCGACCCGCAGCTCAACATCTACCAGGTCACCCCCACCGGCGAGACGGCGCGGATAGACACCTCGGTGACGAACCTGATGAACTATCTTGCCGCGAACCAGTTTGCCAACGGGTACCTGCGAGGCGCGCGGGGACGGAGGCTGTACTACGTTGCGCGGCCGCTGCTGCTTGACGAAGCCGACAGGATCGGGCGGCGCACGTTCCGTTTCTACCAGGTGCTGCTCAGCCGGCGTGGCCAGGGCGGCGTCATGCGCCGCGTGCGTCCGCCGGATGGCCGTGCGCTGCGGCTTCCCGTGGCGCTCATCGGCATGAGCGCGGACGACGTTGACGCCCTTGTGCGGCGTTCGATCTACAGCTCGCTGGCCATGGGCGCCAGCATTTTCCTGCTTGCCGTGACGGTGCTGTACGTGCTGGCGGTGGTCCAGCAATCGCGGTCCGTCCGCCTTGCGCTGGCCGAGGCGCAGGCGGACAACGAGCGGCTGCTCAGGGGCCTGCGGCGCACCGACCGGCTCGCCGTCGTCGGCCGGGTGATGGCGACGATTGCGCACGAGATCCGCAACCCGCTGAGCTCGATCCGCGGCTTTGCCCAGTTGTTCAAGGCACGGATCGCGCCGACGGACCAGATGATGGCGCACTACGCGGATCTGGTGGTCATGGAAGTCGACCGGCTGAACACGGTGATCACGCGCATGCTGGATTTCAGCAAGCCGGTCGAGCCGCAGTTCCAGTACTGCGCGCTGGCGCACATCGTGAACCACACGCTCGAACTGATCAGGGGCGAGGCCGCCGCGCACCGCGTCAGCATCGTGTCGCACGTGTCGGAATCGCTTCCGCTGCTGAAGCTTGACCGCAACCTGATCACGCAGGCGCTGCTCAACCTGATCATCAACGCGCTCGATGCGATGCCCGGCGGAGGCGAGCTGACGATCCAGGCGGGCGTGTCGCCGCGCAACACGGTCCATCTCGAAGTGCGCGACACGGGCAAGGGCATCGAGAAGGAGAAGCTGAAAGGCATCTTCGAGCCGTTCTACACGACCAAGCCCTCGGGCACCGGGCTCGGCCTCGCCGTGGTCGACAACATCATCTCCGAGCACAACGCCGCGATCTGGGTGGAAAGCGACGTCGGCAGAGGAAGCGCGTTCCATATCGAATTCCCCCTCACTGAATCAGACCAATGACCGCCAAGACAAGCGATTTCTGGATTCTCATCGTCGATGACGACGTGCACCACCGCGCCATGGTGCGCGCAAACCTCGAACAGTTCGGCTACCGCACCCTCGAAGTCTCCAACGGGCGCGACGCAATCGAGACGGCGCGGCGCGAGCATCCGAACCTCATCATCATGGACATGCGCCTGCCCGAGTGCGACGGCATCACCGCCATGCGCGAAATCCGCGCGTTCGACCCGCAGGTGCCCATGCTGATGATGACCGGGTACGGCACCATCGAGACGGCGGTCCAGGCGATCAAAACAGGCGCATACGACTACCTGCTCAAACCGGTGGACGTGAACGACCTGCAGTCCGCGGTCGAGAACGGCCTTCATTTCGGCGAGCTGAAAGGGACGGCGTCGGCCGAGCACGCCGAGGCGTCCCTCTTTCCCGGCATCGTGTGGAAGAGCCCGCTGATCGAGGAGATTCTCAAGACCGTCTCCGCCGTGGCGCCGAGCGACGCGTCGGTGCTCATCACCGGCGAGAGCGGGACGGGAAAGGAGCTGGTGGCCGACGCGATCCAGCGGCTGAGCAGGCGCGCGGGCAAGCCGTTCATCAAGGTCAACTGCGCCGCGCTGCACGAGCAGCTTCTCGAATCGGAGCTCTTCGGCCACGAAAAGGGCGCCTTCACCGGCGCGCTCGAACAGCGCAAGGGCAGGTTCGAGCTCGCGGACACGGGCACCCTCTTCCTTGACGAGATCGGCGACATGGCGGGGACGACGCAGGCGAAGATTCTCCGCGTGCTCCAGAGCGGCACGTTCGAGCGCCTCGGCGGCACACAGACGATCGAAGTGGATGTGCGCGTGATCGCCGCAACGAACAAGGACTTGAAACAGGCGATCGAGAAGGGAGCGTTCCGCAAGGACCTGTTCTACCGCCTCAGCGTCGTGCCGATCCACCTGCCCGCGCTTCGCGAGCGGCGCGACGAAATCCCCCTCCTCGCCGAGCATTTCCTCCGGCGCTTCGCCGTCAAGAACAAGAAACCCATGCGCCGCATCTCGGCCGAGGCGCTCCGCATCATGGTCAACTACAACTGGCCCGGGAATGTGCGCGAGCTCGAGAACGCGGTCGAGCGCGCCGTCATCCTCGGCCTCGGCGATTCGATCACCCCGGACGTCCTCCCCGCGCACATCCGCGGCGATGCGTCGCGCAGCCCCTTTTCCACCACGCCAGACCAGCCCACGCCCGTCGCCGCCGACACCGGCGAGCCGCTCACCCTGCTCGAACAGGCCGAGCGCGACCTCATCATCCAGGCCATGATCGCCTGCGGAGGGAACCGCACCAAGGCGGCCGAACAGCTCGGCATGTCACGCCGCAGCCTCTACACCAAGCTCAAACGCTACGGCCTCGAAACGCAAAGAGACAAGGATGGCGACGAGGGAGAATGAGGAACGGGCGGTAACCGGCATGGAGGGGCGCCGTCCACGGTGACCGCACTCAGAACAGGCCCACGACCCTCCCCTGCTCGTCTATGTCGACTCGTGTGCCCCCGGGAACGCTGGGCAGGCCGGGCATGGTGCTTATCTCACCGGTAAGCGCATAGACGAATCCCGCGCCGGCTGACACCTTGACATCGCGCACGGGCACGGTAAAGCCGGCAGGCCGGCCCTTGAGCGCGGGATCGTGTGAAAGCGAGAGGTGCGTCTTCGCAATGCAGACGGGCAGCTTCCCGAACCCGTTCTCCTCGATCCAGGCGATCTGCTTGTTCGCCGCGGCGGTGCAATGGATGCCCGTGGCGCCGAACATCTTTCTGGCGATGGTCTCGATCTTGCTCTTCACCGGCTGGTCAAGCTCGTAGAGGAAGGAGAAGTTCGAGGGTTTGTCGGCAGCCCTGACGACCGCCCTGGCAAGATCGGCCCCGCCCGCGCCGCCCCGCGCATGCACATCGCAGACGACTGCATCGTCCGCGCCGGCGGCGATGGCGTGCTTCCGGATCAGATCGAGCTCGCCGTCCGTGTCGCTGCCGAAGCGGTTGAGGGCGACGACGACGGGGATGCCGAACGCGCGGACGTTCTCGATCTGCTTGACGAGGTTGGGCATGCCCTGTTCGAGGGCCTCGATGTTCTCCTCGATGATGCCCTTGTCAAGCGGCTTGCCCGCAACGACCTTGAACCTGCCCGAGTGCATCTTCTGCGCGCGCACCGTGGCGACCATGCAGACGGCATTGGGCCTCAGGCCCGAGTACCTGCATTTGACATCCATGAACTTCTCGAGCCCGCAGTCGGCGCCGAAGCCGCTTTCGGTGACCACGTACTCGCCAAGCTTGAGCGCCATCTCATCGGCGATGATCGAGCTGTTGCCATGCGCGATGTTGGCGAACGGGCCGGCGTGGACGAAGCACAGCGTGTGTTCGAGCGTCTGAAGGATGTTGGGCATGATGGCGTTGCGAAGGAGAACGGTCATCGCGCCCGCGCACTTGAGGTCTTCGGCGGTGACCGGCTTCCTGTCGCCGTCGAGGCCGACGATGATGCGGCCGAGGCGCGCGCGCAGGTCCTTGAGCCCGCTGGCAAGCGCGAGGATCGCCATGCATTCGGACGCGACGAGGATGTCGAATCCTGTTTCGCGGACGACGCCGTTGGCGCTGCCGCCCAGCCCGATGACGACATGGCGCAACGCGCGGTCGGAGACGTCGACGACGCGGCGCCAGGTGATGTGCCGCGGGTCGATGCGCAGCGCGTTGCCGTGATGGAGATGGTTGTCAATGAAGGCGGCGAGCAGGTTGTGCGCCACGCCGGTCGCGTGGTTGTCGCCCGTGAGATGCAGGTTGAAATCCTCCATGGGCACCACCTGCGCATGGCCGCCGCCTGCCGCGCCGCCCTTGATGCCGAACACGGGGCCGAGAGACGGCTGGCGGATGCAGGTCACCGCCTTCTTCCCGATGTGGTTCAGGCCGAGCGAGAGGCCGATGGTGACGGTGGTCTTGCCCTCGCCAAGGGGGGTCGGCGTAATCGCGGTGACGTCGATGTACTTGCCGTTCGGCTTGCCTCCCAGCCGGTCAAGCGCGTCCAGCCGGACCTTGGCCATGTGATGGCCGTACGGGACGAGCTCGCCGGGCAGAAGGCCGTACTCGGCGGCGATGTCGGCGATGGGTTTGAGCGATGCAGCCTGAGCAATCTGGAGGTCCGAGTCCATTAGGGTTCCTTTCACTGGGTGTTCAGCCGCCATGCCGTCAGGCACGCGGCCGGAATCCGATCATGCCGCATGCGGAGTCACGCGCATGTCCGCGCCTTCCGTATGGCCATGCGGGCGAGGTGGTCTGCGCGCTCATTCAGCGCGACGCTGGCATGCGCGGGCACCTTGCGGAAGACGAGGTCTGGAAACGCGGCCGCCAGCGCGCGCAGCTCGGTCACCAGCTCCTTGTTCGCCCGCACCTTCCAGTCGAGCGTCAGTAATCCGAGCACATACTCACTGTCAAGGTTGACGACGACGGGCGCCGTGCGGTCCTTGACCGCTTCGAGCGCGATTTTGACGGCCATGAGCTCCGCGATGTTGTTCGTCGCGTCGCCGATGAAGCGCGCAATCTCCTTCTTCCGCCCGTTGTACATGAGCACGGCACCGCACCCAGCCGGGCCGGGATTGCCCGTGCACGCGCCGTCCGTGAAGATGTGGAGAATGCCTTCGGGGAGATGCGTGGCCGCCGTCTTGCTCATGAGTCGCATGCAATTCTCAGCTCTCAATTCTCAATTGGCAAACGACAACTGTCAGGCGTCACTCCGCCATCACTTTCTCCATGAGCGCCTGGTCCATGTCGAAATTCGCGTAGACGTTCTGCACGTCGTCAAGTTCCTCGATGGCTTCGATGAGCTGGAGGAGTGATTTGGCCGCCTTCTCGTCGGTGACTTGCACGGTGGAGGCGGGCAGCATGGTAATCTCGGCGGATTTGGGGTGGACGCCGGCTTTTTCGAGCGCCTCCTTCACCGCTTCGAACGAGGCGAGCGAGGTGGTGATCTCGTATCCCGCGTCGGTCGTCTTCATGTCGTCGGCGCCCGCGTCCATGGCGGCCATGAGGACGGTATCCTCGTCGGCGCCCTCCTTGCCGATGATGAGAAAGCCCTTCTTCGAGAACTGCCATGCGACAGAGCCGCTGCCGGCAAGCGAGCCGCCCCGGCGTTCGAGCGTCGCGCGCAGCTCGCCGGTGGCGCGGTTGCGGTTGTCGGTGAGCACCTGGATGAGGATGGCGACGCCGCCATGGCCATAGGCTTCGTACATGACTTCCTCATAGACGACGCCGGGGAGCTCGCCGGTGCCTTTCTTGATGGCGCGATCGATGTTGTCGGCGGGCATGTTGGCCGCTTTGGCCGCAAGGACGGCCGTACGGAGCCGCGGGTTCATGTCCTGGTCTCCCCCGCCGGCTTTTGCAGCGACGGTGACTTCCTTTGACAGGCGGCTGAATATCTTGCCGCGTTTGGCGTCGATGGCCGCTTTTTTATGCTTGATGCTCGCCCATTTTGAATGGCCGCTCATGGCGTTCTCCACAATTCAGGTGAAACGGAATACGGGGTGTTATGGCGCCAGCGCGCCGGGCCCGGCCTGATCGAGCAGGTTCTGGATTTCGTCGCGCGAGGTGGTCGCGGTGCCCATCTTGCCGACCACGATGCCGCCCGCCGCGTTCGCGAGCTGGCACGCCGTCCACAGGTCCACTCCCGCTGCCAGGGCCGAAGCGAGCATGGCAGCCACGGTGTCGCCCGCGCCGGAGACATCGTAGACGTCATGGGTGCACGCCGCTGGCCGGCGCCTGATCACGCCATCCGGCGCGCAGAGGGCGATGCCGTGCTCGCCGAGAGTGATGACGAGATGCCTGACGTCATGCCGCGCAAAGAACCCGCCGGCAATCTCGTCCAGGTGGTCGATCGCCTGCGAGCTGCCGTGGGCCACGCCGGAAAGGATGCGCGCTTCCTCGAGATTCGGCGTGGACACCGTGCCGCGGTAGCGGATCGGGTGATAGCGGTTCGGGTCAACCACGACCGGGACGTTCACGCGACTGACCATCTCCATGAGCTCGTCGGTGATGAGCCCTTTGTTGTAGTCCTGCACCACGACGCCATCACAGGCGGGAATGGCCTGCGTAACGGCATTGAGCATGCCGCAACGCTGGACGGCCGCCCTGTCAAGCACGGTGTCCCAATCGACGCGCACGAGATGCTGCGCACGGGCAATCACGCGCGTCTTGCGCGTCGTCCGCGTCTGCTTGTCGGTGATGAGATACGTGCAATCGACATTGTGCCTGACAAGCAGCTCGCGCAGGCGGCGCCCGTCGGCATCATCGCCGACAATGCCGACCATGATGGGGCGGGCATCGAGCGCGGCAAGGTTCAGCGCAACGTTCGCCGCGGCGCCCGGCATGTCGTTCTCCCTCGTCACCCGCACCACGGGCACCGGCGCCTCGGGCGATATCCGGTCCACTTCGCCACGCACGAAATGATCGAGCACGACGTCGCCGACGACGATGATGCGCTTGCCTGCTATGGCTTCGAGAGCGGGATGCATGGGGGATTTGTTATCTACGATTTCAGATTTCAGATTTCAGATGTGCATGCTGAACGCCGGTCACCGATTACCGATTACCGATCACCGATCACCGATTACCGATTACCGGGCCGTCTTCACTCAGCCTGTTCCTGTTTGGATTTCTGGTATGCGGCGATGACCTGCTGGGCGATCTGCGGCGGGACCTCCTGGTACTGGTGGAAGCTCATGCTGAACGAGCCGCGGCCGCCGGTGATCGAACGCAGCTCGCTGCAGAACCTGAACATTTCGGCCTGGGGCACCATGGCCTTGATGACCTGCATCGAGCCTTTCACGTCCACGCCCATGACATGGCCGCGCTTGCTGTTGAGATTGCCGTTGATATCGCCCATGAACTCGGGCGGGACGGTTATCTCGACGTCCATGATCGGTTCGAGCAGGATGGGCTGCGCCTTCTCGACCGCCTCCTGGATGGCATAGCGCCCGGCGGTCTGGAACGCAATGTCCTTCGAGTCGACCGGGTGCTCCTTGCCGTCCCACAGCTCGGCGATGATGTCCACCACCGGGCAGCCCGCGACGATTCCTTCCTTCATGCGCGCCTGGATGCCCTTGTCGACGCTGGGGATGAAGTTGTTCGAGATGACGCCGCCGACGATGTTGTCGATGAACTCGTAGCCCGCGTCGCGCTTGTTGGGCCGCACCTTGATCGCCACTTCGCCGAACTGGCCCGCGCCGCCCGACTGCTTCTTGTGGCGGTAGCGCACGTCGGCCGTGCCGCGGATCGTCTCGTGGTAGGCCACCTTCGGCATCGAGGTGACGATCTCGACCTTGAACTTCTCCTTCATGCGCTTGAAGGCCACGTCGAGGTGCACGTCGCCCATGCCGGACACGAGCGTCTGGTGCGTCTCCTCGTTGCGCTCGACTTTGATCGTGGGGTCCTCCTCGCAGATGCGGTGGAGGCCCTCGGCGATCTTCTCCTCCTCGCCCTTTTTGGACGACGCGACGGCGAGCGTCATCACGGGTTTCGGGAACTCGATCGGCGTGAACTTGACATGGGCGGCGCCGAGGACGTCGTTGACGTGCGTGGCTTTGAGCTTGGCGACGGCGACGATGTCGCCCGGCGTGGCCTGGTCCGCGCGGATTTGTTCCTTGCCCTGGACGATAAGCAGCTCGCCGAGCCGCTCCTTCGCGTTGCGCGTCACGTTCAGCACGTCCGCGCCGGGGGCAATCGTGCCCTGGTACACGCGCAGATAGGTCACCTGGCCGACAAAGGCATCGGTCACCGTCTTGAACACGAAACACGCGGCCGGAAGCGCCGGGTCGGGCTTGAGCGGCCCGCCCTCGGCCGCCTGCACCTCCCCGCGGTCCGCCGGCGAGGGCAGATACTCAATGATCGTGTCGATGATCTCCTTGATCCCGACACCCTTTGCCGCGGCCGAGAAGACGACCGGGACGATCGTGCCGGCGGTGATTGCCGTGCGGAGCGCGGCGACGAGCTCGTCTCTCGAAAGCGTTTCCTCGCCGAGGTACTTCTCCATGAGCTTCTCATCGGATTCGGCGATGGCGTCGACGAGCCTGGTCTTGAACGCGGTGAAGAGCGCCTCGTCCGCCCCGGCGGCGGTGTCGCCGAAGAGGTCTGCCACGCCGGTGAACGATGCTTCGCTGCCGACGGGGGCGTTGAGCGGGATGCACTGTTTGCCGAAGGTGTTGACGAGGGCATCGATGCTCGCGGCCGCGTTCGCGCCCTCCCGGTCCATCTTGTTGACGATGACCATGCGTGGCGCGCCCGTCTGGTCGAGCAGCTCCCATGCCTTCATCGTGCCCGGGCCGATGCCGGCGGCCGCGTCAACGACAATGACGCCCGCATCGGCCACGCGCGCCGCCGAGACGACCTCGCCGACAAAGTCGGCATAGCCGGGCGTGTCGCTGAAGAAGAGGTGATGGCCGCGATTGGCGGCAAAGAGGTAGGCGGTGTGGACGCTGATCTGGCGGTCCTGCTCCTCGGGCGTGCAGTCCGACACGGTGTTCTTCGCCTCGACGGCGCCCAGGCGCGAGATCATGCCGCTGGCAAAGAGGATGTGCTCGGCGATCGTGGTCTTGCCACTGGCGGCATGGCCCGCGAGGATCACATTGCGTGTATTCTGGACTGGCACTCCTTTCATCGTATCTCTCCTTGGGTTGTATCGAAGAAAGCGGCTCGCAAGCCGTACCATGATTCCAAAGCGTCAGATTATAGCACAACCGTCCCTGGAAGGCAAGTTGACAAAACGGGCGGTATTGCGCACAATAAGGATGCCGGCCATGAAATCGTGGAACACATTCGGTGAACGCATCGCCCGCGCCGTGCCCGACGGCGCGCTGGCGGGCTATTGCGCGCGGATTGCCCGGTTGATCAGGCTCGACCATCCCGCCGCGCGCGCGCTGCGCGTGTTCTGGCATCACCCAAAGGCGTGGCGCTACAACGTCCAGATGGTCCGCGCGTTCATCCTGAACGAAATGGCCCGCGGCCACTTCCAACGCGCCGCGTTCCGCACGCGCACGGGCGTCGAGGCGCCGCTTGCCGTCATGATCAGCCCGACGAACCGCTGCAACCTCCAGTGCAAGGGCTGCTACGCGAGCGCCGGGACAGGCGGCGGCGAGCTCTCATTCGACGAGGTGGACGGCGTCGTGCGACAGGCAAAGGCGATGGGCGTCCACTTCTTCGTCATCTCGGGGGGGGAGCCCTTCATGTGGCCCGGCCTGCTCGACCTGCTCGAGAAGCACCGCGACGCGATCTTCCTCATCTACACCAACGGCACGTGCATCACCGCGTCCGTCGCAAAACGCCTGGCGCGCATTGCGAACAACGGGCCCGCGCTCAGCCTCGAAGGCGGCCGCGAGCAGACCGACGCACGCCGCGGCGCCGGCGTGTTCGACCGCATCGAGGAGGCGTTCGCCCGCCTGCGCGAGGCGCGCGCCCTCTACGGCTTCTCCGCCACCGTCAGCTCGGCCAACTTCAACGCCATCGCCGCCGACGCGTTCAGACGGCAGCAGATTGACCGCGGCTGCGCGTTCGGCTGGCTCTTCCATTACGTGCCCGTCGGACGCGACGCGCAGACGGACTGGATGCTCACCCCGGCCCAGCGCATCGAGCTCTTCCACCTCGCACAACGATGGCGCACGCAGGATGCCATCGCCATCATCGACTTCTGGAACGACGGGCCGCTCGTCGGCGGCTGCATCGCCGGCGGGCGGCGTTACCTGCACGTCAACGCGAACGGGGACGTCGAGCCGTGCGCCTTTGTCCGTTTCGCCACGCACAACATCCGCACAAGCTCGCTCGAGGACGCACTGCTCTCGCCCTTCTTCTCCGGCATGCGCGCGCAGCAGAAGGCGCACGAGAACCTTCTCGTCCCGTGCTTCCTCATCGATCACACGGCTGAGCTGGCAGGATTGGTGAACGACACCGGCGCGCACAGCACGGACGGCTGGTCGGCCGGCGTGCTCTGCCGGTGCGGCGACGACCTTGCCGCGCGGGCGGAAAAATACCGGGCGGTTGCCGAGCCGGTGTGGCGCGCGCTACCGCCCGAGGCGCTGGGCGCCTACAAGCACTGGGTGCCGGAGATTTGAGGTCAGCGCGCGGGCGGGTTCTTCTCGAGTTTGCCGCGCGCCTTCTTTGTGTTCGCCTTGTACGTGAAGCTCGCGCCGCCGTCGTGCAGCTCCGCGCCGCGCGTGTAGGTGTTCACCTGCATCGCGGTCTCGAACGCCACCGTGTCGCTCTCGGTCTTGTTCGTTTCCATGTAGTCTTTCACGTACGGAATCTGATCTTCGGCGATCATCACGCCGCCCTGGTTCGCCTTGCTGATCGAGTAAAGGTACCGGAGCTCGCCATCTTCGAGCCATGCCTTGAACATGCCGAAACTCGGATAGCTGTGATGGCCTGATGATCGCGAAGACGCGCCTTTCGTAAAATAGAAGAACTTCTGTTTGTACCGGTTGCCTTTCCTGCCCTTGACGCCGGTGGGCGTGGTGTAGAACGTCTGGACGGGCTGGTCGGAGCCGCCGGCAAGCCTGCCGCTGAAGCTGATGCTCGACATCTCGTCAAGGCTCGTCATGGCCGTGGGGCACGAGCCCGCCAGCTTCCACCGCTGTTGCGCGTCGGACGGCGATTCCTTTTTGTACTTGAATGCGCCGCCGGCCTTGTTGATGGTCATATCGTTGACTTTGAGCCGCTGCACCTCGGCGGGCTTCTCGAGCAGCGGCAGCATGTTCGCCAGGTCGGCCACCATCATCACGCCGCGCCTGCGCCACAGCTTGCCAAGGAAACCGACCGTGCGTTCCGGGTTCACGGGACAGGTGTCCCGGCCGTACGAAATCCCCGACAGCGTCCCGCCCGAGTATTCGAGTGTCACGTCCATCGTGTACTTCCGCCCGGTGTAGACGCCGCGGAAATCGATCCGGTACGTGCGCGCGTTCTCCGTGGCGCTCATCAGCGTGCTCGAAAGGTATTCCGCACGCGGATGACGCGCGCGGAACAGGTACGTGCCGTACGACTTCATGAATGAGTCGCCACGGTCAATCGACATGTCCGAGAACAGCGCGTGCGCCCCTGCGGCAAGGGCGGCAAGAACGGCGGCGGCTGCAACGACTGTAACAACCCTCCTCATACGCATAACGGCCTCCTTCGTTTAACGGTTCTCTAGTCTCCCGTATTATACCATAAAAACCGCGCCGACAGCAAACCGCCCGGCGCACCGGTGCGCGCGAGGCACGCAGCGCGGAAGGTTGTGTGCGGCGCAAGGTCAGAGACTCGTGTGCACGCGTCCGGCCGTTCCTGTTGCCCGGGCCAGATCGAACAACGTCCGCCGGCGCTCGTGAAGGACGTCGGCAAAGGCTTCGAGACGGGTATCGAGGCCCGACTGCGCGGCCTGTTCGTCGAACGTGAGCGTCAGAACGGGCACGTCGTGCGCGTCACCGATGGCGCGTATGAGGGGCCTGACCGTGGTCTCCGGCATGCAGCCGAACGGCGCGAGGTGGATGATGCCGTCAACGCCCGCGCGGGCATGCGTCACGGCATCCGCAACGCTCGAGAGCCCGTGGCCGCCCACAGGAACGGGCAGGTACTGCCGCGCGGCCCGCGCGCGGCGCCAGCGATTGTGCGGAAGCACGCGGCTGATCAGCGTCGAAAGGCGTTCCGCGCGGCGCACCTCGATGCCGAGCGTTCCCAGCGTTTCATCAAGGCAGAGGTTCGAGGCCGGCTCGGTCAGCAGATATATCTCGCCCACGGTGACGGCCACTGGCGGTGCGGCGTCCCTGGCAGTCGCGATGCCGTCGAACAGGGTGTCGATCCGCCGGCGCGCGCCGGCAAGTTCACGGCGGGAGGAGACAGCGGCGGCGATGTCGAGGCATGCGCGCATCACGGCCGTCGTCTCGCCGCGCCGCTGCTCGCACGGCCTCGCGGCCCATGCGCGATCCTCGATGTGCTCGATCAGGCGCACAAGGCCCAGCAGGAAACGCCATGCCGCCACGGTGCGCAACGCATTGAAGATGCCGCGCCTCCAGATGAGCGTCAGGCCGTGCCACGCGGTGAACACGATCACCTCCGGCGCCCGATGCGTTTCTTCGAGCAGCGCCGCGTGCAGCTCATGATAGTATCTGAACCGGCACGTGCCGCGCGTATCGAACATGACGATCGCCTCGGCCCCGGCGTCCATGCCGTCCATGAACACGCCGAGCACGAGCTTGAACGGGAGGCACATGTCCTCGGGCGCGGCGGCGCAGCCGTGTTCGAGCGCCACGCGCGTCGCGGCGGGGATGTTCACGCATTCATACCCGAGCGCTTCGAGCCCGCGGGCGAACACGGGGCCGTAATGGCCGAGCGGCGGGACGGCAACGCGCTTCATCCGCCCGCACCTCCATTGCCCGACCATTTGCCGCAGCGGTCGTTCCACGTGCCCACGACCGACGCGCCGATGCGCGCGGAGAACACGCGGCAGTTGTTCGAACATCCGGCGCACGGCTGCACGGCGACGTCAATCTTCTCGTCCGCCACGCCCAGCCCGCGGAATGACGTGCGCCCGCCCCGATCACCCGCCCGGAGATACAGGCACATGCCCAGCGCGCCCATGACCATGTTGTGCGGCGGCACGACCACCGCGCAACCGAGCGCCTGCTCGAACGCCCGTTTCATCCCCGCGTTCCCGGATACGCCGCCCTGGAACACGACGGGCGCGGCGACCGGCTTGCCCTTCGCCACGGTCGCCAGATAGTTCCGCACCAGCGCGGCGCACAGGCCCGCCACGATATCCTCGACCGCGTGCCCCGCCTGCTGCTTGTGCACCATGTCGGACTCGGCGAACACGGTGCACCGGCCCGCGATCGGCACGGGCGCCCGCGCGGCAAGCGCGAGCAGGCCGAAACGCTCGACGGGCACGCCAAGCCGCGCCGCCTGCGCCTCGAGAAACGCGCCCGTGCCCGCCGCACACACCGCGTTCATCGCAAAATCCCGCACACGCCCGTCGCGCACCACGATGAACTTCGAGTCCTGCCCGCCAATCTCGATGACCGTGCGCGCTTCAGGCGCCAGATGCACCGCCGCGCGCGCATGGGCGCTGATCTCGTTCTTCACCATGTCCGCGCCAAGAACATGCCCGATGAGCCTCCGCGCGCTCCCCGTGACGCCGCAGCCGCACACGCTGCCGTCGCCAAGCCCGGCGCGAGAGAGCAGGCGCATTCCCTCCTGCACCGCGCGCACCGGCTCGCCGCCCGTACGCAGGTAGATTTCGTGCGCGACAGCGCCATCCGGCGTCATCGCCACAAGATTGGTCGACACACTGCCCACGTCAATGCCGAGGTACACGTTCACACCGCCTCCGCCATGTTCGTCACCGCACCGCCGTTCCATGCAGCCTCCCCGCCGTCACCAAGCGAATCGACAAACGCCTCGACACGCGTCTGCACGGCGCCGCTTTCAGTGTGCTCGTCAACCACGAGCGGCAAGTATGGCAGGCCGCGCGCACGGCACTGCCTCTCAAGCATTGACTTGACCACGGCATCGCATCCGCAGTTGAACGCCGAAAGGTGGACCACGCCATGCCACCCCTCGACCGCGGCCTCGCCGGCGCACCAAAGTGCTTCATCAAGGAAATGCCAGCGCCGCCCGCGATGCGCCGCGCGCATGACAACGCTCACGCTCGGCACGACCGCGCAGCCAAGCGCCTCGAGCATGCGGGTGATGTGGTGATTCACCCGTTGATCGCCCAGATTGTACGCATGGCCAAGAAGCAGGACGCGGACGCCGGCGCCGGGCGCGCGCGGATGGGGTGCGCACCCTGGCGGCGCGAGTGCTGCGCGCGCACGGGCGACTGCGCGCCATATCCTCGAGGGATTCTTCGTGAACATCGCCGCGACGCGGCAAAGCGTGACCGTCAGCGGCTCGCGGTTCGCATCCACGCGCGGCCTGATGATCCGCGGCGCGCAGGGCAGCTCGGCCGCGGTCGTTTCGGCCAGCGCATAGAGTTTCGGACAGCAGATCGCGTTGCGTATGACGCTGAAGTACCGCGGGATGAACAGCGCGTCGACTCCCTTTCCGGCCAACTGCGCGCAATGCCCCGCAAACACCTTGCACGAGAGACACGCCTCGCTCTCCGCCAAGCGCCCGCCAGCCTCGACCGTCGCGTCCGTCGTGACGCCCGAAAGGACGGGTTCGTGGCCGAGCGCGTCGAACAGCGCCTCCCACATCCCCGGATGATAGTGGTAAAACAGCGCTCGTGGTATCCCGATGGTCATGCGCCTCTCTCGGCCGCCGCAAGGTTTCATCCGTATTGTACCGCATGAACCGGCCGCCAGTCAACCAGGCACATCACGCTGCATCAACGCAGTCCCAACCCGCTGCACACGGCATGGAGCGGAAACGTGTCGGCACGCACGCGCAGTAGGCCGCGACTCCAGTCGTGGCCGCACGCCGCGACAACGCGCCGGCCAACACGCGTCTCCCGCGCGTCGACGTGACTGGAGTCACGTCGTACCCCGCATGCCGGCGGACACGTGCAAGCACGCACGCGCAGCAGGCACGGGCCTTCGTTATGCTATAATTAACTCATGTGGAAGACCTCGTCATTCCTCGCTGCTTCCGCGGCCATCACCGCGGCAGCGCAACTGACCGTGCGCGAGCTCGATGTCGGTCTTGGCCAGTGCGGCGTCATCGAGCTCGAGGGCGGCAAAACAGTGATGATTGATGCCGGGCCGCCTGCGTCGGTCGACAGCACATTCCCCTATCTCGCCGCGCAGGGAGTGGCCACGGCGGATGTGCTCATCGTCTCCCACGCGCACAGCGACCATTACGGCGGCGTGTCCGGGCTGGTTGCGCGCGGGTTTGCCTTCGGGGAAGCCTGGGACAACGATCACATCAGCGTCAGCTCTGCCTGGGTGTCGGCAAGCGAGCTCGCAGGCTACACGGGCGCCGTCGGCGCAATCCGCGACGTGATCACCGCGGGCTGGTGGCACGCGCTCGGTCCAATGACGACCGTCGAATGCCTCTACGTGAACGGCCGGTACAAGAACGGCGCCGCGCTCGATACCGACGGCATCGAGAACGATGCCTCGGCCGTGATCCTGCTGACGCACGGCATCTACCGCCATCTCTTCCCCGCGGACATCAGCACCAATGTCGACCTGCCGCTCGTACCATGGACCGCGGGGCTGCATTCGCTCGTCGCAGCGCATCATGGGCTGAACGACGGCACAAGCGCGGCGTTTCTCTCGAATGCCCAGCCGCTCGCCGCACTCTTCTCCGTGCCGCCCAACACGACGTTCCCCTCTCCCGAGACGGTCGACCGCGTGATCGCCGCGGGCGCGGCAGTCTATCTGACCAACCGCGGAAGCGATCCGCGCGGCTCCGTCCGCACGAACATCGTCATCACCACCGACGGCCTGACAGGCTTCACCGTCGCGCCGTCCGATGTGTTCTACATTCCCGAGCCCGTTGCCGCTGCATGGGTGCTTGCCATCGTGTTCTGTGCTCTGCGGTCACGGTTTGCGCCCCCCGCAGGCGGGCTGCAAACCGGTTGACATGCGCAGGCGAATTGCCTATAATATAGAACTGAGAGTTATGGGGCGTGGTGTAATTGGTAACACACTTGACTCTGGATCAAGTTAGTCTAGGTTCGAGTCCTAGCGCCCCAGCCACCACCCAAGCCCCACGATTCCATTGGGATCGTGGGGCTTCCCTTTCTCCCCCCGCCATCGTCGCCCAGCGCCCCAGCAATCGTCCTCGTCCTCGTCCTCGTCGTCGATGGTCGATAGCCGATAGCCGTCATCCTCGGGCACGCGCCTCTCCCAGTTCCGGCGACAGGGCGCTGCACCATCGTGCGCGCAGGAAGTGGCCGGAACTGGCCTCTTGACTCACTGGCGTTCCAGCAGAGTTTCTGGTATAATCCTCCCGATGTTTTAACACCACCGATAACCCGATTGAACGAGCCATGCCAGATTCGAGAATCAGCGCGCTTGTCATCTTCATCGCAGCCTATGTGCTGTTCATCTTCCTTCCCGCGCGGCGGATGCTGGTGGCGCTGGGCGCCGCGGTGGCCATCGTCGCCCTGCGCGTCATGCCGCCGCTCGACGCGTTTCAGACAATCAACTGGAACGTGATAGGCATTTTCGTGGGCAATCTGATCGTTGCTGACGCGCTGATCAGGAGCCGCGCGCCGGCGTACCTGGCGGAGGTGATCGTCGAACGGTCGCGCAACACGGCGTGGGCGCTGCTGTGGATATGCCTGCTCACGGGCGCGATCTCGGCCTTTGTGGACAATGTGGCGACGGTGCTGCTGATCGCGCCCGTCGGGCTGGCGCTTGCGCACAAGTTGAAACTCAACCCGAAGCCGCTGATGATCGGCATCGCCATCTCGAGCAATCTGCAGGGCGCGGCGACGCTGATCGGCGACACGCCGAGCATGCTGCTGGGCACCGAGGCGGGGATCAACTTCGTGGAGTTCTTCTGGCTGCAGGGCAAGCCGGGCATCTTCTTCGCCGTGCAATGCGGCGCGGCTGCCTCGTTCTTCGTGCTCTATGTCCTGTTCAGAAAACTGCGCGAGAAGGTCCGGATCGAGCGTGTCGAACAGGTCAAATCGTGGGTGCCGTCACTCATTCTTACCGGCCTGATCCTGACGCTCGCATCGACCTCGTTCATCAAGAACCGGCCCGATTGGACGCCCGGCGCAATCTGCATGGTTGCCGGCATCGTCGCCATGGCATGGGAGAAACTCACTCACAAAGGCTCGATCATACGTGGGCTCAAGTCGCTCGACTGGGATACGACGTTCTTCCTCATGGGCATCTTCATCCTTGTCGGCAGCATCAGCGCCACAGGCTGGGTGACCGACATTGCGAACGCGCTGCTGGGCATGGTAGGCGGAAACGTCTTCGCCGCCTACACGCTGATCGTGGTGATCTCGGTCCTCGTCTCTGCCGTCGTCGACAACATACCCTACCTGGCGGCGATGCTGCCGGCGGTGGGCCTGATGTCCCAGAATCTCGGGTGCAACCCGATGCTGCTGTACTTCGGTCTGCTGATCGGTGCGAGCCTCGGCGGCAACGTGACGCAGATCGGCGCGTCGGCGAACATAGCGGCATGCGCCATGGCGAAGAAGGACGGGCACCCGATCGGGTTCTTCGAGTTCATGAAAATCGGCGTGCCGTTCACCCTTGCGGCAACGCTCGCGGCGTACCTGTTCACATGGTTCGTGTGGCGGTAGATTCCTTGCGGACGACGCAAGGAATCTAGGAAGCGGGGCGCGGCGGGTGCAACGGCCGGCGGGTGTGTGCGTCACTCAGGACACGGCGCGGATTGGTCTGGAGTGCTCGCGTCAGCGAGGCCGTTGAGCCGGTGTGGATGGGTGCTTCGCGCCCGTTGCACCGGCCTCGAAGAGGCCAGCCACATTCGCCGGTGTGACAGCCCCGTGATAACAGCTTCAGAAGACTACGGCTTGACCTTTCTTCCGAACCACATGTGAACCGCCAGGTAGTTGAGCGTTCCCATCACGGCTCCGACGGCGAGCGCGGCACCAATCACGCCTGCAATCTCCCGTATGTCGGATGAGCCATCGGCGACGATGGCAACCAGCGAAACGGCCGTTGTCGCCAGCGCTCCAATGCCTAGAGCCTTCACGTACGACACGCGCACACTCCTTCCCCATGCTGATAGAATGCATGCATACAGGAAACCGGAGATGCCGATGAGAAACGTCAGCAGCATCGGCCCTGCGCGGTCACAGAATCCTTGCGTCTGGGCATAGAGATAGCACGCCAACGCAACCGCCGCCCAGAGGAGAAAGGATACAACAGACTGAAGGACTCTTCTTAACATAGTCGCCTCAAGTCCAGGGGAAACGCCGTCGCAGCCCAAAGCGCTGCGCCACACTTGTATCCCTTTACGGCACGGAG
>JAAYZF010000397.1 GCA_012514975.1 bacterium
AGTTCCGTATCGGTTCCTATCCCACCATTCCCCAGCGGACGGACATGTTCACCGGCCGGTACTCGTTTGCCGACCGGCCATGGCAGCCGCTCAAGAAGGATGATGTGGTGCTTACCGAGCTGCTCTCGCGCGCCGGCATCGAGACGTACATGGCTGCCGACACGCCCCACCTGTTCCGCTCGGCGCAGATGACGTTCACGCGCGGGTTTGACGGCGTCCATTGGTCCCGCGGCTCCGAAGGCGATTTCTGGTGGACCGACTACTATAATGAGCTGGCCTATGAGCCGCCCACCGGCAAAGGCCAGATTCGCCTCAGCGAGAGGGCTTTCCGCCGTATGGTCAGCCAGGGCCGCCGCCGCGTCAGCGAAATGGACTGGACTACGCCGCAAACCTTTCAGGCTGCCATCGAGTGGCTCACGCGCAACTCGCGCCGCAAGAGCTTCTTCCTCTACGTCGATACCTTCGACCCGCACGAGCCGTGGGACCCGCCCATCTGGGCACGCGACCTCTACCTGCCCGATGCGCAGGGCGTGCCGTACGCATGGGCCGAGTATGGCTCGATCGATCGCTTCGGCAAGAAGGAACTGAAGCACCTCCAAGCCCTCTACGCCGCCGAATGCACCATGGTCGACCGCTGGTTCGGCCGGCTTGTCGACACGGTCGACCTGCTTGGCATCGCCGACAAGACGATGGTCGTCTTTCTCAGCGACCACGGGCATTACCTCGGCTATCCCTGCGATGGAGGGCTGATCGGCAAACTCACGACATTCCGCACCAACACACGCGGCGCCGACGGCGAGCAGTTCCTTCCACTGCTCGACACCGTCAGCAGGCCCGTCTTCATGGCGCGTATTCCCGGGCGCGCTCCGCGTACGTGCACCGCGCTGGCCCAGCCGCCCGATGTGATGCCGACCATCCTCGATTTCTTCCGCGTGCGTTCGCCAAAGACGATTCAGGGCCAGTCGCTTCTCCCGCAACTCGGAGGGCGCGGGCAGGGCTTCCGTTCCGCGGCCGTCTCAGGCTGGTACGGCAATCATGCGCAGATCACCGACGGCCGCTGGCTCTACGGGGTATCGAACAGGCAGTTCGCCCCGCGGCTGTTCGACAGCCATGCCGACCCGCGGCAGACGCGCGATGTGATGCGTAAGTTCCCGGCTGTCGCCAGACGTCTCCATCGGCGGATGATCGCCGAGCTCAAGCAGCTCCATGCGCCCGCTGAATGGATTGCAGCGCTGGATGAGAAGGAGGGAATGCTCCGTTGAGAGGCGTGGTTGATGCGCGGAGCGCGTGCGCCCGGCAGTCCTTGCGCATCGGGCGGGACGCCGTCGCAGTCACTTCGCTTCCGTGGACAGCCAGGCTCTGCATTCGCCGGCCAGCTCGCCGCCGCGGCTGAGAAATTCCCTGACATCCGCCTGGGCGTCGTTGGTGTTGCCGGTCGCGAAATGCAATGCCGCGCGGTTGGTGTAGGTGACCAAGTAGGACGGGGCGATTTCAACGGCGCGTGCATAGTCGGCGAGCGCGCTGCCGTTGTCCGCGCGTGCCTGGTGGACGAGTGCGCGATAGACGTGGAACTTCGGTGCGTTCGTCTTCATGGACACCGCATGAATGAGATCGGCCAGTGCGTCGTCAGCCCGGCCGAGCATAAGCGCCGAACGGCCGCGGCCGGCATACGCATCGGCTGACGCGCGTGGCTTGCGGACAAGCGCGTCGAAGTCATCGTAGGCAGACTGGAAGTCACCGCGCTGGAGCAGGGCCTGTGCACGGTCCATCCGGGCGGCTGAGTAGGCATACCGGCAGGTGATCGCCGTGGTCAGATCATTGACCGCATTGCTGAGATCACCCAATGCGGCGCGTGCGTTACCGCAGTACCACCAGTAGACACCATTATCGGGATCCTCCGGAAGGGCGATGCTGAGGTCCGCGACAGCCTGAGTGTAGCACCCCCGCTCGTGCTGCAGACTTCCGCGGTGGAGGAGAAGCTGCGTCCTCGTCTTCTGCCCAGCGCGGCCAAGAGCTGCGTCGAAATCCGCGAGAGCCTTGTTGAGCGCGCCGATGTGCCGGTACATGAACGCGCGCTGCCCGTAGGCCCATTCGTCGTCCGGCATTACGCGCACACCCTCGTCGAGCAGTGTGAGGGCCTCGTTCGTGAGACCGAGGAGCCTCCAGGCGGTTGCAAGACGCCATCGTACCTGTCGTTCCTTGGGACTGAGTTCCAGAACGTGTTCCAGATCGCGCAGCGCGTCGTTGGTTGCACCGCACGCAAGACGCAGTTCCGCGCGCACCTTCAGGTTCTCCTCCACACTTCTTCCGGCATTGATCGCGTCGTTGAGGACTCTCAACGCAATGTCAGTTCTTCCCGTATCGCGTGAGGCCCACACCATGGTAAACGGGATGGCCCCCGGCCACCTGCCTGTGCGTGAGGCGGCATCGAGCGCCTCTACTGCCGCCGCCTTGTTGCTCAGGGCGTTGTGTGCGCGCGAGAGACATACCAAGTAGACCGCGTTGCCCGGATCAAGGGCGAGGGCGCGCGTGACATTCGTAAGAGCCGCCCCAGGCTGGCGGCAGTTCAAATGGGCGTCAGCAGCGTCGACAAAGTAAGGAGCCCATGTGCGGGTGAGCGTCGCGGCCCGCTCGTAATCGCCCGCCACGCGTCGCCAATCCCCCAGCCATGTGCCTGCAAAGCCTCGCCAGTGATACGCCTCGGCAAAGCCCGGACGGTACTCGATGGCCTTGGTGAGCGCGGCGACGGATTCCGTGTACAAGCCCTGATAGTACTTCACACGCCCGATGTTGTAGTATGCAATCGCGTTGTCCGGGTAGTTTCTCAGCACCAATTCGAAGTCCGCCAGGGCTTCGCTGTAGCGCCGCAGGGCCATGAGGGCGATTCCCCGGTTGTTTGCTGCGCGCATGTAGCCGGGATTGAGACGCAGGCATGTAGTGTGGTCTTCAATCGCGCCCAAATGCTCGCCCATGTCGCTACGCGCAGTCCCACGGTTGTAGTAGGAATAGGAGTAGTTCGTATCGGCGTTGATCGAGTGCGTATACGCTGCGATGGCAGCGCGATTGTCGCCTGCCTCGCGATGGATGTTGCCGATGTCCTCGTAGTAGCCGGCGGCAAAGCCGGGCCGCATGGCAATTGCGTGCTCGATCTCCCTGATGCCGCGCGCTGTGGCGCCCATAGCCGCAAGCGCCATGCCACGTGCCCGGTACGCCTGCGCATTGCCTGGCGCGAGATCGATCGCGATGGTGGCCTCGGCGAGTGAGCCCGTAAGATCGCCCAGGTTGCGCAGCGCGATGCTGCGGTAACGATGCAACACGGCGTTCGACGGCGCGAGCGCGAGCCCGCAGTCCGTGTCCTCGAGAGCCTCCTCGTAGGCATCCACACCGATCAGGACGCTTGCGCGCGCGCGGAAGTACTCTGCGTTGGTGATGGCTATGGCAATGGCAGCCGAGTAGTCGTCAAGGGCGCCGTCGTAGTCCTCCTTGTGTTCACATAGCTGCCCGCGTTCGTAGTACGCCTGGGCATGGCGCGGCCGTGTGCGGATGGCAAGCGTGAAGTCGCGGATGGCATCGTTGGTGAGCCCGAGGGCCGCGCGGCAGATGCCACGGCCGCAGTAAGCCTCTGCGTCCGAGGCGTTGATGTCAACGGCGTGCGTGTACGACGCGGCCGCGCGGTGGTAGTCGCCGGTCGCGCGCAGCGCGTCTCCCTGGATGCGATACGCATCGTCATTGTTGCGGTCGCGCTGCAACGCGGCTGTGCAGTCGGCGAGAGCGTGCTCGTTGGAGCCAAGGTCGCGGTAGGCCATGGCGCGCAGCACCCAGTACTCCGGCGCCGCATCGTCAAGCGCGAGGGCGGTTGAGGCGTCCGCCACGGCGTCGGACAACCGGCCGAGCCTGTGGTGCAGCAGGCCGCGCGTGGCGTGCCAGTCGGCATTCGTGGGCGTGAGGGTGAGCGCTGCGGTCAGATCCTCGAGGGCATTGGTGAGGTGTCCGAGCCGCGCATTTACAGTCGCGCGGGCGGCGCGGGCGATGGCGTCGCGGGCATCGAGCGTGATCGCGCGGTCCAGGCTGGTGCGCGCCTGATTGTAGTTTTTGAGTTGCGTGAAGACGATACCAAGATCGCGGTGCGCTGCCGCATATCGTGGCCGGATCTCAGTTGCACGCTCAAGGCTCGAACGCGCGCCCGGCAGGTCGCCGGCGCTGAACCGCCGTTGCGCCTCGCGGTAAGTCATGTATGCGCGAAGGTGCTGCACCCCGAGCCAGCCGCCTGCGCAGGCCAGGACGAGCAGTACAACAGCCAGGCACAGCCAGAGCACCGCCTTTCCCGTCGTACGCTCCGTTGCGTTGCATGCCATTCGGTTCACGCTTCCGTACCTCCTGTCTTCCGGCACAGCCGGTCACACCTCCGTCCAGGGATTCACGAGACACCGTTCTATTGTACCGCAACCGCCTGTGAATCGCAACGGGGTAGCCATTCACAGGCGTGAGTCCGGGGGGCAATCGCCCGTCCCTTCAGGGCGGGGGACTCGCTTGCGCCTCAAAAGCGCTGGAACAAAGTGGGAGGCCGGCGCACCTGTCCCGCCCCGCGGGATCCGTGCGCCGACGGTGGGCTCCGGCCCGCCAAATCGCCGCGCACTGGAGCGCGCTAACCGGGACAGGGATGTCCCTCCCACACTGTCTTTGCCGCCGTTGCCTCAAACTGTTGCGTTGCCCAGCAACAGATTCGATTACCTTCTGCAGCGGCGCAGCAGAAGCGCGAGGAAGGGGACAGCAAGGACGACCGGCTCGGGCACGACGACCGCGCCGATGTAGTCCGGCATGCCGGGCACGTTGCTGACCACGAAGCAGACGAATGTACCGGGATCGACAGTGTTGAACGCGCCGCCGGCGAACCCGCTGTCGGAATGGAGGAACCAGTTGGTCGTGCCCGGCACTGTCGTGGTGAGGAATTTCACGTTGATGTTCTGCAGGTCCACCGCGGCGCCCATGTTGATCAGGGCCACCCGGTCGCCGTCCTCGATATTCAAGGTGACCGGGCTGCCGCTCGCGCCGAGCTTGGTGACGCCGTTCGCTTCGTCAAGCGTCAGCGTGCCCGCGCTGAAGCCGGGGCTGATGCTGCCGAGGAAGAGGTTGGTGACCGTGTCGATCGAGCCGTTCAGATAGTTGACGACGGCGCCTGTCCCTTTGACATCCGCGAGATAGGTGAATGAAAGCGTGTGGGTCTGGTATTCGTTCGTCACCACGCCATTCACCGTGACGTCCTTGAGGAGCAGGATGCCGTTGGTCGCATTGTTCAGCGCATAGAGCGTGGCGCCTTCATTCAGGATCAGCGGGGAGATGTTCGACACGACCGGCAGCGCCGCCTGCGGTTGCGTCAGCGCCATGAACGCCAGACGGCCGCCCTCGACCACATAGGCAGCGCTGTTCGACAGAGCCCAGGTCTTGTACGCCACATACTGGCCCGCGCTGTTTCCTCCTTTCACATGCACGGCGCCTGTGTAGCCAGTGCTGATATTCACCACGATGTATGAATCGCCCAGGTGGATGACGCCGCCGTTGGCGATGAGATTGACGTCGGCTGAGCTGACCATGTTTGGATAGAAGCGGAGCGTGTTGGTGGCAACGACATCGAGTGGCTGTCCAAAAGTCGTGATGAGATTGTTGACAATCTGGTAGTTGAACGGGAGGCCGATGGCGGTGATGCGCGGATTGCCGGCGTTGTTGGTGAGGAAGAGCTCGCGCCCTGATCCGCTGCCGTTCTGCAGGGTGATCCGCGTGCCGGCAAGCGTCACGACCGCGGCCGTCACCGGCCCGCCATTGACGGAGACGGTGATCGTCGCGGCGTTCGTGAAAAGCGCCTCGTCAGACGGCGAGTTCGGATACGAGCCAACCGGACTCCATTGCGCCGTGTTCGTCCAGTTGAAATTGCCGCTGATAAGCGGGGCGATGTATTGCGCGGCAGAGGCCGTGACGCAGCAGAGCGCAGCCAGGATGGCCAGCGGGGACAATGCGGAACGCGTTATCATAGTGTGCTCCTCGAAGGTTTTGTTCAGGTCAGTCGCACACAGCCGTCGCGGCGCGCTTCACTTCCTGCGCATGCTGAACAGCGCCGCCGCTGCCACGGCCAACGCGGCGGCAAACGGCTCGGGAATGGGCCATGCCGTCACCGTGCCGTCCACGCCGAGGTTGTTGTCGAAGATGACGGCCCACGTTTGATTTTCGCCGGCGAAATACCATTCCGACGTCCCGACCGCGGGAGTGATGTTGTTGTAGCCGCCTGCCCTTACGATCTGGTACGTGGCGCCCGTGTAGTCGGCGCGCACACCAGGAAGACCGCCGCCATCGCCGATGAGGAACAGCACGTTGCTCGCAACCGAATTGCCGAGCGAAGTGGTAAGGAAGAAATCGCAGTCGTTGTTCGTAGAGGAGTAGACGTCGAACTGAACGGTGCCCCCGTTCATGAACGTCAACCCCATGGCACCAAAGTCATCAGTCGCCACGCTGTGCGACCATGTCTGGTCGTTGAGGTCGTACGTGCAGCCCCCTTTGAACTGGGTGTTGATTTTGCCGCGCTCGGTGTTGGACGTATGCCGAAGGTTGGCGATTGTGCCGCCTACCCAGGTCAAGCCGCCATTGAATGATGCCACCATGTTCTTGCAGTCCATCACGCCGTTCGAGATGACCATAGGCCCCATGGCCCCCCCGTTCTGCAACCGGCCATCCGTGATGAGCAAGCTTGCATCCAACGCCATAATGTTGTCCCGCACGGTGAACAACCCGCCTGCCACGGTAGTCTTTCCTGCAACCCCAGTGGCAATGCGGCCGACACTGACCGTGCCCGCGGAGTAAATGGTCCACCCGGAGACGAGACCGAGAATTCTGTTCATGAACAGATGGCCGCGCGGCTCGACCACAAACGCTCCTTCGTTCGAGTTGTTCTGGTTCCGCACCCACGAATAGTCGTTAGGAATGGTGACTGCATCGCCGGCGTTGACCGTCCATTGATCCAGCGTCTGCGACGGGACGACACCGCCAGACCATGTCGCCGTGTCGTTGAACAGGCCGCCGCCCGTCCCGTTGCTCCAGCGCCATACGGCCATTGCCGTGCTACAGGTGAACGCGGCGGTCACTGCAAGCATAACCAGCTCTGAGCTTCTTTTCATGATGGAATCTCCTATTGGCCACTACTGCCTGCGAGG
>JAAYZF010000398.1 GCA_012514975.1 bacterium
TGACGAGACAGCGACGCATGGTGCCACCGGATAGGAGCACCCCGCCCCCGTACGAGTAGTTGTTTGACGCATAATTGCACGCGATGGTTGAGTCCTCGAGGATCGAGAGATCGGCCCAGATGCCGCCGGCACGGTTGTCGAGCGCCACGTTGTTGCTGATGAGGCAACCGCTGACGCGCGACCAGCCGCCATAGCCGCTCGCGGCGTACATGCCGCCGTAAATCCCCGCTGCCAGATTGTCGCTGATGATGCAGTTCGACACAACGGTGCCAAACACGTAGAGACCACCCGCGAGATCCTGGCGGTTGCGGACGATGAGGCAGTCGCGCACGACGGCATTCCCGTCGCAGAACACGCTTCCCTTGCCGTAGCCCACGCCGAAGCAGTTGCTGACAACGCACCCAAGCACCGCCCCGCGGCGAAACGTGTAGATGGCCGAGCCACTGCTCGCCACGTTGCTCACGAGCACGCAGTTCTGCACCGTGCCGCCCAGCCACACCATCACCGCGCCGCCCGTGCTGCCTTGATACGGATACCCCGCGCATTGAATGGTGAACCCGTCAAGCACGGCGTTCGTATGCTCGATGTATACGCAACGGCCCGTGCGCCCAGGCAGGCCGCCGTCGAGCACGGCCGACGCGCCCGGCCCGACGCTCTTTACCCACACGCCCTTGGCAATCGAAATCTCGTTCGTCACACGGAACACCTCGTTCGACACGTGGATCACCGTGCCATCCACCGCGGTGTCCACGGCCGATTGCAGGTCGCGCGCTGCCTGGCCCCACGAGAGGTACGGCGCGACATGCCCGCCTGCCTGCGAGACATACGACTCGGCCGGGCCTATCGTGACGTAGTCGTAACGCCGACGCGTCAGGGCGCGCTGCCCGTCGCTCATCTCCATGCGCACGGAGTACGCGCCGTACGCGGCGTACGTCGTTGTGACGGCGTTCAGCCCGTAGGTGGTCGTGTCGAACGAACCGTCGTTGGTGAAATCCCAGCGGCAGGTGATGGCTTCGGCGTTGAACGCCCACATGTGCGGCTGAAACACCACGGGCTGGCCAACGAACTGCTGGCGGCGCGCGGCGATGAAGTTGCACGCGGGAACGGCCTGGTCCCCTTCATACGAGCCGATGTCAACGATGCCGTTGATGATGCGCGCGTGGCCGTCAAGATCGATCGACGTGTTCATCCAGGCGCGGTTGCCGCCCGCGTCGACGCATGCCGAGCCGGGCAGCAGGCGGAAGTCGTTGCTTGGCGGGTCGGCGAACTCGGGATCTCCGATCACAATGCCGGAGGCATTTGTGCTGTTGATGTCGGGCGTCGTACAGCAGTTGATGAAACGCATGTGGCCGTCGGGGAAGTTCTGCATATACGGCGCGGTGTTGCCGAGGACGATGCAGTTCTCGTAGGTGGCATCGGGCCCGCTGCGCACGCCGCCCTGGTACCACCCGGCACGGTTGGCGGTAATGGTGCAGTTCTGGATCAGGCTGGTGCTGTACGTCTCGACCCCTGCGCCGTAATGCGCGGTGTTGCCCGCGATCAGGCAGTTGTGCGCCACCGTGCCGTATTGCAGCGAAATGCCGCCCGCGCCCGAGACCGCCTCGTTGTCAATCACCACGCAGTTCATCGCCGCGCCGCCCCGGTAGAGATAGATGCCGCCGCCGCTCCCGTCCGACATGTTTGCGCGCACGATGCAGTTGCTCACTAGCCCGCCGTTCTTCACGTACACCCCGCCCCCGTAGCAGGCAAGGAAGTAGCCGCTCGAATGGTTGCTGACAATGAGACAGTTCTGCAACGTGCCATACTGCTGCAGGTACACCCCGCCGCCCTCGACGTTCATCGTGTGGCCGCCACGGATTGTGAATCCGTCAACCACGGCGCCGAGAGCGCTGATGAAGAAACAACGGCCAAGGTCGGGATGTGACTGCACCACCGCGCCGTACCGGTTAACGCTCCTGAGCGTCACCCGCTTCGTCACCACCACCTGCGAGCTTATCGCGAGGTGGTACACGCCGTCCGCGACCAGCACCAGATCTCCCAACGACGCCGCGTCAACGCCCTCCTGGATGTTGGTCGCCGCGCTTGCCCAGCCATTCGTGTAAGGGGATACCGGCGTCGCGTTGGCAACGTCAACATATACCGTCCCCGCGTGCGCCAGCGCCACGGCGCCAAGCAGCACACCGGCCAGTGCCAGCATTCTCACGACGGCAGAGTTGTTCATGCGGACCTCCTTTGGGACATGTGACGCCACCTAAGTATACCTTTTCACGCACACGGCTGCAAACGCGGCGCTTTATGGTATAATGCACTGCCATTGACGCGCCGCGCGCATTGGCGGACCAACGCGTTACCAGGAGTTCACGAATGCTTGCCATCATGAGGAAACAGATCGATGTCGCCGCGTCGGACGTGCTGTATCAGAAACCGTTTGACGCCCGCTCCCTTGGCGCTGACTGGCAGGTGCGCAGCGGCCAGTGGCGCGTCGACGGCGAGTGGCTCACAGGCCGCCATCCCGGCAATTCGCCCGGCATGGTCGTCTCGACGCGCGATTACTTCGGCAATGTGATGGTCGAGTTCGAGGCGCGCACCGTTCCGCCATGCACCCACGACATCAACTTCATGTGGAACGGCACCTGGGACGAGAAGACTGACCAGCGCGGCACCGCGTACGTCGCCGGGCTCGAAGGCTGGTGGGAAGGAAAGGTCGGCATCGAGAAATCGCCCGAGTACAAGCTCAACGCGGGAACGCCGCTCTTCGACTTCCAGCCCGGGCGCGTCTACCGCATCCTTGGCGGCAGCATCGACGGCCATTGCTTCGTCTTCGTTGACGGCCGACTCATGCTGGAAGTGACCGACCCCGATCCCATTGACCATCAGCGCTTCGGCCGCGTCGGCTTCGAAGCCTATTGCAGCCATATCCAGATCCGCAACGTCACCATCCGGCGCATTTCATGGACGCCGCGTTCAATGGAGTACACGCCGGAATTCTGACCTTCCCACGGGAGACACGCCATGAATACCGAAATCGTCCGCCTCATCACCGATGCCGATGACATGGGCTGCTGCCACAGCGCCAACAGGGCGTTCTACGACGCGTACAAAAAGGGCATCCTGCGCAACGGCAACATCATCATCACCGGCTATGCCGTCGATGAAGCCGTCGAGATGTTCAAGAATGAAAAAGGCTTCTGCCTCGGCCTCCATGCCACCGTCACGTGCGAGTGGAACACCCACCGCTGGAAACCACTCCTGCCCGCCGGCCGCGTCCGCTCGTTCACCGAGCCGGACGGCACGATGATGCGCACCACCATGGCCATCCACCGCGCCGGGCCGCGCTTCGCCGAGATGCTCGCCGAGATGCAGGCACAGCTCGACAAGGCGCGCGCGCTCGGCCTCAACATCCAGTACATCAGCACGCACATGGATCCCAGATGGCTCTTCGAGAAGAACGAGGACGACCGCTTTGGCGATCATGTCATGAAGTGGGTGGAAAAAGAGGGCCTCGTCAGCCGCTCAAGCATCACGAGAACCCGGCTGCCCGAGCCGCCTGAAGGCATCACCGACCGCATCGAGCGCTTCGTCTGGCAGATCAATGCCGCGGAGCCCGGCCTCTACATGACCGTCACGCACGCCGCCTACGACGACGAGGAAATGCGCGGAATGTGGTACGAAGGGAATGAAACGCCCGGCGCCGTCGCGCGCGAACGCGATATCGACCGTCTCATGTACATGGATCCGCGCGTCCTCAAGGCCTGCTCCGACAAGGGCGTCCGGCTCGTGCAGTATACGGACTTGTGATCATCCCTTCTGCGCTATCTTCGCCCAGGTGTCTTTCAATGACACGGTCCGGTTGAACACCAGCGCGCCCGGCTTCGACTCCATGCTGTCAGCGCAGAAATAGCCCACACGTTCGAACTGGTACCGTTGCTCCGCCTTCGCGCCGGCAAGCGACGGTTCGACCTTCGCGCCGTTCACCGTGACGAGCGACCGCGGGTTGAGTGATGCGGTGAAATCGCCTCCCTCCCTCTCGAAGCTCGGGTTCTCAGCCGTGAACAGCTTGTCGTACAGGCGGACCTCGGCATCAAGCGCGTGCCGCGCCGACACCCAGTGGATCGTGCTCTTGACCTTGCGGTTGTCGGGCGACTGGCCGCCGCGCGTCGCGGGATCGTACGTGCAGTGCACTTCGACGACCGCGCCATCCGCGTCCTTCACGACGTGCGTGCACTTGATGTAGTACGCATAGCGCAGCCGCACCTCGTTGCCCGGATGAAGCCGGTAGTACTTCGGCGGCGGCACCTCGCGGAAATCATCCTGCTCGATATACAGCACCTTCGAGAACGGCACCATGCGCGTTCCGGCCGATGCGTCCTCGGGATTGTTCACCGCTTCGAGCTGCTCGACCGCTTCATCGGGGTAATTGTCGATCACCACTTTCAGCGGGTTGAGCACGGCCATGACGCGCGCGGCCCGCTTGTTCAGATCGTCCCGGACGCAGTGCTCGAGCAGGCTGAAATCCACGACGCTGTCCGTCTTGGCCACGCCGATCCGGTCGAGAAACGCATGGATTGCCTCGGGCGTGTAGCCCCGGCGGCGCATGCCGCAGAGCGTCGGCATGCGCGGGTCGTCCCAGCCGGAGACGATGCCTTCGTCGACGAGGCGGCGCAGGTAGCGTTTGCTGAGCACGGTATGCGTCAGGTTCAGCCGTGCGAACTCGATCTGGCGCGTCGGGTAGAGCCCGAGCTCCCTGATGAACCATTCATACAGCGGGCGGTGTATCTCGTATTCGAGCGAGCAGAGCGAATGCGTGATCCTCTCGATCGCGTCGCTCTGGCCATGGGCAAAGTCGTACATCGGGTAGATGCACCACGTCGTGCCCGTGCGGTGATGGGGCGTCTTGACGATGCGGTACATCACCGGGTCGCGCATGATGAAATTCGGCGAGGCCATGTCTATTTTTGCGCGAAGCGTGCGCGAGCCTTCCTCGAACTCCCCGGCGCGCATGCGGCGGAAAAGGTCGAGATTCTCCTCGATGCTCCGTTCGCGGAACCGGCTGTTGATGCCCGCCTCGGTGAGCGTGCCGCGGTGCCCGCGCACCTCGTCCGCGGTCAGGTCGCACACATAGGCCTTGCCGGCCTTGATGAGCTGCTCGGCAAAGTCGTAGAGCCGGCCAAAGTAATCCGAGGCGTAGTACAGCCGGTCACCCCAGTCGTAGCCGAGCCAGTGGATGTCCTCCATGATTGCATCGACGTACTCGACATCTTCCTTTTCGGGATTGGTGTCGTCGAACCGGAGGTTGCATGTGCCGCCGTAGCGGGCCGCCATGCCGAAATCGATGCACAACGCCTTTGCGTGGCCGATATGGAGATAGCCATTGGGCTCGGGAGGAAACCGCGTGGCGACACGGCCGCCGTAACGGCCGGACGCGATGTCTTCCTCGATCGCCTGCCGGATGAAATCCGGCGCGCGGTTCTGTGTTGGTGCCGTGGTGTTCGTGTCAGTCGTGCTCATACGGTCCTGCGTGTGATTGCTTACGAAAACAGTATTGTACCAAAAAGCCCTGCTGAAGCACAGAAAAAGGCCCGGACCGAACACTCATGTCATCTCATGGGGACCTGGTGTGCATGCTTGCGCTTTTCCCCGTCGCCCATGCACAAACGGCAGAATATTCTCTCGCCACAGACAAACA
>JAAYZF010000399.1 GCA_012514975.1 bacterium
CCGATACGCTTACCTGCCGAATCTCTGGATGAGAAAAACCGACGGATCTCACTCCGGATGGCCGCGACGTCCTCTGGCAGGCCCAGAACTTCAGATCGCTTTGGCAGCGTACTCTTCTTCTCTGTGTTTTTTGCCATGCACTTGCTCCCATGCTGGTGTCAAGTAGGTCTCGGCGATCCAGCGAATGACAGGCACGCAGACCGCGTCACCGAAGCCGAACAGAGCCTGGTTGAGTGAAACGGTGATTCTGAAATCATCTGCACCCATAAGGCGTGCACACTCGCGCGGCGTCAAAAGACGGACTGCGTACCTCCCCTTCCCTGCCGCAAAGAGAATCTGGCGACCGCTGCCGCCGCGAGGCGTCCGCAGGCAACCGGCAATCGCGTCAACTCTCAGCTCCGCCATGGATCGACCGTGCCGTACCCGTCGGAATACGGTGCCATACCTTGTAGTCTTGCCGCGGATCATCTTCTCTGCAACCGCGCGATGCCTTTCACTCATCTGGCTCAAGAGGTACTCCGCGCGGTCTTTGCTCCACCAATGCGGTGAGTCAGGCGGAAGCTCCTCCAGGATGTCAGCCAACTCCGTCTGCCGTTTAGGAATAGAGGGAAGCTCCTGAATCGCCCATCTGATGTGCGGGTGGCACAGAATGAAGTCCGCGAGAGCACGAGGTCGACACTGAGACTGATAGAAACTGGGCGTTTCCGTCAGGCGCATTGGCCTTTGGCTGTCGCGCTTTCCAATCAGAAACATTCTCAGTCTGCTTTGCGGCACAAACAGGGCCGCATCCACCATAAATGCGTCAACAGCGTACCCCAGATCGTTCAACGCTATGCACGCATCTTGAAGGTCGCGGCCATTGTGCGACGTAAGGAATCCCGGGACATTCTCGAGCATGACGAGGGGAGGCCGTCGGTTTCCCATGCCCTCCATAGCCTCTGCAAAACCCCAGAAGGCGCCGGACTGCCGTCCTGCCAACCCTCGGCGTGCGCCTGCTAGAGAAAGATCATTGCAGGGGAAAGATGCCGTTGCGAGCGCAACAGTAGGAATGTCCTTTTGCGAGAGAAGATGCACGTCCCCAAGGTGAAAGTGCGCCTCGTCGTCCGTATAGTGCCCTCGGTACATCTTCATCTTGTCTTCCTCTATGTCATTCGCCCACACGACATGCCAGCCGGCCTGTTCAAGGCCCATGCGCATCAACCCAATTCCAGCGAAGAATTCAGCGACTGTCTTTTCTTCCTTCATACCAGCGCCTTTCGCAACCTTCTGATAGTGGATGGACTCAGAACGCGATCTTCCCAGATTCTGATGACTTTCCAGCCCTTCACCTGCAGCGCTTTCGTCACTCGTTTGTCCCTCGCCACGTTTCGAGCGATCTTTCTCTGCCAATAATCCCGGTGTGTCTTTGGCATGCGGCAGCCACGGGGACCTCCATGCCAGAAGCACCCGTCCACGAAGACCGCCACGCGGGCTTCCGGGAACACGAAATCTGGTTTGCCGTCAAGCGGATATCGCCGTCGCCAACCCGTGATGTGCTGTTCGCGCAACACAGAGACCAGGCGGGCTTCAGTCGAGCGACTGCCCTCCGACTTCACCTGCGCCATGATCCACGAGCGTTTCTCCTTGCTGAATGTATCCATGTCGTCCTCTGTCTCAACTGGCTGATCGTGTGACAGATTGACGTTGTAACATCCGGATTGTACACAAGACCCAACGAATTGTCAAAACTGTCCAATATCTTTCACGAAATCCTACCGCGAGTGGAACTGTGGTAAGGCTGTGTTGCCGTCAGTCGTTTGCCCAAGTTCATGCCGCCCTCCGCGCCTCTGCGTCTCTGCGTTTCGAGAGCATCAGCAGCGCGAGGGCGCCGGCAGCCACGCCGCCGAACGGCTCCGGCACTCCCGTTCCGCTCACGCCGAACACATACTGGCTGTTCTTGTAGGTGTTGTTCGCAATCCGCAGCGTCGCGCTGTACTCCTGCTCGGTTTCCGGCGTGAACACGACGCTGAACGGCGACGTCGCCCCGGCCGCCACCACCGGTCCCGCCGGTTGGATCACGCTGAACCCCGCGCCGCTCGATGCCACCAGCGGCGTGCCCGTCAACGTCACGTTCACCAGGTCCCCATGGTTCACGAGCTGGAAGACCGCCGTCACACTGCTCCCCAGCATCGCCGCACCGAAATCCGTCCCGTCCGCCGGTGACGGCGACAGGCTGCCGTTCGTCACCATCAGGCCGTTGCCCGTCACCATCAGCTTGCGCATCACCGCGAGGCCCGTTTCGGCGAACCACCAGCCCTGCGTCTGGCTGCTCGGCGCATCGAAATGGGTGTAATCGCCGCCATGCGACAGCGTATCGCTGTCGATCCATGCGCCCAGCTCGTCGTTCTGCGCCAGCGCGACCATGTTCGACCTGCACAGCATGAAGCTGCTGCCCGGATCGTTTGTCTGCGCGCCGCCCTGCCAGGCCGGCAGCCTGCCGATGACGAAATGCATGTTCGACGCGGGCATGTTCGCCCGGAAGTTGTCAACCAGCGCACGGAAATTCGCGTAGTAGTTGCCGCCCTGGCCCTCGGCCGCGTCGCTCTCG
>JAAYZF010000400.1 GCA_012514975.1 bacterium
GCAAGGTCGCTCAACGCGCCGGAACTCGCGCGCCGCGCAGAGGCCGCAGGCGTTCAACTGATCACCGTGCACGGGCGTACCCGTCAGCAATTCTTCAAAGACGCCGCCGACTGGAGCGCCGTCCGCGCGGTCAAGAACGCGGTGAGCATCCCCGTCGTCGTCAATGGTGACATCGCAACCCTGGCGGACGCGCGCGAGGCGCTTCGTCAGTCGGGGGCGGACGGCGTCATGATCGGACGCGGGGCCTACGGTGCGCCCTGGCTGCCGGGACGCATCGCCAAGGCTTTGGCCGAGGGCAACGAGAGCGCCGCGCCGCCGTCCCGCGCCGAGCAGGCCGTGATCGCGACCGCGCACGTCGAAGCGATGCTCGCCCACTACGGAGAATTTCTGGGCTTGAGAAACGCCCGCAAGCACATGGGCTGGTATCTCGAAACGAGCGGTCACCGCACGGGAGCGCTCAAGGCATGGCGTCGCGAACTCTGCACGGACGATGACCCTCGCCGCGTGCTCGCCAACCTCGCGGCCTTCTACGCGGATGCCCCTGACAAAGACGCGTTGGAGAATGCGGCATGACAAACGAAGCTGTTCGTGCCGTTGCGGATCTTCCTGTCGAGCACGAGCTGCTTTTGAACGCGCTTCCTCACCCCGTCGTCGTGGTCGGGCTGGGGAACCGCATCGTCTACGTCAACACGGCAGCCGAAGCGTTCTTCTCGATGAGCACCGCGCTTCTTCTGCGCCATTCGTTGGATGACGTGGTCGCGTTCGGCTGCCCGCTGCTCGCACTCGTCGACCAGGTGCGAGAGAACGGCTCCACATTGAACGAGTACGGCATGGACATGGCGAGCCCCAAGTTCACCGCCCCCAAACTCGTCGACGTCTATGCCGGCCCCGTCGCCGATGGAGCCGAGCTGATCGTGGTCATGCTCCAACAGCGCACCATGGCGCAGATGATCGAGCGCCAGCTCACCCATCGCGCCGCGGCCCGTTCCGTGTCCGGCATGGCGGCCGTTCTCGCTCATGAGATCAAAAACCCGCTGTCCGGCATCAAGGGCGCGGCCCAATTGCTCGAACAGAACCTCTCCGATGAGGACCGCGCCTTGACGCAGCTCATCTGCTCGGAGACCGAGCGCATCCGCAATCTCGTGGATCGCATGGAGGTGTTCGGCGACGAGCGCCCGCTCGCCAAAGAGCCGATCAACATCCACGATGTGCTGAACCACGTGCGCCGCCTCGCAGAAACGGGCTTCGGCCGCGGCGTGCGCTTCATCGAGGATTACGATCCCTCGCTCCCACCCATCCCGGGAAACCGCGACAAGCTCGTGCAGGCCTTCCTCAATCTCGTGAAGAACGCCGCCGAAGCCATTGGAGAGGCCAATCCCGACGCGCGCATCGTCATGCAGACGTCGTTTCGCCCCGGCGTGCGGCTGTCCGTGCCCGGCACCGACACCCGCATCAGCCTGCCGTTGATGATCCAGATCGAGGACAACGGTCCCGGCGTGCCGGACCACTTGCGCCCGCA
>JAAYZF010000401.1 GCA_012514975.1 bacterium
ATTCCATTATTCCATCATTCCATCATTCCATCATTCCATCATTCCATCTTCTCACTCCGCCTTCCTCCCCAGCTTTCTCACTTCCTCGATCAGGCGGTCGACGGCATCCTGCGCGGACACTTTGCCGATCTTCGCGCCTTTGGAGAAGATGATGCCTTCGCCCCTGCCGCCTGCGAAGCCGACGTCGGCGTGGCGGGCTTCACCCGGGCCGTTGACGACACAGCCCATGACGGCGATCGTGCATGCCGCCCGGCGCAGCTCCTCGTCGTCCGCGATGCGCCGTTCGAGCTCCTGGGCGATGGCGATGACGTCCACTTCCGTCCGGCCACATGTCGGGCAACTGATGATTTCGGGCCCGTACGGCCGCATTTCGAGCGCCTGGAGCAGCTTCCTGCCCACGCGCGCCTCTTCGACCGGCGGGCTGGTGAGCGACACGCGGATCGTGTCGCCAATGCCCTCGGCAAGGAGGATGGCGATCCCCGCGGCGGACTTGATCACGCCGTTGATCAGCGTGCCGGCCTCGGTGATGCCCACGTGCAACGGATAGTCACACCGTGCCGCAAGCGCGTGGTACGCCTTGATCGTCGCGCGGATGTTCGACGCCTTCACGCTGACGACAATATCCTCGAAGCCGCACCGCTCGAGTATCGCCGCCTCATGCAGCGCGCTTTCGGCCATCGCGGCGCCAAGCGGGATTTCGTCCTGCTCGACTCGTGCGAGCAGGTCGCGCTCAAGGCTGCCGGCATTGACGCCGACGCGGATGGGCACGCGACGCTCGCGGGCGGCATGGGCGACCGCCTCGACGCAGTTGCGCGCGCCGATGTTCCCCGGGTTCAACCGCAGCTTTGCCGCGCCGGCATCGAGCGCAGCGAGCGCGAGCCGGTGGTCAAAATGTATGTCCGCCACGACAGGCAGCGGCGATTCAGCCACGATCAGCTTCAGCGCCGCCGCGGCCGTCTCGTCAGGCACCGCCACGCGGACGATGTCGCATCCCGCGGCGGCAAGCTCGGCGATCTGGCCCAGTGTGGCCCGCGCATCCCGCGTGTCCGTGTTCGTCATCGACTGGACGCTGACGGGATGCGCGCCGCCGAGCGGCACGCGGCCGACATGGACGGTGCGTGTTTTGCGTCGTGTGTTCATGTGCATGGCGCCATCATTACTAATCGTGCGTATTATAGCAAAACGCGGGCAAAAACGGTACCGGTGATCGGATCGGACGCCCGCGCATATTGAACGGACGGCAGGATTATGGTATACTAGGCGCGTCGTCGAAACCTGTTGCAGTTGACCCGTGTCCGCCAACACCAGCACCGGAGGAGCCATGAAGACACTGTTGTCGCTCTGCTTCGTCGCAGCCATCCTGTTCTCTTCACATGCCGCCCAGGTCACCGCCTGGTCAGACACGTTCACCGGCGGCAACGGCACGGTGGTGGCGCCGGGAACGAACTGGCAGTACACGAACGCCGGCGTCGAGACGAATGGGTTCGTCACCGTGCCGCGCACCGATGCGCAGGATCTCACCATCATCACGAACAACATGCTGTTTTCGTACGTCGGCCCGGTGACGAACCTTCCCAGCGAGTACAACAAGGTGCAGAAGGTGATCACGCCGCTCAGCAGCGGCACCCCCGTCAGCATTGACGTCCAGAACGGCACCGTCGCCGTCCAGCTCGACCTCGTCAACATGGAGCACAATGGCGGGCACCGCTGGAACCTTGGCCAGGAGTTCAAGCTCAGCTTGTCGCCGCAGCCAGTGTATGTTGATCCGAACGACGTGTCGAACACCTATATCATCAACATGGGCATACGGCCCCTCGTGGGCGCCGGCGCAACGTCCTCGTACATCAGTCTGATCCATGTGTATACCACCAATGGCCCGCTCATCCGCCAGACACTGTACAGCATGCCGAACCTTCCGCCGCCCTTCCAGCCGAAGACGGTTCGCTTCGAGTACTCGGCCGGCGATTTCATCGCGTTCTACACGAACGGCGTGCAGCTCTTTTCCTCGAACTCGCCCATCACGGCCGCCGTTCTTCCGACGCCCTACGTGCAGATCTGGCACGGCATGTTCAACGGCGAAGGCAGCGTGTCGTCCACCGGCTCGGTCATCGTTGACAACGTCGCGTTCAGCTATGCGCCGCCGATCGGCTGGTGCAACCTGCAATGGCCGCAGACCCTGTCCGCCGCAACGACCAACGGCGCCGTGTACACGGACAAAGTCTACGGCCAGATATGGATTGATGGCATCACCAGCCTGGCCGGCCCGACTTCAGGGCTCTATGCCTGGGTCGGCTTCGGCCCGACCAACGCCTCCCCTGCCGGCGCCGCGTGGGTATGGACGCCCGCGGACTTCAACGTGCAGGTGGGCAACAACGACGAATTCCACACCAATATCTTCATCAGCGGCGATGTGCCCGCCGGCACCTACGGCTATGCCTACCGCTACAAGTACCTCGCCGGCCCCTACACGTACGGCCAGCTCGACGGCCCTCATACCGAGGCAGCATTCAGCCCGGCCCAATGCGGCCTGCTGACGGTGGTACCCGAGCCCACGGGGCTTGTCTTCGCGCTCGCCGGGTGCATGGCCGCCTCGCGCCTGCGCGGGAAGCGATGATCAGTCTCTGCCTTGACTTTCCGCGCCGCATCTCATACCATCTAGAGCCGGCTTAACATCCGCCGGCGCCGGGCGGATGCGCCTTTGCAGTCCGCCCGGAGGCGTGTCAGCCACGCCCTGGTTCGAAGCGAACCGGAGGCGCGGCACTGCACGCGCGATCACAGCTTAATGGACGCCGCACATCACCTGCACACACCATGCGCACACCGCCCTTCATCTCACCAGTCCGATCAGCCGGGTCAGTCCTTGTCGTTTTCCTCGCCCTTTTCATCATTGCCGTTCCGGCCGGCGCCGGGGCGATCTGGCTCGACTCGCTCGACGCGGCCAAGGCACAGGCGGACGGCAGCGTCTCGGCGACCAATTGCGTCCGGTGCGGACAGCCAGTGACGCTTGGCGGCGAGGCGCGAGCGCGCGCCATCAGCGTGAGCGGCACCACCCGCTGGTTCATCAGCCTTCCCGGCACGGGCGGCACATTCACCGCCATCGCCGGGTTTGACGACTGCACGCCGACGAACACGGGAGCGCAGGCGGTCTTTTCGATCATCGCGCCCGGAACGTCGGTCTGGACAAGCGGAGCGCTCCGCCCGCAGGACGCGCCGAGGCGGATCGAGGCGGCGCTTGGCGGGCTTCCCGTCATCGGCATCGTGATCGAGTGCAGGGGCCGCCGCGCCACTGCCGTCCTTGCCGATGCGAAGATTGACGCGCCGGGCGCGCGCATCGTGCCTGCGAGCGATGCGGCCGTGCAGGGCGACATGGGCATCCTCACCCCGCCCGAGCGGCCGGAGCCGCGGATCAACGCCCCGCGCGTCTTCGGTGTCAGGCCCGGCGCGCCCGTGCTGTTCACCGTGCCCGTCTCGGGCGAGCGGCCGATGAAGATCACGGCGGAACGCCTTCCCGCGGGCCTCGTGCTCGATCCGACGACAGGACGTCTCTCCGGTTCGTTGACCAAC
This sequence comes from bacterium, assembly GCA_012514975.1. Lineage (GTDB taxonomy): Bacteria > Auribacterota > UBA3054 > UBA3054 > JAAYZF01 > JAAYZF01. The sequence goes on from JAAYZF010000401.1 coordinate 3,565, forward strand.
GCGGGCAGGTTCGTCGTGAAGATCATCGCGGAGAACGCGGCTGGGAAATGCCACGGCGATCTCGCCATCGTGGCAAGCAACGTCATCGCGCTCACTCCACCCCTCGGCTGGAACAGTTGGAACTGCTGGGCCCGCGCAGTTGACGATGCGAAGGTGCGCGCCGCGGCCGACGCGTTTGTCAAGGCCGGCCTCATCAACTACGGCTGGTCGTACATTAATATAGACGACTGCTGGGAGGCAGGCCGGGACAGCAACGGCTTCATCACCGCCAACGAGAAATTCCCCGATATGAAGGCCCTGTGCGGCTACGTTCATGACAAGGGGCTCAAGATCGGCCTGTATTCGTCCCCGGGGCCAAAGACATGCGCCGGGTTCGAAGGCTCGTACCAGCATGAGTTGCAGGACGCGCAACAATGGGCCGCCTGGGGGTTCGACTACCTCAAGTATGACTGGTGTTCGTACGACCGCGTCGCCGGAAGCAACGGGCTCGAACGGCTCAGGAAGCCCTACCGCCTCATGCGCGCCGCGCTCGACACGGTGAGAC
>JAAYZF010000402.1 GCA_012514975.1 bacterium
GAGAACGAGGACGAGAACGAGGACGAGGACGAGAACGAGGACGAGGGCGAGGACGATTACGAGGACGAGGTGACCGCCGTATGGTCATCCCCCAATGCCGTCCTGGGGGAACAACGACGAGCGACTCCCAACTCCCAACTCCCAACTATCAACTATCTACTATCGACTATGAACGATGAACGATGAATCCCCCAAGACGTACTGGGGGAAACGATGAACGATGAACTACCGCCCGCGTCACCCTTTGTGTTTGAGCGCGGCGGCGATGAAGCCGCGGAACAGCGGATGAGGCCTGGTGGGCTGCGACTGGAATTCCGGGTGTGACTGTGTGGCGATGAAGAACGGGTGGCCGGGCAGCTCGATTATCTCGACGAGCTTCCCGTCCGGCGACATGCCTGAGAAGGCCATGCCATGCTTCTCGAACGTCTTGAGGTATTCATTGTTGAACTCGTAGCGGTGGCGGTGGCGCTCGAAGATGCAGGCTGCCCGGTGGAGCGCGCGCGCGAGCGTATGGTTCCTGATCACGCAGGGATACTGGCCGAGGCGCATGGTGCCGCCCATTTGCGTGACGCTTTTCTGATCGAGCATGAGGGCGATGACCTGGTGCCGCGCCTTCGGGTCGAACTCCTCCGAGGTGGCGCCGGCCAGCTTGCAGACATTCCTGGCAAACTCGATGACGGCGCACTGCATGCCAAGACAGAGGCCGAGGTACGGGATTCTCCTCGTGCGAGCATGTTCGATCGCGAGGAGTTTACCTTCGATGCCGCGCGTGCCGAAGCCGCCGGGGATGAGGAGGCCATGAATGCCGGCGAGGAGTTTTGCCGCACCGTGTTTCTCGACATCCTCTGCGTCAACGCGGCGGACGGTGACGCGTGTGTGGTGCGCGAAGCCGGCATGGTCGATTGCCTCGTAGATCGACTTGTAGGAATCTTTGAGTGTGATGTATTTGCCGACGACGGCGATCTCGACATTTTTCTTCGCGGAGGTGACTGCATTGATCATGCGGCTCCAGGCGGCGAGGTCCGGCTGGCGGGCCTGGACCTTGAGGAGGTCGAGAACGAGGTTGTCGAGGCCCTGCTTGTGGAGTTCGAGCGGCACTTCGTAGATCGAGTGCTGGACATCCTTCTCCTCGACGACGGCGCGGCGCTCGACGTTGCAGTAGAGCGCGAGCTTCCTGAAATGCTCTTCGGACATCGGATGTTCGCAGCGGCAGATGAGGATGTCGGGCTGGATGCCGATGCTGCGGAGGATGCTGGCTGATTGCTGGGCCGGCTTGGTCTTCATCTCCCCTGCCGCGCGGATGTAGGGCACGAGGGTGAGATGGATGAACAGGGCGTTGCCCTTGCCTGCTTCGAGGTAGAGCTGGCGGATGGCTTCGAGGAACGGGAGCGACTCGATGTCGCCCGCCGTGCCGCCGATCTCGGTGATGGCGATGTCGACGTCATCGGACGCGATCGAGCGGATGGCGTCCTTGATCTCGTTGGTGATATGGGGGATGACCTGGACAGTGGCGCCGAGGTAGTCGCCGCGGCGTTCCTTTGTGATGACGGCGTTGTATATCTTTCCCGTCGTGTAATTCGAGTCCCTGCTGCAGTAGATGCCGGTGAACCGCTCGTAATGCCCAAGGTCAAGGTCTGTCTCGGCGCCATCCACCGTCACGTACACTTCCCCGTGCTGGAAGGGGGACATGGTGCCCGGATCGACATTAATATAAGGATCGAGTTTCTGGAGGCGGACGGACAAACCGCGCTGTTTGAGAAGCATGCCGATGGACGCCGCGGTGATGCCCTTGCCCAGCGAGGACACAACGCCGCCGGTGATGAAGATGTGTTTTGCCACGGTGGTCTCCCTCTGTTTCCGCTCAATCTTGTGCACGGAGCAGATTATAGGGAAAAACAGTGCGGGTGTCAATGAGGGGATGATGGAATGATGGAATGATGGAATGATGGATGAGTGGATGATTGGATGAACGACGCGAACTCCCAACTTCCAACTTCCAACTTTCAACTCCCAACTTCCAACTCCCAACTCCCAACTATCAACTATCAACTATCAACTATCGACTATCAACTATCGACTATGTGACCGTCGTTTGGTCATCCCCCAATCTGTACTGGGGGAAACTATGAACTATGAACCGGCTCCGGAAACAGATCGCCCTGCGCCGGCGGATAGGTCACCATGCCGTCATCGCTGACAACCGCACCGGCGGAGAGTTTGTGCGGCTGGGTACGGCTGTGATCGATGATGTGTATGACTTCGACGCCATGGGCGGTGAGATAATCGCTGAGGATGCGGCGGTGGCATTTCCAGAAGAGTTTCTCGGCGCACATGATGGCGGTGGGCATGGCGCCTGCCAGATGGACGAGCCGTGTGACTGCGTGCTGAAACCCGGGATCAGCGAGGTAGTCGGCATAATTGCGGAAGGCATCGGATGTGAGGCCCTGATTCGGCGACGTTGCGCGCGGGAGGCCATGGCGGCGACCGCCGAGGTGTTCGAGCCAGACGTAGAACACGCGTTCCTTCGCGAGCGCGTCGGCGAGCGGCTCTTTGTTGAAATGCGGCCACTTGTGCGAGCCGGGATAGCGTCTGATGTCGACAAGTTGCGTTATGCCGTTCTCGTGCAGGAGGGCGACAAAGTCATCGAGCGGCCGGGTCGAGTGGCCGATGGTGAAAACGCGGATGCCGGGATGCGTGACGGTGTTCATGGCGTGACGGCGAGGAGGCTACGCATTGCGGCCGACCTCGTTTGAGAAGGCGCCGTGTTGCGCCATTATACCATTAAGGGAAATGGCGTTGGGTCACCGTTTCGGTGACCGCATTGGAGGGCGGCAGTCCCCGGCCGCCGCGCGTGTGGCTTGCCACGCGCATGAATGGTGCGCGGCTGGGGCCGCGCGTTCCGCGGCAGGCGGGTATCCCGCATTGCGGGACCCTCCAGTGCGGTCGAGGACCGCACGGACGAAATGGCGGGCGCAGCCCGCATGGCTTCCTCGACTTTCACTTGCCAATCCCGCGAGGCGGGATCGGCCACTTCCCGCGCGTGTGGCTCGCCACGCGCATGAATTGCGCGCGGTGTGGAACCGCGCGCTGTGCGGCAGGCGGGTATCCCGCATTGCGGGACCCTCCAGTGCGGTCGAGGACCGCACGGACGAAATGGCGGGCGCAGCCCGCATGGCTTCTTCGACTTTCACTTGCCAATCCCGCGAGGCGGTATCGGCCACTTCCCACGCGCATGACAGTGCAACGCCCACTGGAATTCCGGCATATGGGCTCAATAGCCGGCCGGGTCTGCTGGCACCCGATCGTGGCTCTGCGCCGGCGAACGCGTGTCAGCCGCATCAGCCCTTATATCGGAGTTTCAGAACGCCCGGCCGCTGCTTGACAGTGTGGCGGAAGTATGGTAGACTCGTAACGTTACGACCAGCAGCGGCGCTGCCGCGCTAATCCCTGGTAATGACCCATGCCTGCAACTCTCCGCGACGTCGCACAGCGAGCCAGGCTCTCAGTGAGCACGGTGTCAAACATCCTTTCGAGCAATGATTCACGCTATAGCGACTCATCGCGCGCCGCGGTGCTCAAGGCCGCGAAGGAGCTCGACTATCATCCCAGCCGCGCCGCGCGGGCGATGCAGAGCAAGCGGTCGAACGTCCTTGGGGTGATCGTACCCGACATCACGTATTCGTACTTCACCGAGATCATCCGCGGGGTCGAGCGCGAGGCGGACCGTGCGGGGCTGCAACTGCTCTTGTGCCAGACGCACTACGATCCGGCCCAGGAGACGCGGAAGATCGCATTGTTGCGCGAGCACCGGGTTGACGGCATCGTTCTTTTCCCGAAGCCGTTCAGCCAGGATCGCGATCTGTACCTGCGGCTGCGCAAGAGCAGGCTGCCCGTGGTGTGCGTCGATGCCGAGGTCGAGGGCGTGCCGTTTGACTTTGTCGGCACGGACGACTGCAAAGGCGCCTTCGCCGCGGTGACCCACCTGATCCGCCGCGGCCATCGCCGCATCGCGTGCATCGCCTTCGGGGACGAATCGGCGATCAAGCGCACGCGGCTCGAGGGCTACCGCAACGCGCTTGCGTCCGCGGGCATACCGTACGCCGGGGATCTTGTGGCGCCGGGGCCATGGGAGCTTGACGCGCCTGGCGACGCCCTGTTGTCCCTGTTCACGCGGGACAACCGGCCGACGGCGATCTTTGCGATGAGCGACCTGTTCGGCGTCTGGGGCTATTTCAAGCTGAAGGAAGCGGGCCTGGCCGTGCCGCGCGACGTCAGCATCGTCGGCTTCGGCGGCATGCACGAGGGCAGATGGCTTGATGTGCCGCTGACGACGATGATGCAGAACGGCGACCTGATGGGCCGGCATGCCGTCGCCATGCTCGTCGAGCGGATTGCCAGGCCGCAACTGCCGCAGCGGCGCATGCTGTTCGAGCCCGAGCTCATCATCCGCGCAAGCGTCGCCGAACCCGCCGCCGCGCACGCCCCGGAGAACTGATTCACAAAGAGGACAAGAGGCGGACAAAAACGAAAGAGACGGCCACAAAGCCCGGGCCTGTGTCCACGCAGTCCCACGTGCGCAGCCCATACGCGGTTCTCCAGCCAGCAACTCTGCCAACCATGCGCTCCCCGTTGTTGCTTCTCATTCTCGTATCTTCACTTTCCGCACTCTGTCCCGCGGAAAATGATAGTGTTCACACGACGTATCTCTGGCACATGCACCAGCCGATCTACTGGCCCAGAAGCACCAGCGGCTCCGGCAACGGGTACGAAAAGGCGAAGGACACGATGGACAACGCGGCTGCGCGCGGCAACCACCCATCGGAAACGCTCGCGGACATCTTCGGCGTTGACGACCGGAAGGCGGGCTACCAGCACCGCTTGCGCGACGCGGTGGCAGGCATGGGCAACGGCATCGAGTCGGGCGCCCAATGCACCTTCTCCGGCTCGCTGATGCAGAACATCAAGCAGCTTGGCGACGCGGGCTGGAACGGCTACGCGGCCAGCGGGGCCAACTGGTCGGGCTGGACGCGCAACGGCGAAGCGCGCACGTGGACGACGCCGGGCGGGAAGCCGCGCCTTGATTTCATCTGCATTCCCGCGCACCACGCCATCGCGCCATTTGCGCACCCGCGCACGCTGCACTGGGAAATCCAGGTGCACAAGTGGCTCACGCAGCAGCATTACGGCGCCTCGAACGCCTACACGCGCGGGTTCTTCCCGCCGGAGATGTGCTTCTCCGAACGCCTCATTCCCGTCCTTGTCGACGAAGGGTTCGCCTGGACGGTTGTCGCAAACAATCATCTCTCGCGCGCATGCAGGAATTTCCCGTACATCCACGGCACGGGCGGCGAGATGTGCGACCCGCCGAACAAGGCCGACCAGGTGAATCCCGACGGCGCGAACTGGATGCGCATGCAGATCGACCGCGGGTGTTCCCCCTGCAACGCCATCCCCTTCTCCGTCCAGCCCCACTACGCGCGGTACTACGATCCGCACACCGGGGCGGAGAGCAAGATCATCGTGGTCCCGGCCGAGATGGCGCTTTCATGGAAGGACGGCTACAGCCCGCAGGGCACGGGCGCCATCGAGGCCCACATCGCGCCATACAACGACACGGCGCATCCATGCCTCGTCCTGCTAGGCCATGATGGCGACAACGCGTGGGGCGGCGGGTACTCCTACTATCACGAGGCTGTGCCGAATTTCACCGGCGCGGCGTCCATCAGGCCGACCACCATCGAGCAGTATCTCGCCGATCATCCAGTCGATGCAGGCGACATTGTGCACGTCGAGGACGGCGGCTGGGTGAATGCGGACGGCGATTTCGGCTCGCCGCAGATGATCAACTGGACATGGTTCCTCTGGCGGAACAACCAGGTGGACATCGAGCAGGGATGGCACTACAAACTGCGCGACTACGCCATCCGCATGGCGGCGCTGAATTACGTGCTCGATGCGGAAGCGGCCGCTGGCGCGTCGAGTCTCAGCGCCGCGCGCATCGCCGAGCCGTACTCGAGCGGCGCGAGCGCGGCGGAGAAGGCCTGGCATTTCTACCTCGGCTCGCTTGACAGCGGCTTCCAGTA
>JAAYZF010000403.1 GCA_012514975.1 bacterium
AGCCTTCGCCTGAGCTCGTCGCTTCGCGGCTCCACTCAGGCTCGGCGCTCGCAAAGGGAACAAAAACGCCACAAGGTCTATCTTATACAAGGCAAAAACTGGTCTTGACAAAAGGGGCCACCTTAAAACCACACCATATGACTATGGTTTCATAACAATGTACGCTTGTTTACCCATAATATTGGTGGGACTGCCGGCAACCTGGATACAGCACCACTATCATCATATGCCCTCTAGCATACTATTCGCTGCTAGTGGTCTTCTACTCTTCTTTGTGTCAGCCAAGCCTTTGATGGAGAAGTATGTGAAGTCCAGATTTGCGCCAGAAGACCTAAAACCATGGTGGCTTACTGACCAACCACCTTCTGCTTGACCTTTTCAGTCGCACTCCTTGCTGGCATGCCGAGCAAGAAATGGTCATCGATCTGAATCCCTGACAGGACGCCGATGTCCACTTTCAGCCTTGACACCATGTCAGGCGTGTCAGCGGCATTGCCATCATTGACGCCAGTCGGGATGACGTAGACCATGCTGCGGAAGTAGCCGAACCAGACATCAGGCAACTGTGTCTGAGGGTTGTAAGAGGCCTTCAGTCCGATGCCCGAATTGGCGATTTCAATCAGATCATGGTTGCGGCTCAGAAGGCAAGAATGTGAGCTTCAGCGGTCTACAGTGCTTCTGAAAGTTGCACTTGATAGCCTTTCTGCCCTGTCAAGTTCCCTTCATTCTGGGGCTGTGCTGCAAAGCTCTCCACGACTCGGATCGGGCTCGCGGAGCAACCATCTCAGTTGAAGACACTTGCCAAGTCAGTGAAGGCAAGTCAGTAGGTCAACACCATCTGAAGCGGGCGATGATGGTGATGTCATACAGTCATTTGTATGTGTATCTCTTAACCGATGCTATGTACGTATTGCCTTGCGGCTCAGGGTTTCTCACTACGAACATGCCCGACTTGTCTCCATAGTCGCGGCCACTGGACACCATGTTCTGATAGTAGGAATACCCTGTGTCAGTGACCATGATCTGCTCATCCCCTTTGGAGGTCACGGTATACGTCTCATTGGAGTAGCCGCTGGTGGTCGCCGTAAAGCAGATTCTCTTGTTTGACACATAAGCAATGGAGACGACCAGATACGCCTCGCTCCTGAATTCACGCACGTAGATGGGCATGCCCTTTTTGTTCAGCCAAACGATGCCCCAAGACGTCCCCGGCCCGTTTGGACTGAAGATGGCTCGGAATACGCAGCAACCTTTCCCATCAGCATAGAAGGGCAGAATCAAGATAGAAGCATTGTTCGTGATGGAGTACTCCCATTGCTTTGTGGCCCCAAATGAGACTGACGCTACACTCAACACAACAGCCAACAGAATCAGTTGAGTCTTCATACTGGCTCCTCCTTCCGGCATCTCTCCGTTAAAGGATCGTGCAACGTGGCGCCCGGCCGGCGCATCGCGCCGCACAGCCCGGCCAGTTGGTCATTATAGCGAACCGCTGCGGGAAAAGCAATCGCCAGCCAGGCAGCCTACTCCTTGCGCAACGAGCCGAAGAATGCGTTCAACAGGGCCTTGCACTCCTGCTCGAGCACGCCCTCGATCACGGCCACCTTGTGCGTGTTCTTCGCGTACTGCGCGATGCCGAAATTCGAGAGCGTGCCGCCCATCTGCCAGTCGCGCGCGCCAAAGACGACAAGGTTCGTGCGCGTCTGGACAAGCGCGCCGGCGCACATCGCGCACGGCTCGAGCGTGACGTAGAGCGTGCACGGCTCGAGACGCCACGTGCCGAGCGCGGCCGCCGCCTGGGTCAGCGCGATCATCTCGGCGTGCGCCGTCGCGTCCTGCAGCCGTTCGCACTGGTTGTGCGCGCGGCCAATGACCGAGCCGTTCGCGACGACGACGGCGCCGACCGGCACTTCGCCCTCGGCCAGCGCCGCCTCGGCCTCGCGCAGTGCGATGCGCATGAACCGCGCATGTGACTGGTCGGGAATGCTCATTGCGGCAGGACGTACCACAGTACTGCAAAGAAATGGCTGATGCTGCCGCCCAGCACGAACAGGTGCCAGATCGAATGGCCAAACGGCAGCCGACGCCACAGGTAGAACACGGTGCCCAGCGTGTAGCTCACGCCGCCAATCATCAGCCAGACAATGCCGCCGACAGGGATGTGCGCAATGACCGGCCGGGCCGCAACAACCACGAGCCAGCCCATCATGATGTACAGCGTCACCGACAGCGCGCGGAACCTGCCTGCGCAGAACGCCTTGAACACAATCCCGCCGATCGCCAGCACCCAGATCAGGCTCAGGATCGTCCAGCCCCATGGCCCGCGCAGATTGACCATCATGAACGGCGTGTACGTCCCCGCGATGAGCAGGTAGATGGCCGAATGATCGACTGCGTTGAAGAATTTCTCGAGCGGCGTGTGGGAGAAACTGTGGTACAGCGTCGACGAGCTGTACAGCAGCACCAGCGTGGCGCCATAGATGCTGCAACTGACGACATGCCACGCCGTCCCTTTCAGCGCCGCGAACACGACGAGAATCGCCAGCCCCGCAATGCTGAGGCCGACACCGATGGCATGCGTGGCGGTATCGGCAAGCTGCTCGCCCTGCGTGCGTCTTCGTTCTTCGGTCATGGTTAGCATTATACGCGAAACACGCGCTTCACGCAACCGCCGCGTGCAGCGCGTATGTGATGCGCATGAAAGCCCTGAGGAGCAGCGGTCAAGGCTGGCCCGGCAGATCCGACGCGCCGGGAGTGTCTTCCACCTGACAGGACTGCGCGAGCCATGCCTTTATCTTGCCGGTTTGCCTGCTGTTGAAGCGGTAGACCAGCCTGCCCAGCGGATGGTTGAAGACGAGCTTGCAGCGGTTCGCATCCGGACTGGCAAGCGCCGCGCGCACGGCGTCCCGCGTCGCGACAAACGCGCGCGTCAAGTTGCGCTGGATGAAGAACGCGCGGCCGTCGAGAAGCTGGGCGCGGCACTGGCGCATCGTGCTTTCCACGACGGAGTGATCGTCTTCCAGTTCTTCCTCCATGACGGCCTTGCATATCTCCTCCGCCTTCCTGATGCGCTGCGCATCGATAGAGAAAACGCGGCCATCGACACGCTGCAGCCCACGGTAGTTGCCGATGAAGGCGATGGCGACGAACAGCGGCAGGGCCGCCACGCGCAGATCCATCTCATCTAGCCCTTGATGAGAATCGATCTCACTGCGCATGAGCCACGCGGACAGTGTGATCGACACCACCATTTCGACGAATAGTGCGCGGCGCGTCGGGCGGCGCAGCACCCAGATGCCGACGAGCAGCATCGCCGCGCCAAGAACAGCCATTCCCATCCTGATGGCAGGAGCGTCTGTGCCACCGATGCCAATAATAATGTTGATCGCTCCCCACGCGATGCCGCCAATGCCGTTGTTGCGGATCTGTCTGCGCGCGCAGAAGGCAAGCAGCGCCCTGTTCTGCTCCGAGTCGAAGAGCGGGTCGTGGCTCACTGCGTCTCCCTCATCCGGTGGTCTTGATGCGTTTGATGAGGTCGGTTGTCGACAGGCCGGGCACGCGTTTGATCAGGTGAATCCGCCCGCCGTTCCTGCGCACCGTCTCCGCCTCGATGCACTCCTCGCCGTACTCTTCGCCATTGGCGTGCACCTGCGGCTTGACGACATCGAGGAACGGCATCGGCACGGTCTCGTCGAAGATGTGGACGTAATCGACCGTTTCGAGCGCGGCGAGGATTGCCGCGCGCTGGTCCTGGGGGACCATCGGCCGGTTCGCGCTCTTGTACTGTTTCACCGAGCGGTCCGAGTTGATGCCGACGATGAGCACATCGCCCTGCGCGCGCGCCTCGAGCAGGAACACCAGATGGCCGTAATGGAATAGGTCGAAGCTGCCGTTGCAGGTGACGATGGTTTTGCCCTGGGCGCGCAACGCGGGGGCGATGCGGGCAAGCTCGTCCCGTGAAACGATCTTGTCATGCGGGTGCGGCATGTTTTCTCCCATGCACGAGTTTAAGGATTTCGAACCAGAGGACGCTGACGATGCCGGAGACGAGACAGATGACTGCGTCGGGCAGATGCAGCGTGTTGAACGCAAAGAGGTCCTGCAGAAACGGCACGTACAGCACGGCGGCCAGCACGGCGACGGCGCCGAAGACGACGGGGTAGAGCGCCGCGTTCGGCGTGCGCAGCATCGCCAGCGCGGTGCGCGACCACGAGCGGTTCGTCACGATCAGCCCGAGGTTGGCCACAACGAGCGTCGTGAACACGAGTGCGCGCGCCTCGGCCTCCCCCCTGCCCAGCCGCATCGTGATGACATGAACGATCGCGGTGATGACCAGCACGATGAGGCCCTGCAGCACGCTGAGCATCAGGGTGCGCCGGCCCATCAGCGGCTCGCCGAGCTTCCGCGGCGGGCGGTGCATCACGCCGGCCTCTTCCGGCTCCACTTCATAGACGATCGAGCAGGCGGGATCGATGATCAGTTCGAGAAACACGATATGCACCGGCGCGAGCACGGGAGGCAGGCCGAGGAGCAGCGGCAGCAGCGAGATGCCCGCGATGGGCACGTGGATTGCCACGATGTATGACATCGCCTTCTTCAGGTTGTCGAAGATGCGGCGGCCCATGCGGATGGCGGCGACGATGGACGAGAAGTCGTCGTCCACGAGGACGAGAGACGCGGCTTCGCGCGCGACGTCCGTGCCGCGGCCGCCCATGGCGATGCCGATGTGCGCTGCCTTGAGCGCCGGGGCGTCGTTGACGCCGTCACCGGTCATGGCGACGATGTCGCCGTTGGCCTTGAACGCGGTGACGATGCGCAGCTTCTGCTCGGGCACGACGCGCGCGAAGATGGTGACGGCACGCACGCGCTCCCTCAGCTCGCGGTCGGTCATCCCGGCCAGCTCGTCGCCGGTGATCACCGTGCCGTCGGTTGCGAGGCCGATCTGCCGCGCGATGTTCAACGCCGTCCCGGGATAGTCGCCGGTTATCATCACGACGCGCACGCCGGCCTGGCGGCATTCGGCGACCGCCGCGGGCACCGCGGGGCGCACGGGGTCGGCGAGGCCGATCAGCCCGAGGTACTCGAAGTCGAAGTCATGCTGGCCATCGGGCAGGTCGGTGGTCGAGAATGCCGCGTGGGCAACGCCGAGCACACGCAGGCCGTCATCGGCGAGACGCGCCACCTGTTCGTCCATTGCGCGTTTCCGCTGGCCGTCCAGATGGCACAGATCGGCGATTGCCTCGGGCGCGCCCTTGGCCGCGATGACGTAGTCGCGTCCGTTCGGCGACTGCCAGACGCGCGACATGGCAAGCAGGTCCTCGGAAAGCGGATACTCGTGGATGAGCTCCCAGTCGCCGTGCAGGTGCTCCGTGTCCGACAGCTTGTATTCGCCGAGGCGCTTGAGCGCCTTCTCCATGGGATCGAACGGGTTGCGCTTGCTGGCGAGGATGGCATACTCGACGAGCTCGTGCAACCCCTCGGGCAAGGGCTCGTCCGCGGCGGCGCCGACGCGGTGCTGTCCGCCATCGGCCACGAGCGTGTTGACCGCCATGGCATTCTGCGTCAGCGTGCCCGTCTTGTCCACGCAGAGCACGGTGGCCGAGCCGAGTGTTTCGACGGCGGGCACGCGGCGCGTCAGCACGTTCCTGCGCGACATGCGCCAGGCGCCGAGCGCGAGAAAGACGGTGAGCACGACCGGGAATTCCTCGGGGAGCAGCGCCATGGCCAGCGTCAGCCCCGCAAGGAACCCCTTGATCCAGTCGTTGATCATCGCGCCGTACCCGACGGCCACAATGGCGCAGAGGAGCAAACCGGCCGCGGACATGACGCGGACGATGCGCGCCGTCTCGCGCTGCAGCAGCGTGTCTTCGATCTCGAGCGTGGCGAGCCGCTTGCCGATCCTGCCCATCTCCGTGCCAAGGCCCGTCGCGAACACGCGCGCGATACCCTGGCCCTGCGTGACCAGCGTTCCCGAGAAGACAAACGGCGTGCCGTCTCCGCCAGGCGCCGGCGCCATGCCTTCGCCCTTTGACGCCCGTTTCCGCACAGGCACCGACTCGCCCGTAAGGAGCGACTCGTCGACGGACAGGTTCACCGTGTACACCAGCTCGGCGTCCGCCGGCACGCGATCGCCTTCCGCAATCAGGATAATGTCGTCCCGCACGACCTCGCGGCCGGGGATGCGCGCCTTTGCGCCATTGCGCACCACCAGCGCGCGCGGGCTTGACAGGTCGCGCAGCGCTTCGAGCGCGCGCTCGGTCTTGCGCTCCTGATAGAATGTGATGCCCATGACGACGAACACGAAGCCAAGCAGCATCAACGCCTCTTCCATCTCACCCAGCACGAGATACAACACGCCGCACGTCACGAGCAGGATGAACATCGGCTCGCGCACAACGTTGATCACGATGGCCAGCAGGCTCGTGCGCTGCAACGAAGGCAGCTCGTTGAAGCCGTCGCGCGCGATGCGCCGCGCGACGTCGGCGTCGCCGAGCCCCGCCAGTGCATGGACGTCAACTGTCGTGTCAGTTGGTGGCATGTTCCTTCAACGCGGCGGTAAATGCTGGAGTGGGATGCGCAGCAGGACGGCGCCCGCGGGCGCGGGCGTGAAGCCGCGGTGTACAGGCGCGGGCCGTCACTCGCCGGGCTTCTCCGCCTGTTTCTTTGCCGCGGCTGCGTCCTGCTTCTTTGCGGCGTCCTGGTATGCCTTGAGGGTCTTCTCGAGCGCCGGCTTGAGCTCGTCATCGGCGAGGGAGACTGCCTCCTGCTGGTATTCGACGGCCTCGGTGAAGTTGCTGTTCGCGTAGAGCGCGCGGGCATACGTGTCGAGCACGTCGGCGCGCGTGCCGCCGGAGAGATCAAGCGCCGCCTTGGCCGCTTTGAGCGCGAACGCAAGGTCGCGGTGCTTCAGCTCCTCGTTGTCGAGTATCTGCCAGGCGGTTTCGTTCATGACGCTGACATCGGTCTTGCCATAGTCAAAGATGCGGCCGGCAAACAGGTCTGCAAGCGTTTCATCGGCTCCCTCGGCCGCGAGGTGGAAGTAGGCGCGCATGAGCTTCTGTGCCTTGTCGGCCGGTTGCTCGGTGTCGTCGCCGAACGTGCCCGCGTTCATTCTGTCGAGCGTTTTCCCGAGCTCCGCCTTCTCGCCCGGATCGCCGGCGAGCGCGACGGCCCGTGCAAGGAGTTTCCTTGCGGCATCCTTTTCGCCGGAGCAGTAGAGGGCGGCGCCGTGGATGCCGAGGAACAGGGCGTTCGTCCCGCCCGCGAGCGTGTCGGCGCGGCGCGCGGCATCGAGCGCGAGCACATTGTCGCGCACCTTCATCTCCTCGCCGTAGACGATGCCGCCGGCAAGGGAGGCGAGCACGGGGGCGCTGTTGGACGCGCGGGAGAGGATGCGGCTGCTGACGGCTTTGAGCAGGTCGGGCTCCTTCGTCACCCGCGCGACGTAGAGGTAGAGGCCCACGAGCGACCCGGCCTGTTCGGCGTCGCGCTGTTCGCGTGCCGCGCGTTGCGCCTCTTCGAGCGAGAAGGTGCCGGCGACCAGCTGTTCGACCGTTTCATCCAGCCCTGCAAGCGGGTGGCCCTGCCAGACAATCCTGCCGGCGGCATCCACGACGAAGGCATGGGGAATGCCCCGCGCGCCGTAGGCCTCCATGTATGCCTCGGTCGTCTCGCCGCGGTTGTCGAGCGCGACGGCATAGGTCATGTTCGTTCCCTGCGCCTCGAGGTACGGGGCGACCTGCACCTTCGTTTCGCTCGTGACGCCCACGATGGTCACATGGTTCGTCCTGTAGCGCTGGTGCAGGGCGTTCAGGTGGGGGATCGTGCGCCGGCACGGCGCGCACCATGTCGCCCAGAA
>JAAYZF010000404.1 GCA_012514975.1 bacterium
CGTCCTCGTCGTCGTCCTCGTCCTCGGTAGTCGGTAGTTGGAAGTTGGGAATTGGGCCGTCCATCATTCCACCATTCCACCATTCCACCATTCCACTATTCCATTATTCCATTATTCCAACATGCACCACTCCATCACTCCAACCGCCTGATTATGGCATTTCCGCACGCGGTTTGGTAAAATAGCAGTAGGCATGGACAAACGTATGAATGCAACGAACACGCTCATCGCACTCGCACTACTGAACGTCCTTCTCCTTTGCGGCACGGCGTTCGGCGCCGACGAAGCGCTCGAGCAGCGACAGATTGAGCGCGAGGAACGCCAGGACCGCAAGATTCCTCCTGTCGACACGTATGTCGACCGCGAGGGCTGGCAGTCGGGCATCGGGTTCAAGGAGATGGAGAAGTACGTCACGCGCCTCGGCCAGATCTGTTCCGAGCGCGTGCCCGGGCTGGTGTACGGCATTGCAGGCGGCAAGAAGGGCATCCTGCTGAACTGCACGGACAAGGGGCAGCGGGGGTTCTACATGGCCAAGGAGAACACGGAACAGTTTCTCACAGCCATCGTGCAGGATCTCATGAAACTGCCCGAGCCCGTCGCGCCGTTCGCCGTGATGAACTGCCGGGGGAAACCGATCGTCCAGGCCACCTACTCGCGCAGCTCGGGGAAGGTGGAGGTGAAGTTCCTGCTGTAGCAGGGGAAGAACGAAGTACGAAGGACGAAGTACGAAGGACGAAGTACGAAGGACGAAGTACGAAGTACAAAGTACGAGGGACGAGGGACGATCGATCGAAGTAAAGGGGGGGACAAGGGGACACGGAGACAAGGAGACTGAGGGGATCGTATGGCATTGAACAACAAGACTGTTGCGTTCATCGGCGCGGGCAACATGGCAGAGGCGCTGATCAAGGGCATGCTGTCGGCGCGCGCTGTCTCGCCGAGGCAGATCATCGCCACCGACGTGTCATCCGACCGGCTGACGTGGCTGCGCGAGGAATACGGCATCAGGACGGCGGAGGACGATGTGACGCCGGAGCATGCCGACATCGTGATCCTCGCGGTCAAACCGCAGGTCCTGCCGGACGTGCTGCGGGAGTTCGCGGCGATCATCAGGCCTGGTCAGCTTGCCGTGTCGATCGCCGCGGGCGTCACGACGAAGTACATCGAGAGCATGCTGCCGAAAGGCTCGGTCGTCGTGCGCGCAATGCCGAACACGCCGGCGCTTGTACGCCGCGGCGCGACGGCGATCTGCGCGGGCTCATGCGCGACAGCGGGCCACATGGCCGATGCGCGCGACGTGTTCCGGGATGTCGGCAGCGTGATCGAGGTGCCTGAGAGCGCGATGAACGCGGTGACCGCGGTCAGCGGCTCAGGCCCGGCATATGTCTTCTATGTGATGGAAGCGATGATCGCCGCGGCACTCTCGAGCGGAGTGCCTGCAGACCAGGCTCAGCGGCTTGTCGTCGAGACCGTGTGCGGCGCCGGCGAGCTGGCGTTGCACAGTGCCGAACACCCGGAGGAGCTGCGCCGCCGCGTCACCTCGCCCGGCGGCACCACCGAGGCTGCCGTCAACGTCTTCGATGCGAACAACATGAAGAAGACGATCGAAGACGCCATCGCCGCGGCTGTCAAGCGTGCACAGGCACTCGCCAGATGAATTCCCTGCCCCCAATGAATTCTTTGCCCGAATGGAATCTCTGGTGGGGGCAAAGAATTCATGACACCTGCAGACGGCCCGCAGGCGGAGGAGGTTCGCTGCCGGAGATCTGGAAAGGGGAAATGCGAACCTGAAACTGGAAACTGGAAAACGGGATTGCTTCTTCCCTCTTCAATCTGAAATCTGAAATCTGAAATCTGAGATCTGAGATCATACATCATCAAGTCATCAAATCATCAAACCCCAAATGTCCTCCTCCTTCACCCTTCACATCGAGCCTGACAATCGGGACATCGTTGTTCCCGCGCATACCGTCCTTCACGAGGCGCTCGACTGCAATGGCATCAGTCTGACGGCGTATTGCGACGGCATGGGCGTGTGCGGCAAATGCATTGTCGAGATTCGCTGCGCGGACGGCATGCCCGTGCCCGAGACGGACGAAGACCGGAGGCATCTGACGAGCGGACAGCGGGCCGAAGGGCTCCGCCTCGCCTGCCGCTGGAACGTCGTGTGCAACGCCACGGTCCGCATTCCCGATGCCAGCAGGATCGAGAACCTTGCCGCAACGGCAAAGGACAGCGGAACAGTCTCGACTGGCGCGGCGCATGTCAACGCCGCACAGCCGTTCGGCATCGCGGTCGACTTAGGGACGACCACGGTCGTCGGCTCGCTCCTCGATTGCAGGACGGGCAGGACGGTCGCCGTCGCCTCCCGTCTGAACGGCCAGCACCGCTTCGGCGCCGACGTCATCAGCCGCGTCAAGTACTCGGTCGAGGCGGCTGACGGGCCGGGCAGCCTGCAGCGCGAAGGCATCGCGACGATCAATGACATCATCGGCGACATCATCGGCCAGAGCGGCATCCCCGCGGCGTCCATAGCCGACGTGGCGATCACGGGGAACAGCGTCATGCTTCACGCCCTGCTGCGCAAGCCGATGCACACGCTTGCCGTGCTGCCTTTCGAGCCCGCGTTCCGCGAGGCCACACGCATGCCTGCCGCCGAACTCGGCCTCGCACTCAACGGCGGGGCGCAGGCGTATGTCTTCCCCATCGTCGCCGGATTCGTCGGCGGCGACACGGTGTCATGCATGCTGGCGACCAACATGGACACCGCGGACGAATGCAGCATGGTGATCGACATTGGCACGAACGGCGAAGTGGCGCTCGGGTGCGCACGCGGGCTGATCACCGCATCGGCGCCCGCGGGGCCGGCGTTCGAGGGGGCGACCATCTCGTGCGGCATGCGCGGCGCGAAAGGCGCGATCGAGCACGTGCAGATCACGCCCGATGCACTCATCAGCGACGTCATCGGCGAAGTCGCCCCTGCCGGCGTCTGCGGCACCGGGCTGATCGATGCGACGGCCGCGCTGCTCGACTGGGGCATCATAGACGAGACGGGCAGGATTCTCTGCCAGGACGAACTGCCTGACGGCACGCCCGGGTGGCTCCGCGCGCGCATCTGCGAACGCAACGGCCAGCAGGCCTTCGTTCTGTTCGACCCTGAAACGGACGAGTACTACGACAACGGCGACGCGCCGCGGACACTTGTCCTGACACAGCGCGATTTCCGCGAGCTCCAGCTCGCCAAGGCGGCCGTGGCGGCCGCATGCGACCTCCTCCTCCAGCACAAGGGCATGACGTACGGCGATCTGGCGTGCATCAATCTCGCCGGCGCGTTCGGCAACTACCTGCGCCCGGCGCAGGCGCGGCGGATCGGCCTGCTGCCCGACGTCCCGCTCGAGAACATCCATTTCGTCGGCAATGCCGCGTCGACCGGCGCGAAACGAACGCTCGTCTCGCTCGACGACCGCGCGCGCGCCGAGCGCATCGCGCGCGAAGCAGCCCATGTCGAGCTTGCAGCCGACCCGGCGTTCCAGATGTGTTTCGCCGGCCATATGCTCTTCCCCGCATCGGTCTGATGACTGCCCGTGCGACACTCGTTGCCCTGTGCGCCTCGCTGCCGCTGGCCGCCGAGGTGTCGAACACTGTGTACATCATCGACCATGGGATGCACACGGCGCTGGTGGTCTCGCGCGCGGAGGTCGATCCCGCGATTCTGCCCGTCGCGAACGAGTTCCCCACGAGCATCTGGCTTGAGATCGGCTGGGGAGACCGCGCGTACTTCATGGCCACGAACGAAACGGTCTGGCAGACGGTCAGCGCCGTCCTTCTGCCCACGCCGAGCGTGCTGCACATCGCCGGGTTCAGCGGGCCTGTCATGCAGTTCTTTCCGGTCGAGGGCATCATGCGCCTCTCGCTTGGAACAAACGCGTATGCCGCGCTCTGCGCGTTCATCAACGACGAATTCGAGACGAACGAGCAGGGCCGCGTGGTCAGCATCGGCCCCGGTTGGTATGGTGACGCGACGTTCTTCGCCGCGCGCCGGTTGTACCTCCTGCACCGCACGTGCAACTCGTGGAACGCGTCTGCCCTGCAGGCCGCGGGGATCGGCACGCGCGCATCACGGTCCATCACCGCCGGCGGCTTTGTGCGCGAAGCCGGGCAGTACTGCATAACGGTGCGCACGCGGCGCGACACGCCCGAATGACATGCCCGGCGCAGCCACCTCCAGGACTCTGCTGATTCTCGGCGCCACCGCGGCAGGCAAGAGCGCCCTCGCGCTCGAGCTCGCACAACGCCGGCGCGCGGAGATCGTCTCGCTCGATTCCATGCAGGTGTACCGCGGCATGGACATAGGCACCGCAAAGCCTTCGCCCGCCGAACGGCGTCTCGTGCCTCATCATCTGGTCGATGTGCTTGACGTCGCGGAACACTCGGACGTCGCCGCGTATCTCGATCGCGTCCGGCGCGCGGAGCAGGCCGCGGCGGCCAGGGGCGCACGGCCGATCCTCGTGGGCGGCACGGCAATGTACATCAAGGCGCTCGTTGACGGCCTGTTCGAGGGCCCCGCCGCCTCAGCAGCCATCCGCGCAGAACTGCTCGCCACCGCGGATGAGCACGGAAGCGCGTATCTGCACGAGCACGTGCTCAAGCCCGTGGATCCCGCAACCGCCGCGCGCGTCCATCCGAACGATCTGCGCCGCATTGTGCGCGCCATCGAGGTCTTCCGCCTGACGGGCAGACCGCTATCCGAGCACCAGCGCCAGTGGGATGAGCAGGATGCGCAGTGCGCCTATGCGATGGCGGGCCTCACCATGCCGCGCGACGAGCTCTACCGGCGCATAGATGCGCGTGTTGACGCGATGATGGCGGCGGGGCTTCCCGATGAAGTCCGCGCGCTGCGCGACAAGGGCATCGAACGGAATCCGTCGGCCGCGCAGGCGATCGGCTACAAGGAGCTGCTCGCCCATCTGCGCGGCGAGTGCGATTGCGCGCGCGCGGTCGAGCTGATCAAGAGGAACACACGGCGCTTTGCCAAACACCAGCTCACCTGGTTCAGGAAAGACAGGCGGATTTCGTGGTTCGATGTCACGCTGTTTGCCGATGCGGCAAAGCTGGCGGATGCGGTGGAGGAATGGCTTGAGGGTGGTGCGGCAATGACGTCTGCGCCGCCGGAGCGGCTGAAGTGAAATGAGGGGGGACATCCAACACACCCGCGCAGGGATGCGCCTCCACATTACGCGACCGGCATCTATTTCAACTGCTCGGACAGATTGCCGGCCATGTTCTTGATCTGCTCCATCGGCTGGCCAAGGTCGCGCATCTTTCTGGTCAGGACACAGTTCTTCAGGTTCGCGTCGTACACGTATATCTTCCCCGTGTTCTGGTCGAGAAAGCCTGTGAGTCCGGATGCATAGGTGAACACAAGCACGTGCGAAGGCTGGCCTGCATTTTCAGCCGCACGGGCAGGCAGGGAGAACAGCGCGATGGAGAGCATCACGAGCGACAGGGCCAGCGCGGCAATGATCAATGATTGTCTGTTCATTGTTTCTCCAGGGTGGAACGGCGGAATGGTACCATACGAAGACCGGTATTCGGAGTATGCCTCCCACATTGACTGCAAGAGAATCGGCGCACGGATGCGCCGCCTGCAGTGCACTAGCGGATCATCAGCGACAGAACGTAAATCCCACCGTCAACATTCGGCCCGCCGACCATCGACTGGACGCCGCGGGTGAACGACAGCGTCTTTGCCCATGTACGCCCGTGGGGCGTGCGCCACACGATGCGCGCAGTCACCCTCCCTCCTGTGTCGCTCAACGGCTTGACGGATACCGAGTAATTGCGGTCGATGTCGATCGTGAGCGCATCGTCGCCCTGGAGTGTCCTGCTTGCCGACCTGGCGAGCTTGTAGTGCGTGTACGGGATGTACGTGCAGAGGCTCTTCTCCTCCTGGGCAAGCTCGGCCGTGCCGACGTCGCTGCCTGCTTTGCCCGGCACGGTGGCGAGGAAGACGCGGGCGTTCACGGCGTAGCCTGCCGCTGCCGCACGCGCGGCGGCGCGCGGCTGCCCGGGCTCGGCTGTCTGCGTGGCCGGCGCCTGGGGGATGGCGCGCGGGCTCGTCTGCTGAACGGGCTGGGTTAACTGCCGTGCGGCGCCCTGGCCGTCCGGGCGCGGGGCCTGCTTTTGCGCGCGCGGCTGTGCGCGTTTCGGCTGTTGCTGGGTCGTTGCGGGAGGCGCTTGGGCGGGCTGGGGGGCGGGGCGGAGCGGTTGCGGCACGATGGTGGTTGTGCGTGGAGCGGTCGCCCGGGGCGCCGCCTCGGGCGGCCGGGCCGCGCCATTGACGGCACTGTCAGCCTGTTGCGGCTGTTGCGCCGCCTTCTCCGCGCCGACGGCCGCCAGGGATGCGCACGCCAGGATCAACGCGAGCAAAGCTCTCCGGTCACCCACTTTCATTGTGGTCGCTCTCCGTATCGGCGGCAGTATACTCGAAATACTGGACAAAGCCATTGGTCTGGCCTGCCTGGTAGATGACAAAGGACTCGAACCTGACAGGTTTGGCGGCCTGGAGGTGCGAATAATAGGCGACCGAGGCCGCAATGGCCATGAGGGTTGCGGCTGCGGCGGATGCCGACCAGGCAAAGGCCCTGCGGTGTGCCGTGCCCGTGGCCCACTGGATGAGCTGGCTGAGCGTTGACGGGCGCGGCTGCGCCTTCGCGGCCGCCATGACGCGCTGTGCCAGGAACGGCGCCGCGTCCTTGCTCGTGTCAACGGCGTAGGCGCCGCGGAGCAGCTCGCTGATCTTCCTGTGCGAAGCAATGATCTCGGCCATGCCGGGAACAAAGCGGACGCCCTCGGGCGCTCCCACGCCGTCAGTCTGTCTGACGATGTTGTGTTTTGTCCGCTTCATAGCGTCCCCTTCAAGTAGGGTGTTAACTTCTCGCGCAGGCGTTCCCGCGCGTAGAACAGCCGGGACATCACCGTCCCTTCAGAACATTTCATCACGCCCGCGATCTCCTTGTAGCTCAGCCCTTCAACCTCGCGGAGCAGCACCGTCTCGCGATGCTTCACCGGCAGCTCGTCCACGGCGGCGAAGATGTGCTGGTGAAGCTCGTTGCGGAGCATTTCCTTGTCGGGCCTCGTCGCGCTGCTGGCATCGGCCAGATGGTACTCATGCGCGTCAAGCGCCTCGGGTGCGTGCTCCGGCCTTCGGCGCACATGGTCGATCGCCTGGTTCATGACGATCCGGTAGAGCCATGTGTACACCGAGGATGCGCCGCGGAATTTCCCGAGTGCATGGTAGACTTTTATCAGCGCGTCCTGCAGCACGTCCTTCGCCTCCTCCTCGTCGTGCAGCACCGACTGGGCCAGCCTGAGCAGGCGGGCCTTGTACCGGTCGACCAGCACTGCAAAGGCAGGTTCTTCGCCGGCTTGGAAGGCGGTCACAAGCTGCTCGTCCGACCGCTCTTCCGCTGTCACCGTGTCTGCCATAGCTGCCGCGGCTCAGGCGCCTCTGCTCACATCATCGAGGCCCGTCTGCCGCCCGGTTTCATTGATTAGACGCCTGTTTCCCCGGTTTATTCACACGCGGAGCTGCTCTCCACGCCGATGGCATGGGCTGTTTCGGCAAAAGCCACTGATGCGCTTCTCGGTATTTCGACAATCATTCTCACCTGTGCCGAGTATTCAGCCTGCGTTACCTGCCCGCCTGTCTGCTCGACCAGCCGGCGCAGTGTGTCAAAACGATCATATGACACCGTGAGCGCCATTGTCGTCATTGGCTGCCGTATCACGGCTGTGCCGGCCGAGATCGTCGTTGCGGCACACAACCTGTAGGCATCAATCAGCCCGCGCACACCCAGTTTTGTGCCGCCAAAGTACCGGGCCACGGCGACGACCACGTTCTGCATCCCTGCCTGGCAAAGCACGTTGAGCATCGGCCTGCCCGCCGTGCCCGAAGGCTCGCCTGCATCGCTGAAGTATTCCTCGGGCCGGTCGGGATAGCCGACGCGGTACGCCCAGCAGTGATGCGTTGCACGCGGGTGCCGCTGTTTGACGTCATCGATGAACGCAGATGCGGCATCGCGCGTTTCAGCGCGGGCGGCATGGCCAATGAAGCGGGAACGCTGCTCGACAACCTCCGCCCCGGCCGGCGCCGCGAGCGTCGTATAGCGTTCGTCGTCCATCATTAAATGGTACCAGTCAACCGCGCGCAAGTCAAGAGCCGGCAGGCTGCCCGCATCACGCGTCACACGAACTCGGCGAAGACGGTGTTCGCGATCTCGACGCCGCGGCGGGTGAGCGCGATGCGGCCGCCCCGTTCGTGCAGAAGCCCGTTGCGCACAAGCCGCTCGATGGCGCCGCCGAACGTGCTGCGCATGTCTTCTGTCACCCCGATGCCGTCGAGCAGGCGCAGGCCCATGTACATCCTCTCGCCGAGCAGCGCGCGCGGCGGCAGCGGCCGCGCAAAGACACGGTGACGCCCGCCTTCGAGCACGCGCGCGATGTACGTTTCAATCCGCTTCACATTATGGAACCGCCGGGTGCGGCCGCGGCTTTCGAGCGCGCAGTGCGAATGCGCGGCTGCGCCGAAGCCGATGTACGACTGCGCCGTGTCCCAGTAGGCCATGTTGTGCCTGCACTCGAACCCTTCGCGCGCACAATTCGATATCTCGTAATGCCGGTAGCCGCACGCGGCAAAATGGTCGATGACTGACCATAGCATGGTCATCGTCCGGTCATCATCGCACCAGCGCCACGGTTGCGCGCCTGACTGTTTCCAGCGGGCGAATGGCGTGCCCGGCTCGATGCTGAGCGCGTAGAGCGAAAGATGCTCGGGCCGCCAGTCGCCGGCAACCTCGCTGAAGGTGCGCCGCCATGATGCGCTTGTCTGATCGGGGATGCCGTACATGAGGTCGACGGAGACATTCAGGCAGCCCGCGTTCCGCAGCAGCGCGAACGCTGCGCGCGCCTCCGCGGCCGTGTGCAGGCGGCCAAGGTGGTGCAGCTCCTTGGTGTTCAGCGACTGGACGCCGAGGCTGAAGCGGTTCACGCCTGCCGCAAGCAGTTCGTCGAGCCACGTGTTCGAAAGGGAGTGCGGGTTTGACTCGACAGAAATCTCGGCGTTCGCCGGGATGTCAAGACATGAACGCAAGGTTGAAAGGAACGACGACAACAGCGGGGCGGGAAAGCAGCTGGGTGTGCCGCCTCCGATGTAGATGGTGGACACGCGCTTGTCGGCAAGATCGGCCGCCGTCGAGGCTATCTCGGCGCGCACGGCCTGCGCATACGTGTCGTACAATCTTGATTTCCCTGCCGCGCTGGGGAAATCACAGTAGCTGCACTTCCGTTCGCAGAAGGGGATATGGATGTAGACGGCGGTCATCAGGGTCGCCACTGAGTCAGATCACCTCTCCTGCCCACAGACGCAAACAGAATTCCCGCCACGGTAGCACTTCGATGCCGCTTTCGAGCAACCGCGGTGCGGTGTCGAGAGTAACCAGCAGGCGGCGCTTGAAGCTGTACTCATCGGCAATCGAAACGAGGCTCCGTGCGTGCTCGGCGCGCGCCTGCGGCACGGCTTTGACTTCGATGGCCACCGTGTGTGTGCCCAACACGAAGTCCACCTCAACACCCCCAGCCGTACGCCAGTAGGCAATGTCGAAATGCTTCCGGCTGTAGGCGGCATACGTACGCAGTTCGTGGCAGACGAAGCTCTCGAACGCCTTGCCGAAGAGCTCGCTGCCCGGCACGACGTGTCCGCGTCTGGCCAGGTGGCCGGCAACGGCAGCATCAAGGAAGTACCATTTGGGCGTTTCAATTACACGGCGTTTCGGACGCAGGCGGAATGCAGGAACACACGAGCCGAGCAGTGTGTCCTCGAGGATCTGATAGTATGCCTTCACCGTCGGCGCGGACACGCCGCAATCACGCGCGATGGAGGTGAAGGACAGGCATTCCGTGTCGCCCAACGCCGCGATTTCGAGGAAGCGCGCGAAGGCAGGCAGCGTGCGGATCAGCGCTTCCGCCGCGATTTCCTCCTGCAGGTAGTCGCGAACATAGGCACGGAGATGCTCCTGGGGCTCCTCTGAAAGGTAGTGTGCCGGCAAGAGCCCGTTGTTCAGCGCCCGAACAAGATCAAGTTCCGGCACTTCCGCGCTTGCCAGCGGCAGGAGTTCGGCACGCAGCGCACGGCCGCCCAGGAGATTTGCGTGGCCGCGCCGGAGCTTGCGCGCGCTCGATCCGCAGAGAACAAACCGCAGGCGCGTGTGTCCCATCAGCCAGTGTATTTCGTCAAGCAGCGCAGGTATTTTCTGCACTTCGTCGAGCACCACGGTGCCTGTGGCATGCCCTCGTTTCACCTGTGCGAGGAGCTCCTCACGCAGCAGATGCGGCGAGGAGAGCAGCCGGAGATACGTGTCAGACTCCAGCAGGTCGTACCAGATGGCGTCACCAAAGCACTGTCTCAGCACGGTCGTCTTGCCGGACATGCGCGGGCCCCAGAGGAAGAAACTGTGTGGAGCGGACGGAAACTGGATTGCGCGTTTGAACATGAGGAATCTACGTTTTGGTTTATCATGTAATTATAAAGTATTGTCTTGGCAATTGTCAAGAACGGCCTTGCACGCTGTTCCATTGTCCGAAGCAGACCGTTGCCCCGCATACCTCCCCCCCACAGCCCATCGGTCACCGGGGACGGTGACCCTCCAGTTTCTCCACGATCGGCCTGTCCGCGGGAAGGAAATCATATGACGCAAGCTCTCCGATGCCGGCCCACGCGATCTCCTCGTGCTCATGCGGCGCCGGCGTGCCTTCGACCAGCGTGCAGCGGAACGCCACCAGGCGGATCGTCTTGCCCGGATAGTGATGAACGACGTCGGCGACCTGGTCCCCAACGGCTATACGCACGGACAGCTCCTCGAGTATCTCACGCGCAAGACACTGCTCGATCGTCTCGCCCGGCTCGACTTTCCCGCCCGGGAACTCCCAGCCGCCCGCATGGCTCTCCTGCCCGCCACGGCGCGCGAGGAGGATTCTGCCCTCGTGCTCGATCACGGCGGCGGAGACAAGAAGCGGCTGGCTGCCCTTTGGTTTCACATCCCAAGTATAGCAAATGGAGGGCAGAGTGTGTAGAATTGACGTGTCATGGATGCGCGGCACGATACGCTCCTCGTCTATCTCACCGGCGCGCTGGGCGATGTGATTCTGACCACGCCGGCGCTTGCGCTTGTCCGCGAGGCGTGTGCAGGCAGGCATGTGCATGTGATCGCGCCGCGCTGCCTGGCGGAGCTGTATCCGGGGCTGTACGACTCGTTCACGAGTGCGGACGCGGCTGCTGTTGCCGGCCTGTTCAGCGCCGGCGCGCGCGAGTCGCTGTCAGCGCATCCGGCATGGCGCGATGCAACGACCGCCGTGCTGTTCGAGCGCGGCGGCTCGGTGATTGCGCGCCGCATGGGCGAGGCCGGGCTCCGCGTGGTCAACATCGATGCGCTTCCCGGGGCGAACGCCGGCGGGCGCTATGGAAGGCTCGTCTGGCAGCGCACGGCCGCGGCGCTGGGCATCGCCGGGGCGTTCTCGATTCCCGCGCCATGTGCCCGCGCGCCGGCGCGTGAGCCGCGGCAGCCGTTCGTCGTCGTGCATCCGGGCAGCGGCTCGCCGCGGAAAGTTGCGCCGGCAGCGCTGCTTGCCGGCATATGCAGGGCGCGTCGTGCGGATCAGGCGTGCGAGGTGCTTGTGTTGCGCGGTGAGGCTGATGAGGAAGCGGTGGCGGGATTCCTCGGCGCGTGGGGCGGCGCAGCGCGTGTCATCGATCAGCCGCCGCTTCCCGAGGCGGCATGGCTGCTTGCGCACGCGGCATTCTACGTGGGCAATGATTCGGGAATAAGCCACCTGGCGGGCGTGGCGGGCGCGCGGGGCTGCGTGGTGTTCGGGCCGACCGACCCGCGGGTATGGCGGCCGTTCGGCGCCGGGCTCGAAGTACTCCGTTTCCCCGTCAATTCATCAGACCGCGCGCGTCCGTAACGCGTTCGATCATGGGCCCGCCCCTTGCAGGCGCCTCCGGCTGCGCCGTATGGCCGGGCGGTACGCCGTCGAGAGCGCCTCCCTTGACTGCCGCGCCATTCCACAGGTAGATCTTCGCCGCGCTCAGGTCAAGGTCATACCAGTTGCGCACGACGACGTTGACGCCCTTCCTCGATTTCCGGAGCGTGGCTTTGAGCTTCATCTCCCTCCCGGGCAGGTAGGAGAGCGCCGTGTAGCGCGTCTCGGCAGCATTGGTCGTCAGTGCGGCTGACTGGCAGTCGTTCGTGTTCCAGAAGACGAGCAGGCGCGTGTAGCCGAGGTGCACGTAATGGACGATATGGCCCCAGCCGATGCTGCCTATGACGCCCTTGAGCGCATAGCCGGGATGCCGTGGCCTGACGGTGGATTCCATTTCGAGCTCGATGTAATCGCCGGTAACGGCCAGGGCGTCGGGATTCCAGCCAAGGTCGTTCAGCAGGCCCATGGTGACGGGCCCGGGGCTGTGCACTGATTCGCCGAACCCGAGCGAGTAGGTCATCAGCGCGTTGGGCGTGCGATTGAACACCTCGGCGAGATGGACGCAGCTCGATCCGGGTCGCCAGTACCTGGGCGAGAAGATTCCCGCGCGCGCGCTGTCGTTGGCAACATAGACCTGCGGGCTGTCGAGCTGGACTTTGCCGCTGGTAAGCTGCCTGCCGAGCGCGGTCGAGGGATTGGGGAACAGCGCGGTGTCCATCAACGCCTCTCCCGCGCGGTTCTCGAGCATCCGGTCGTAGACAAGCGGATACGCAGGCGAGTCGAGGCCCCAACTGCCGTCCATGCCGTTCACCCAGAACGAGCCAAGAAAGCCGAGGCCGTGGCATATCTCGTGGAGCACAACCGTGGCCAGATCATACGTGTTCCGAGGCGCCTTCCCATCCGTGCCGAAGTACCAGGAGAATGTGCTGCTGAACGCCATGTACATGTCATACTCGGCGGGATCGAGGTCGCTGCCATGCAGCCTGTTGGCAAGGGCGGCTGAGTAGAATGTGCCAGGCATGATCGCGCCGGAGAAATCGCGGATGTACGACAGCGCGCCGCTGTGCCCGAGCACGCCTTCCGGCATGTTGTCCGCCCAGCATGCATCTATCGTGATGGGCACGGGGGAATCGAGACAGTCTTCCCAGATGCCTTCTGCATATTCGAGGGCTGCCTGTGCCCGCGGCGGCCAGTTGACCGCATGATCGCCAAGCCTGCCTCCATCGGCTGCCTGGCGATAGCGGATCGTGATGGTCGCTGCACGCGGCGCGCGCACGGCCGGAAGGAGACGCGGCGGCGCCGGCACGCGGTACTCGTTCACGGCCTGGTCGGCAACCAGCGGTTCGAGATGGCCGCTCGTGATGGCCGCGCCTCTGCCCGCCCCGGGCGCAGCCACGGCAATGGCAGCGGAAAGAGCGGCGGCGACTGCTCCATGGAGATGTATTCTGTTCATAGTCCCCTCGCGGGATCAAAACCAGTATAGCACAAAGGCGGAAGTGCGTCAAAACGGCTTGCTTAATCGGGCGTTTTTCGGTATACTATGCGACAGGAGAACCACATAGCACGGCCGCCCAACACAAGGGGGATGCATGGTCAAGCGCTGTTCCCAACACGACATGATGAACAAGATCGAGGAGCTGATCGAGGTTTCACGCTCCGGTGTGCTCGCCACAGCCGACAAGAGCGGGCGCCCGCATGTGCGCTGGATGACGCCCGTGACGCTCAAGGGCCGCGCGGGCGTGCTCTTCGCCGTCACCTCGCCCCAGTTCGCCAAGGTGATGGAGCTCAAGGCGCAGCCGCGCGTCCAGTGGATGATCCAGCATCCCTCGCTCAACGAGGTCGTCACCATCAGCGGCCGTGTCAACGTCATCGACAACCCCGCGCTCAAGACGGAAGTGATGGACGCGCTCGGCGCCCGGCTCCTCGTGTTCTGGAAACTGAACCGCAGGTCGCAATGGGTCGTCCTCGAAACGGTCATCGAGGAGGCGACGCTGTTCATGACGATGAAAGGCGAGAAAAAGACGGTGACATTCGCGTAGGAGGCCCATGGCCCAGGCTGCTCCGCTCAAGAAATACGGCAAGCCCCTTCTCCACCGGCTCCTCAGGCAGATGCTCCTCATCCGCGTCTTCGAGGAGCGGTGCGCGCAGTTGTACGGCCTGCGCAAGATCGGCGGATTCTGCCACCTGTACATCGGCCAGGAAGCCGTCGCCGTCGGCTCGATCGCCGCAATCGACTTGACCACCGACTACGTCCTCACCGGCTATCGCGACCATGGCCACGCGCTCGCCTGCGGGATGGACCCGGGCGCCGTCATGGCCGAGCTGTTCGGCAAGGCGACCGGCTGCTCGCGCGGGAAGGGCGGGTCGATGCACCTGTTCGACCCCGGGAAGCACATGCTCGGCGGCAACGGCATCGTCTCGAGCCAGATTCCCGTGGCGACCGGCGTCGCCCTCGCGGTCAAGTACCGCGGCGACCGCGGCGTCGTGCTGTCCTACTTTGGCGATGGCGCAATCCACCAGGGCGCCTTCCACGAAAGCCTGAACCTGGCGAAGATATGGGACCTGCCCATCGTCTACATCTGCGAGAACAACCAGTACGGCATGGGCACCGACTTCCGCCGCGTGTCGTCCGTCACCGATTTCTCCGCCATGGGCGCCTCGTACGGCATCGCTGGCCGCCAGGTCAATGGCATGGATGTCCTCGCCGTCTACGACGCCGTGGCCGGGGCCGCTGCGCTCGCACGGGACAAGGGCCTCCCCGCCTTCCTCGAAATCAAGACCTACCGCTACCGCGGCCACTCGATGAGCGACCCGGCAAAGTACCGCTCGAAGGAGGAAGTCGAGGAGCATCGCAGGCAGGACCCGATTCTCATCCTGCGCGCGCGGCTCGAGGATGCCGGCATGCTTGCCGCGGACGACTATGCGGCGCTCGAGGAGAAATGTGTGAAGGAGACTGACGACGCCGTGGCGTTTGCCGAGCGCAGCGCCGACCCGGCGCTCGAAACGCTGTTCGAGGATGTCCTGGCCTGAAGGAGAAAACGCATGCCGGTGATCACCTATCGAGATGCTGTCAGACAGGCCATGGACGAGGAGATGGCGCGCGATGCCTCCGTCTTCCTCATCGGCGAGGAAGTCGGCGAGTACAACGGCGCGTACAAGGTCAGCCAGGGCCTGCTCGAGAAATACGGGCCGAACCGCGTGATCGACACGCCGATCACCGAGGAAGGCTTCGCCGGCGTCGGCATCGGCGCCGCCATCGCCGGACTGCGCCCCATCGTCGAGTTCATGACGTTCAACTTCTCGCTCATGGCGCTTGACCAGGTGATCAACAACGCGGCCAAGACGCTCTACATGTCAGGCGGAAAAGTGCGCGTGCCCGTCGTGTTCCGCGGGCCGAACGGCCCGGCCGAGTACCTCGGCTCGCAGCATTCGCAGGCCCTCCAGACGTTCTTCGCGCACTGCCCCGGCCTCAAAGTCGTCGCGCCGGCCACGCCGTATGACGCAAAGGGCCTGCTCAAATCAGCGATCCGCGACGACAATCCCGTCGTCGTCCTCGAAGGCGAGCTGATGTACGCGTGGAAAGGCGACGTGCCCGCGGAGGAATACCTCGTGCCCATCGGCGTCGCCGAGGTCAAACGGCCGGGAAACGACGTCACTATCGCCACCTGCTCGAAACCGCTCAGAATGACCCTCGAAACCGCCGCGGCGCTCGAACAGGAAGGCATCAGCGCCGAGGTCGTCGACCTCCGTTCCCTCCGCCCGCTCGATGACGAAACCGTCTGCGCGTCCGTGCGCAAGACCGGCAGATGTGTCATCGTTGACGAATCGTGGCCAGTCTGCAGCGTCGGCTCGCACCTCGCGTCCATCGTGTCAAACAAATGCTTTGACGACCTCGACGCGCCCGTCGAGCTCGTCGCCTCGGAGGACGTGCCCATGCCGTACAACCACGCGCTCGAACTCGCGGCACAGCCTTCCGCCGAGCGCCTTGTCGCCGCGGTGAAGAAAGTGCTCTATCTCCAGTAGATCGAGGAACGCGTATGGCCGACAAACTACTCATGCTGGCATTGTCGCCCACGATGGAAACCGGCACAATCGCCAAGTGGAACAAGAAGGAAGGCGACCCCGTCAAGTCCGGCGACGTCTTGTGTGAGGTCGAGACCGACAAGGCGACAATGGACTACGAGACGTCCGCCACGGGCACGCTGCTCAAGATCATCGTACCCGAGGGCGGCCAGGCTGCCGTGGGTGATCTCATCGCCGTCATGGGCAAGCCCGGCGAGGACATCGCTGCGCTCCTCAAGGGCGCTGATGCCAGGAAAACAGCCGCGACGGAAAAATCCGCCGGACAACCTGCGCAGAAACCCGCGCCCCAGCCCGCCACACCCGCCCCGGACAAGCCGGCAAGACCGCCCGCGCAGAAGCCCGCCGCCGAGCCTCCGCCCCAGCCCGCCCACGCCATCTCGCGCAAGGAGCTCAAATCCTCCCCCCTCGCACGCCGGCTGGCTGAGAAAATGAACATTGACCTGCGGAGCATCGCCGGAAGCGGCCCCGCGGGGCGCATCATCAAACGCGACGTCGAACGCGCAATGCACGCAGGCAGGAAAGCCCCGGCTGCCCCCGCCCCTCCCGCACCCGCTCCGGCCGCGCAGGGGCTCAGGGATGAGGTGCTCCCCGTCTCGAACAAACGCCGCATCATCGCGCAGCGCCTGTCTGAGTCCATGTACTCCGCCCCGCACTATTACCTGAAGGTGACGGCGTGCGCGGACGGGCTGCTCGAAGCGCGCGAGGCGCTGAACAGGTCGCGCGGCCCGGCGGAGAGCGTGTCGCTCAACGCCTTCCTCATCAAGTTCGCCGCCCTCGCGCTTGCAAAGCATCCGATGGTGAACGCGAGCTGGCAGGGCGACACGATCGCCCGGCACGGCCGCGTGGACATCGGCATCGCCGTCGCCCTGCCCGACGGGCTCGTCACGCCCGTCGTGCGCGACTGCGTCAACAAGGGGATCATCGCCATCGACCGCGAGCTGAAGGACCTGGTCGACAGGGCCAGAAACAACAAGCTGCGGCCCGAGGAATTCACCGGCGCGACTTTCACCATCAGCAACCTCGGCTCGTTCGGCATCGAGGAGTTCACCGCCATCATCAATCCGCCCGCCGCGGCGATCCTTGCCGTCGGCGCAGCGCACCGCGCCTTCGTGCCCGGCCCGGGCGGCCAGCCGGTTGCCCGGACGGCCATGGCGCTGACGCTCTCGTGCGATCACCGGGTGATCGACGGCGCGGTCGGCGCCGCATTCCTCAGAGACCTGAAGAACACAATCGGCTACCCGGTCGAGGGGCTGTACTAGTACCTGCTTTCACAGAAAAGCGATAGAATGAGCACTCGAATCTGGATGCAGCGCAAGGCGGGGCAGACCGGCCATATCGGGCATATGGCCGGCCTGCGCCAACGCCGCGATGCGCCGGAGGC
>JAAYZF010000405.1 GCA_012514975.1 bacterium
ATCTCACCGACATCGAAATACCGGCGCGCCAGGGGATACCCGAACGTGTCGGGATACCGTGCGGCATCGAGGCGGTAGTAGTAGTTGCACGCCGGCGCGGGCCCGTTGATGACCAGCCCCGGCACCGGGTCCTCGATGCCGTCATGCTCGGATATGTTGCTCACGGGCCGCATGATGCGGTACGTGCCCACGCCGGTGAGGTAGGGATACGCAAGGGCATTGGCGCCGAGCTGGGCATCGATGGCGAGCAGCGCGTACGAGAGGAACTCGGTGGTGTTGCTGCTGAAGAGATAGCCGTTCATCAACTGGCGCGCGATGATCGCCTCGTTGCCCGCGGTGCCATAGAACTGGATGCGGTACTCGGCACGGTAGGGCTTTGCCTTTGCCGCGGCGAGGACGTTGCTTGCGCGCGTGACGAACTGGCCGCGGCACTGCGCGCGGGCGGCAACGTTGACGTTCGGCCACGCGGCGTTGGCGAGCGCCCACGTCCCCTTCTCGGTGTTGTGCGCATAGGGCGACCACCCGCTGAGGTCCCTGCTCGCGAACGCCAGCGCGGCCTGTTGATACGCATCATCCCCGGTGGTGCGGTACAGCTCGGCGGCGCACCACGCGCGTTCATCCTGGTCGCCGTACTTGTCGCCGTACTCGCCGCCGTATTTGCCGTCAGGGGGGTTGAAGAAGCCGCCTGCGGGCAACGAGGGAAAGGCGTCGTACTGGGTGATCAGGCCCGTCGAGTAGGCTGATGAAGGGAGCGCATTGCTGAACGCGACGATGGCGCCGTCATAGAATCCGCGGGGCCGGACGTATCCCCTGCTCGCGACGAAGTAGTTGACGCCGGTGTGGCCCGTGTCCGCGGCGAGCCAGACGCCGTGGATGGAGCGGGTCGAGAACTGGAGCTGGAAGCTGCTGTTGCTGGCCCTGGCCCATTCGTTGGTGACGACGCGGCGCGTGCGCTCGACGAACGCCCACGCGGCCGTTGCGGCATCGAGGAAGCGGGCCGAGGCGGCGGGGTCGTACGGCGCGAACACGCGCGCGGCCATGGCCATTCCCGCGCCGAGCGCCGCGGTGCAGTACGTCGTCTTCCCGAGGATGTACTTGTCCTGCGGGTCGTCTTCGGGGAGCGTCTCGCACCAGTCTTTTGTGCAGACCTTGTGATACGCGCCGCCGTCGGCGTCCTGCATCTTGAGCAGCCAGTCGAGCTCCCAGCGTATCTCGTCGAGGATGTCGGGTATGCCGTTGGCGCTCTCGGGGATGTTGAACTGGCCGTCCACGAAATTCTGCGGATGGGACTCGTAGGCGGAGAGCAGGGACCACAGCGCATCCATCGCGCTGATGACGTACTTGCCATAGTCGGCGGCGTCATGCCAGCCGCCGCGCAGGTTGCGGTATGCGCCGGGCTGTTCGCCGCGCCAGAAGGGCGAGTTGGTGACGGACCGGTGGTGGAATCCGTCGTTGGCATGGCATACGCCATAGTGCCACGGCGACGAGTAGGGCGGGCCGACGCCGCCTGCCGTGCCGCAGCGCGAGAGATAGAAGCTCCGCGCGGCAAGCGCCAGCAGGTCGTTGTGAACCGTCTGGCGGATTTCGAACACGGGCGAGCAGCCGGCGCCGGGAGCATGCACGTAGTACCGCCCCGGCGTGGCCCACGCGGAAATGTCCGC
Source organism: bacterium (assembly GCA_012514975.1). Taxonomy (GTDB): domain Bacteria; phylum Auribacterota; class UBA3054; order UBA3054; family JAAYZF01; genus JAAYZF01. The sequence continues at coordinate 1,662 of JAAYZF010000405.1, forward strand.
GCTCAGCACCGTCTCGCCCGAGTCGCTGTCGTTCGTCGCGCGCAGCGCCCACGCGCCGCTGAGCACCGTGGCCCGCGTGTCGGCGTTGACGAGATGCCACGACGAGATGCCCTCGACCGGCATGGCGCCCAGCGAGCCAAGGTAGCCGCCGAGATACGCGTACTTCAAGGGCGCGTCAGCGCGGTAGCCGAGCTGGTTCACCTTGATGTTGCGGTTCCTCATCGCGGTGTCATCATAGGAGACCGCGGCAGGCACGCTTGACGGCGCCAATCCCCAGCCAACGATGTCGGTGACACCGGTGCATGAGAACAGGTACGTCGAGCCGTTCACCATCGGGAACGGGAGCACGGCGATCACGTCGTACTCGATGACGAGCGTGCTCGTCCACGGGTCTGCCGCACTGATCGGGCGGACTTCGATGCCGGCGCGGACCGGGGTGACGTTGGTTGCGAACGCGGGATCGTTCGTGCTCGAGACAATGATTGCGCCGGGCTTCACCGCGCGCTGGAAGTTGAGCTCCTCATTGAAGGTGATGCGCACGACCGTATCGCGCTCGGGCGTGATGCGCACGATGCGCGGGCGGGCCGTGTCGCTCTTCCTGAGCGGGTCGGCGCCGGGAATCTCGATGCCGCTGCCGTGCCCGGCCGTTTCGAGCTGCGCGTCGAACCCCATGTCGCTGCCGCCGAAGTTGTCGACGGCGACGGCGAGGACATTCGTCCCGGGGCGCAGGATGCGCGGATTGATGTTCGTCTCGGCGTTCCATGGGTCGTAGTCCCAATCGTGGCCATAGCGGTCCTTCCACATTGAATCATTGTGGACAAACACGCCGTTGAGGTAGGCGATGGCGGCGTTGTCAGACGCGATCTTCAGCGTGAGGCCCGCAATCGAGGACGTGTCGGCGACATGGAACGCCTTGCGGAAATAGCAGCGGCCGTAACACTGAATCAGCGTGGCGGGAAGCGTGGGATCGTCGGGTGAGGAACCATAGCCTGCGAGCGTCGTGCACGCCTCCCAGGAGCTGTCATCGAAATCAATGCCTGCCCAGTTGGTTGACGACCGCAACAGGGAATACCGCCACTCCGAATGCGCCGGGATGAGCACGGCCGCGCGCAACGGCAGTGAAGAGACCAGGATGATCGATGCGAACGCGGCAGCGCGGCGGAATGGCTGCCGCAGTCCATGGAACACGCGCGGAAATGGTGTGAACATCACGGTCACGGCTTTCCTGCCACTGCCGGTCCCGTGCCCGCGGCGCACAATGCGGCATAGCCGAAGACGGTCTGCGCCACATCGCGCACGGTGAACTCGGAGACGGAGGGGATTTCCCAGATGGGCGCCCAGAGGCGCATCCATGGATACGGCTTCGGCTCGGAAACCTCCCAGAGGAGCCGTGCGTGCGTGCTCCCGGTCGATGCGCCCAGGCGTCTCGGGCCAAAAACCGGAATGCCCGGGACGACGCGGCGGGCTGCCGTCGAGGGGGCGTGGGTGACCTCCTCGGGCGGGTCGATCCCCAGGCCGGTGATCCAGCAGCGGCGCATGGCGTTCAGCCCAAGCTGCGCGTGCACCGCCATGCGCGCCGGGGCGAGGTGAACGGGGTCGCGCGTGAGCGTCCAGGCGCGCGCAAAGGCGGCGGCATCCTGCCCCGCGCCGTTCGCCACGCCGCCGCTGCCGCACGGATAGACATGCGCGGCATACGTCTTCGCGCGGTTGATGGCGTCGCCGATGAAGCTCGTGCGGCACGCCTGCTGCGCGTTGCTGTCAACCAGCTCCGAGGGCGCCACTGCATACGACCATGACTGGCGCGTGCGCGCGGAGAGGAAGGCGGTGTGGTATTCCTGGCCCGCGCCGGCAAGGTAGAGCTCGGCCGCGGCGCCCGCAACGGCCTCGTCAGGCGCACCGTGGCCGCGGCCGTACTGGTAGGCCTTCTCGGCGCGCGCGATGAGATCGGCGTGTTCATCCGGCGGGATGAACGGCTTGAGAATGCGCGCAGCCTGCGCCGCGCCCGCGGCGAACCACATGGTGTACTTGGGGTATTTCGCCATCGCATAGAGCTGCTGCGCGTCCTCCTCGGGCATGCACTGGCCGTAGTTCACGGTCTCGATCCGGTAATACAGCCCGCCGTCGGCGGGGTCCTGCATCCGCTTGAACCATTCGAGCCCCCAGCGCACCTCATCGAGGATGTCGGGGATGCCGTTTGTGCTCTCGGGAATGTTGGAATCGCCGTCGGCAAAGATGAACGGGAACGCATCATACGCATCGAGCAGCGAGGTGGCGACAAAGATGTGCCAGCCCGCGCGGTCATAATCCCCCGCGTCGTGCCAGCCGCCCCAGCCGTCAATGGTGCGCCTGGGCTTGACGACGTGCTTTGGCAGCTCCTTCATCACGTCGTCGAGGCTGTGATAGATGTCAACCAGAAGCGCGGGTGAGCGGTGGCATGCCGCATGCGAGTGCGTGGTGTAGGGAGGACGGATGGCGATGCCGCAGCGCTGATGATAGAGCAGCCGCAGCAGCGCGGTCAGCACCGGGCGGTTCACCTGTGGATCGATTGCGAACGGAGCGGAATAGCCGACGCCGGGGACGCCGATGCGGTACCGCCCTGGCTGGCGAACGGGAGTGAAGTCAAGGGCATACGCCATGCAGCCGCTCTCGGCGTCGTTCGTCGCGGACAGCGCCGGCACGCCCGAGAAGACGCTCGATCCCGTGGCCAGATCGATGACATTGAAGACGCCGGCCGTGACCGCGCCGAACGCCAGCGGGCCGCCCGTGCCGGTCCACGCGCCCATCATGCACAGCTTCCTGCCGTCATCGGGCTGATAGCCGATGCTGTCGACCTGAAGGCAGAGCGCGGCGGCGATGCGCAGCGGCTCGAGCGTCGCCCTGCCGCCAGGGCCTCGGCACCAGATGCGGACGGGATGGGCCTCGTCCGCCGCCCGGGCAAGGTGGAGATAATAGAGATGCCGTTTGACGGGCTTGTACGGCCAGCCGGTAGGGATGAGGTCGATCAGCCGTGTCTCGTGAGATACACGCGTAACGGGGATGCGCCGGCCGCTCTGCACGACGCGCCATGCGCCCGGGTCTGCCGGGGGCGTCCCCTTGAACGGATCGCGCACGGAGAACGCGATGCACGACGCGCTCACCCACTGCGCCACCACGAGCGGGCCAAGATCCCGCTGCGGCGGGGCGGCGTACGCGGCGACGGCGGCGCACAGGGCGATGATGTGAACCGTGGGCAGTTTCATGGCATCACAACGAGGAAGATACCCGCGCGCAGCGGGGAAGCCTGCGCCGCGGAGCTCTCAGCGGCGCCGGCGCAGGCCGATGAGCGATCCGAGCGCCAGAACCGCTGCCGCCGCCGGCTCGGGCATTGTGCCCGGCAGGAGGCGCATATTGTCGATGTAGAAATGACGGCCGGCCGGCGAACCGTCGGTCGTCACCTGGTATGACAGGGTCAGCAGGGTCGCGTTGGACAGCCATGCCGGATCGTAGGAGAGCAGGTACGGCTGCCACGTGTCGTCAAGGACGACGTGGCCATCGCCGCCGCCGGCATTCAGCTCATAGGTGAGCGACGTGGCGGCATAGGTGACGGCAAACGCGACGTACACACGCAGATAGACGTTCCAGTCGGCGCCGCTGGCGCGAATCCAGGCGACCATGTTCGAGTTGAGCGTCCATGGCGCATCGGCAAGAAGGGAACCGTGGTACGCCGGGTTGGCCCAGTTGCCGATGGCATTGGTGACATCGACGCGCATCGAGGCCGTTCCCTCGATCTTCGTCGTCTCGTCCATCGTAACCGCCCCGCGTTTCGTGCCTGCCCAGCCGTCAAGAGTATTGGTGTTGAATCCGTAGAGCAGGATGCCTGCGTCAAGCATGTTCGTGTCGCCGTCGGCGACGACGGCGCCCGCCGTCACTGCCGCCGCCACTGCAAGCACTGCGAGCTGGAACCGTTTCATGGCCGTATCATTGTTCAGGGTGATGCCTGTGCAGGCGACAGGCACGCATGCCGGCGCCGCCAAACGCCGCCGGCTCTCCCCCGCCGGCGGCGGCACTCGTCGCGGCGCATCGTTCAGCGACGCCTGCGCAAGGCGACAAGCGAGCCAAGCGCCAGCATTGCCGCCGCCACCGGCTCGGGCACGATGCCCGGCAGGAGGCGCACGTCGTCAACATGGTAGTACTTGCCCACGGGCGAGCCCACGGTCGTCACCTGGAAGGACAGATTGAGCGCCGTGGCGTTGCTCAGCCATGCCGGGTCGTACGCAAAGGAGTAGGGATGCCATTGGTCGTCAAGAGTGATGTGGCCATCGCCGCCGTCCGCGTTGATCTCGTACGCGAAGGACGTGCTGGCATAGGTGAGGCCGAAGACGAGATACGGCCTGAGGCTGTTGCTCCATACGGTATCGCTTGCGCGAATCCAGGCGACCAGGTTGGAGTTCAGCTCCCATGGCGCATCGTCGATCGCGGGATTGCGGAACCCCGGGTTTGCCCAGTTGCCTATGGCATTGGTGATCTCGAGGCGCAGCGAGGCGGTTCCCTCGACCTTCGTCGTCTCGTCCATCGTGAGCGCGCCGCGCTTCGTGCCTGCCCAGCCGTCGAGGGCGTTGGTGTTGAAGCCGTAAACAAGGATGCCGGCGTCGAGCAGGTTCGTGTCGCTCTCGAGCCTGAAGTTGTCGATGTCGATGCGCGTCGTGTTCGTTTCGGACTGCAGGAAGGCGAACTCGAAGTAGACCCACGCCGAGCTGTAGAGGTAGTTGGTCAGCTCGGCGGTGATCGGGCCGCGGACCGTCACCCAGGCGTCGCTCGATGTCGAGTAAATCTGGCTGCTGGCCACCGTGTAGCTCCAGTTCGTGTTCGAGCGGCAGAGCAGCGCGAAGTGGTTCCATCCCAGCGGATTGCTCAGGCGGACATCGAAGGCGATGCGGTCGAACGCCTCCCACAGGACGGTGCTCTGGAACCCTTCCTGCGTACGGATCAGGGTGTAGTACATGTTGGACTCGACGCCCATGGAGACGTAGCCCTCGCCTTGCGACGGCATGTTCGTCCCCAGCTCGGGCGGCTGCTCGGCCGGCACGCCATCGGCGCGGACGTACCAGCCGTCGAAGCCGGCATCATCGTATCCGTAGATCAGTTCGTCCGCGTTGACGGCGCATGCCGTCACCGCTGCCGCAAGCGCTGCAAGAATGAGTCGTTTCATCTCTCTCCTCCGTTAACTTAAGGTGAACTCCAAGGCCATGAGGCTGCTGTCCATCGCTGGCACGGCCGGCCGCGCCGGCGCTCCCCCGCCGGCGCGGCACTGCTCGCGGCGCATCGTTCAACGGCGCCGGCGCAGCCCGATCAGGGAGCCAAGTGCCAGTACCACCGCCGCCGCCGGCTCGGGCACGATGCCGGGCAGGAGGCGGATATTGTCGATGAAGAATGTGTTGTCAATCGGCGAGCCGTCGCACGTCACATCCCACGTCAGCGTGAGCATCGTCGCGGCATCTGCCAGCGCGGGATTGTAGGGATAGGTGTACGGATGCCACAGGCCGTCGGGCGCCACGTGCCCGCCGCTCTCGGAGGCATAGATGCGCACGTTCGTCGGCCCGAAGTTCACGAGGAGCTGCGGCGCGAAGTTGCTGCTCGTGCCGGCATCCGCGCGAATCCAGACCATGATGTTCGAGTTGAGCTCCCACGGGCCGTCGCCGAGCGCGCCGGTCTTCTGCGCGCAGTTGGCCCAGTTGCCCACGGCGCCGGTGACGGTGACCTGCATGCACCCCACGCCGAGCGCGGGGTTGTTCGTGTCCCACGCGGCAACGCCGCGGCGATACGACGCCCAGCCGTCCATCGTGTTCGTCTCGAAGCCGTACACCTCGACGCCTTCGAGCAGCCGGTCGCTGTCGCGTTCGAGCCTGAAGTTGTCGATCTCGACGCGCGTGGTGCTGATCTCGGCCTGGTTGATCGCGAACTCGAAGAAGCGCCATTGCGCGCTGTAGAGATAGTTCGTGAGCTGGCTGGTGATCGGCCCGCGGAACGTCACCCACAGGTTGCTCTGGTAGGCGTAGATCTGCCCCTGCGCCACGGCGTAGCTCCAGTTCGTATCCGAGCGGCAGAGCAGGACGAACGAATTCCAGCCCTGCGGATTGCTCAGGCGGACGTCAAAGGCGATCGTGTCGTACGTTTCCCATGCCACGGCGCTCTCGAACCCCTCGGGCGCGCGGATGAGCGTGTAATAGCGGTTGGACTCGATGGTGAGCGAGGCGTAGCCGGCGCCCTGCGCGGGCGCGGTGGTGCCAAGCACGAGCGGCCCCTCGGGGGGGACGCTGCCTTCGTTGACGCGCATGTACCAGCCGTCGAAGCCTTCGTCGTCATAGCCATAGAGCAGGTATTCAGCGTGTACGGCGCCTGCGGCAAGGGCGGCGGCAAGAGCAAGAAGTGCAAGATGTTTCATGGTCGGTGTTCCTCGTTGTTTGGTTCTCACCCGGTACGTCGAATAAACGGGTTTATCATAGTGTAGCACAAATTTCATTCCGCGTCAAGCGCGGCGCGTTTTCAACTCCTTCAATCGCGCCGCGAGCGCGTCGAACGCGAATGCCTCCCACGGCACCTGGCCGGGCGCCGCCGCGGGGTGCTCCGCGCGCCACGCGCCCGTCCACAACCGCTCCGTCAACCCGCGCACCACGCCGTCGCCCATCGCGCGCTCCCACGCCGCCGCCGTGGGCAGCAGCGGCGGCGGATCGGGCCGCGACGTGTCGCCGCGGAAGTAGAACGGGCTCGTCATCGCCACCTGGCCGTCGCCCGCGTACGGCGTCTCCCCGCTCGCGATGCATGCCTGCGCAAAGCGCCGCACGTCGAACGCGGCGTCGGACGACGGGCCGGCCGCGCCATAGCATTTGACAATGTACCACGCCTCGTCCCGCTCGGCCAGGTCGATTGACTCGGTCCATCTGGCGTGCCGCGCGTCCGTCAGGTTCCTGTGGCGGAAGAGCGAGCCGTTGCGGTAGACAAGCACATGGGAGACGGCCTCGCCGGGCAACGGCGCGGCGTGGATGGAAAGTTCGAGCCTGCGCGCGCGCCCGTCGGCCTGGAGCACCGAGCCCGGCCGGTGGCTCCCCGCGCCGTCCACGATGCGCGCGTCGATGAAAGGCCCGCTGCTCACGATCGTCCGCCCCTGGCGGATCGCGCATGCAACGGCGTCGGCCGTCACCCGCGCATCGGGCCCCAGGTACGCGTACGTGCGGAACGCCCCGATCCGGAAACGCGGCCGCGCCGAATCGACCGCGCCGTCCGTCTCGGCGGCGGCCGTCACGCGGTACCCGCGGTTGAGCAGGTTGAACCACAGGTCCTGGTAGAACACGTGGTCGGCATCATACCCCATCACCACCATCACCGCGGGCCCCATGCCCGACAGGACGTAGAGCGGCAGGAGCGCGGAGATGTTCGTGACAAACGTCCTCCCCTCGTGCGCCGTCCACCAGCTCGTCGGGTGGGGATGCACGGGGACGGCCCCGTCAGCCAGATGCTCGGCCCATGCGACGTGCATCGGCACGCTCTCGTACGGTATCTCCGCGGGATTGCCCGTGACGGGCGAGACATAGTGGCGTTCCATTGTGCGGTCGGTGTAGTGGCGGAACGGGCGGTGAAGCGCGCGGAGATTCACCCACCATGTGTGCCCATAGCGCGTCTTGGGCGCCTCGGCGCCAAGCCATGCGTTGAACCCGGCGTGCGCGGCCGGCGCGGGCATCCCGGCCTTCGCATCCGTGCCGTACCAGTCGCGTTTCGCGAACCACGGCTGGCAGACGAAGAGCCAGTGGAGCGCCTGCTCGCCGCACCATGCGGCCGTGCGCTCGAGCGCGCCGGGGCCGGGCTGGATGTGCTGGTGGCCATCGCCGCTGAACCATCCGGCGCGCGCCATGTTGTGGTGGGCATACTGTGAGTGCTGCATGGGAATCATGTGCGCCCTTCGCCTGCGTACAGGCGAAAGGCTCGTATGTGTCAAGCGCGTGAGTGCCGCCGCGCCATCCGCGCCGCGGAAAGCAGCGCCGCGGCAGCCATGCCAAGCGGCCACGGTTCAGGGATCGTGCCTGTCACCGTCCAGGCAGCAGTGGAAACATTGCCTGCCGCGTCGCGCGCGATGGCGGTGAGCACCGTGGGCCCCTCGCCAATGACTGCCGTGCGCGTGTAAAAGGTTGTGCCCGCGGTCAACTGCCCCTCGATCCACACGGCATCCACGGCGCGGTTGTCCTCGACGCGCAGCGTGACCACGGGCGTCGCCGACGTCACCATCGCTCCGGGCGCAGGGTCGATCACGAGGATGCCCGGCGGCCGGCTGTCCGGCGGCGCGGGCGGGTCGGGCTGTTCAACGAGATGGGAGAAGGAGAAGACGCAGTAGCTTGGCGCCATTGTTTCCGTGATGGTGAACTCGTTCATGCCGGCCATCCACTCGGACGCGACGTAGGCGCGCATGCGCGGGTAGGAAAGCGTGGCCGGGTAGAGGTTCGTCCAGAACGCCTCGTAGTGCGTGCCGTACGAGGCGCTGTTGCTCGATTTGGCGAACGGGCCGTAGATATGGTATCCGGGCGGGATGTTCGTGCGACCGTCAATGATGAGCTGGCGATGGAGGAAGAACTCGGGCGTCAGCGCGCCGAGGCCGGTGATCCACGAACGCCCGAGGGGGTTGCACCCGAGGACGAAGTTGCTGTCGTGATGGACGGAGACGAGGTAGTTGCTGTTGCCCGTGAGCGAGAATCCGCGGCACAGATCGAACGTGTTGCCGTGGCCGCCCGTGCCGCCGCCGAAGCGGATGGGCGAGTATGGATTGCGGGCGCAGCGGTAGCTGCCGCCGCCGTTGACCCACGTCATCGCATCGCCGGCGCGGGAGAGCCAGTACGACCTGCAGTACGTTCGCGCGGACGCATCAAGGCCGGGCAGCGGGCTGGTGGCATACGAGAACGACTTGCGCACGCCCGTGCCGAGGAAATCCTGGTGATACACCCCGCCGCCCGTCGTGCAGAACAGCTCCGCCGCGGCGTCGGACTTGTCGTCCCCGGCGGCGCCGTGGGCGAGGGCGTACGCGTACGCCCGCTTCGCCGCATCAAGCGCGGCCTGCGCCCTGGCAGGGTCGAACGGCAGGATTTCGCGCGCAAGCTGGGCTGCCGCGGCGGCAAACCATGCCGAGGCCTGCACGACGCCGTTCCCGTTCACGAGATACTTGCCGAACACGTAGTAGTCAAGCTTGAGGTTGTCCACCTTCTCGTCCATCCCGCCTTCCGCCAGCCGCTCCGTCCCGCCGCGGATGCCGCCGTCGGCAGGGTCCTGCAGCTCGAGCCAAACGCGCAGCCCCCACCACACTTCGTCAAGGACATCAGGCACGCCGTTCCCTTCCTCGGGCACATGGAGCTGCCCGTCCGTCAGCTTGTTCCGCAGCATCGCGTACAAGTCAAGCATCGAGCGCGCGACCGAGATGTGGTACACGCGCCGGTCGTAGTCGCCCGCGTCATGATACCCGCCGCGCACGGACAGGAACTTGTCGATGCCCGTGCCGGGCGTGATAAAGCCGTCGATGTTCGACGACGTGGTCATTTCCATTGCCTGTGTGTGACACATCTTGTGTTTGAACACGGTCGAGTACGCATCGTTCACCTCGATGCCGCAACGCTGCAGGTAGACGGCGTGGGCGACATTGGTGAACACGTGCCAGAAGACGCCCGCATCGATCACGAACGGATGCGAGCGCCCGAGGCCGGGCACGAAGACGTAGTATCTGCCCTCGTTCGTCACGGGAGAGAAATCGAACTGGTAGACGTTCTCGCCCGACATCTGCCATTCGGTGTACGACGGGTTCGTGTAGCCCTTGTTCTGGTCGGCCCGCAGCGTCACGGGCGCCGCGTAGACCGGCTCGCCCGAGTCTGCCTGGCAGACGTACGCCGTGGTCGCGAAGTCAAGGGGCAGCCCGCGCTGCGAGCCCAGGTACCCTCCGAGATAACCGTATTTCGCGGATGACCGGGGATAGTAGCCCACCTGGTTGACTTTAATATTGTGGTTGAGCCCGTTCGTCTCGTCGAAACGGAACCCGGCCGCGGTGGACGGCCCGGCAACGTTCAGCACGGTCACCGTATAGACATGCCCGTGCAGCAGCGTGTGCGGCAGTTGCATCGAGGCCCACTGGCCGCAGATGTTGGACAGGGCGTAATTGGGGTATTTCGGGAACGCGAGCAACTGGCTGCGCCGGCTGGCCCGCAGTGGTTTGAGCGGCGTGGCGTAGCGTGCGTCGGTCGGGCTCGATATGCGGTAGTTGTTGGTGAGCACAAGCTGGGCGAGCGCGATGCTGCCGGAGAAGGCGACCGTGATGTAGTCCCTGCTTTCCACCATTACGCCGGGCGCCACCGCGCCGGATGCGGGGATGGACGCGGCGAGTGCGAGGGCGAGGGCGGCTGCCGCGGCGAACGCGGCGCGCCGGGCGGAAGAGAGGCGCGGAACGAGAGCATTCATGAGGATAGTGTACCATATTTTCGTGGCGCGCGTCAAGTCGGGGCACTTGACACGGGCCGCGGGGCATGATATAATAAACCGATTTATTATTGGCGATGCAGCATTGTCGCCTTAACTGATGGAACACACAATGAGCGCTCAAGACACCCTCCTCGCCGCTCTCAGGGAAACGGCGCGCGCCGCGCGGATCGACCTCGTGGGCGTCGCGCCCGCCAGCCGGTTCCAGGCCGTTCACCCGCGCCGCAGACCCGAGGCGCACCTGCCCGGCGCGCAGACCGTCGTTGTCATCGCCATGCGCTATCCCAAGGCCCTCTGGGAACTCGCCGGACGCACCCCCGCCGAGTCGTACATGTCGATGAGCATGGCCGACAGCATGGGCATGCGCACCATGGTCCTCCTGGCCGCGCTCGACCTTTCGCGCGTCATCGAGGACCACGGGTTCGACGCCATCCCCATGCCCATCGATTCCTATCGCGTCCATCCGTACAAGGACATCCCCGACTCGTGGCACACGCCGTTCGACAACGATGTCGCCGCCGCCGCGGCCGGCCTTGGCGAGCTCGGCCTTCATGGCAAGCTCATCACCCCGCAGTTCGGCACCCGCCAGCAGTACACGTCCATCGTCACCAATGCGCCCCTGCCCGCGGACGCAATGTACACGGGCGACCCGCTGTGCGACGGCTGCGGCGCGTGCGTCAAGGCATGCCTCATGCACGCGTTCAGCCCTGATGCCGTGACTGACGTCCCCGTCGGCGACCGCGTGTTCCGCGTCGCGAAGCGCGACTGGTGGCGGTGCATGTGGTCCCAGCGCTTCCATCTCAACGCGGAGATGGGGCCGAAGCTCCACGGCATGAACGTCACCGTCGACCCGCCCGACGGCAAGATAACGGATGACGACGTTAAGAACGCCCTCCGCATCAAGGGCGAGAAGGGCGGCATGCAGACGTGGTACACCTACGCCATGCGCGAATGCGAACGCGCGTGCATCCCGCCCCACATGAGGACACAGGGCTGATGCGCCGCCGACACCCGGCGCTCTCCCGTCTTGAATCCTACGGACACTGACATGGCCACATTCACCAGACAGGTCGAAGACATGGCGCGCGCGCACCGCATGGACCTTGTGGGCTTCGCCCCCGTCGAGCGCTTCGCCCATGCGCCCCGCATGGTACGGCCCGAAGCGCACCTCCCCAACGCCCGCACCGTCATCGCAATGGCGATCCGCTACCCGAGCGCCATGTTCGAGCACGCGGGCCGCGCGCCGGCGGAGAACATGTTCTCGATGGAAGTCTACCAGAATCACGTCATCGGCCAGGCGCTCTACATCGCCGCGATGCGCGTCGCGCGCTTCCTCGAAGACGCAGGGCATGACGCCATACCCATGTGCGTCTCCGGCCGCTGGCGCGTCTATCCGTACAAGGACATCAACACGGACTGGATGGCCGATTTCTCGAACCGGCATGCCGCCGTCGCGGCAGGGCTCGGCGAGTTCGGCATGCATGCCCTGTGCATCACCCCGCAGTACGGCATGCGCCAGCGGTTCATCACGGTGATCACCAGCGCGCCCCTCGATCCCACGCCCATGTACGCCGGCCCGGCCCTGTGCGACCGCTGCATGAAATGCTTCAAGGAGTGCCCCGTCAAGGCCATCAACCCGCGCAGGATGGAAACGGTCGTCATCGGCGACCGCACCTTCACCTATGCCACCATCGACCACTTCCGCTGCGCGTGGTCCGAGCAGACCAACATGATCCCCGAGGAAGGACCCGCGTTCTTCGGCCAGACGGCGCGGTTCGAGCCGCCGCCCGGCAGGATCAACGACCAGCAGCTCCTCGAAGCATTCTACAAAAAATGCGCCGCCGCCGGCTTCCAGACGGGCACGCATGCCATGGGACGCTGCATGGGAGTCTGCATCCCGCCCCACTTGCGCGGGACGCAGAAGGAAGTGGCGCCGATGGCGCCTCTGGAGGGGCACCGTCCACGGTGACCGCGCGGCGCACCGCGCCGCATGGAGGGGGGCACCGTCCACGGTGACCGCGCGGCGCACCGCGCCGCATGGAGGGGCACCGTCCACGGTGACCGCGCGGCGCACCGCGCCGCATGGAGGGGCACCGTCCACGGTGACCGCGCGGCGCACCGCGCCGCATGGAGGGCCTCCGTCCACGGTGACCTCCAACCGGACATTGACAATTGGCAATTGGCAAATGTGAATTGAGAATTGGCAACTTGTTTGACACGGCCCTGTTTTTTATGGTATCATTTGTCCAGGTAGGTACCGAATAAATCGGTTTATCCAAGCCGAATACCGCAGTACGACAGGATGACTCCATGGCTGACGCCCTCCCCCTCCGCCCCCTTCGCATCCTGGTGCTTCCTGCCGCGCTGATCGCGCACGCCGCCGCGGCGTCGACCGGCGTCTCGTTCGTCGAGACGTTCGACCAGCAGGTCTCGGGCACGCGCGCCCTCACGCTCCACGCCGGCTCGTGGTCATCCGAGCCCAAGTACTCGATCGCCACCAACGCGCTCGGCCGCTACGGCCTCGATACGAACATCTATCTCAACAGCTACAATCCCGCCCTGTGGTCCGTCAGCGGG
>JAAYZF010000406.1 GCA_012514975.1 bacterium
ACCTTCGAGCCGTACAAGACGCTCGCGCCGAAGCAGGCGATCACGTGGCAGATTCGCGCCAAAGGCAGCGTGGTCGGCGACGGCCGCATCAAAGTGCACCTCACCTCCGCCGTGCTGAAGAGCCCGGTGCTCGAGGAAGAGAGCACGCACGTCTACTAAGCTGTCCAGCGCGCGGACGGGCGGCATGACCCGCCGCCCGTCCGCCGCTCTCTACGGCTGTTAACACGTTCACCGCATCAACCAATGGAGGTCGCAATGAAAAGCATCATCTCGAGAAGCTGTACCATCGCGCTGGCAGCCGCAGTCGTGCTGATCGGCGCCAAAGCCTACGCGCAGCAGGGCTGTGAAACGGTCGCCGCAGGGCAGTTCTGCAACCTCGTCGAGATCAACACGGCCGCGCCGCAGGAAGCAAGCGTGGGCGAGACGATCGTCAACACCATCTGCGTAAGGGCGCTGGCCAACATCGGCGACGTCGAAGTGAAAGCGCCGGCAACCCCGGGCCTCGAATATGTCAAGAGCGAGCCCGCGGGCACAAAGGAAGGCGACGCCATCGTCTGGAAATTCGACGCGATGAACTGCGGCGAAGTCCAGCAGATCAACGTCTACTACAGACTCACCAAGGAAGGCTGCAATGTGAGCTGTGCCATGGTCGAGGCGCTCCCGCGCGTCTGCTTTGCCATCCTCGGCACCAAGCCCAGCGTCGAGATCGAGAAGGCGGGGCCGGAAACCGCCATCCTTGGCGACCAGGTCACCTATACCATCAACGTCGCCAACACCGGCAGCGGCGTCGCCCGCAATGTCCGCGTGGTCGACGACCTGCCCGCGGGGCTCAAGCATGCCAGCGGCCAGTCCCAGCTCGAAACCGTGCTCGGCGACCTCGCCCCCGGCGAAACCCGCTGCATCACGATCACCGTCACCGCCGCCGCCCGTGGCAAACACTGCAACAAAGCCACGGTCAAGAGCGACAACGCCGGCTCGGATGACGCGACGGCGTGCACCGAAGTCCTTGAACCCGGCATCAAGATCACCAAGGTGACGGATACCAAGGAGCAGTACATCGGCAAGACCGCCGGGTACACCATCACGATCGAGAACACGGGCAACATGGCGCTGCACAACGTCACGATCAGGGATGCCGCGCCTGCAAACACAGAGATGGTCAAGGCTGATGGCGGCGCAATGGCCGGCAATGGCGCCACGTGGACGTTTGCCGAGCTGCCAGTCGGCGGCAAGCAGACCGTCAGCATGACGCTCACCTCGGGCGTTCCTGGCACGCACAAGAACTGCGCGCAGGTCTCCGCCCAGGAAGGCGTCGGCGGCGAAGCATGCGCCGAAACCCTCTGGAAGGGCAATCCCGCCATCCTGCTCGAAGTCATCGACACTGAAGACCCGCTGCAGATCGGCGAGGAAACGACGTACGTCATCGATGTGACCAACCAGGGAACTGCCGACGACAAGAATGTGCAGATCGTCGTGAACTTCCCCGCGGAAATCTCCCCGGTCTCCGCCGCTGGCGCCTCCGCCGGCGCCGTTGCCGAGAAGACGGTCACCTTTGAACCGTATGCCGTGCTCGCGCCGAAGCAGACAATCGAGTTCAGGATCAAGGCGAAAGCCGCGCAGGTGGGCGATTCCCGCCTGAAAGTCCAGTTGACTTCGGACATGCTGAAGTCGCCTGTCACCGAAGAGGAAAGCACGCACGTGTACTAAACAGTACCGCGTGACATGATGTGAAAAGATGGCCGGCTCGCGCCGGCCATCTTTTTTTGCCGCTCGTGATGCATGCCGGCCGCGCTGCGTCAGTGCGCGCTGCCCGCCCCGTGTGCAGCCTCGACTATCCGCTCCACTTCCACATGCTCGTCGAAGACCGCGCGAATGGCCGCCACCTTCTCAGGATTGTCAGGCTGAATCTTCGCCACAAGATCCGCAACGCTCCGCGTGGCATCGTATGCCGCCATGTCGGTCAGTATCACCGGTACGCCCGCATGCTGCAGCATCCTCACTACATGATGCTTCGGCTCGATGCCCTCGACAAGCAGAATGCCGCTGACACGCTCGCGCAACACCGCCATCTCCTTCTCCTCGCCCGCACAGGCGATCAGCACGTCCGACTGGTCCCCCGCGGCAACAAGCAGCGTCTTCTCGCGCAGTCGCGGCGCTAGCTCGGTCGAGAAATGGCTGATGACCGCCACGTCCGCGTACAGCCGGCTTGCCAGCTCACTGCCGGAAATGAACCGCCCGCCCACTTCCATGCGTACTTCGTTCAGCGTCGGCTGGCTCAGCAGCGGCACATACGGCAGCACTCCCAGCACCGCCAGGCCGTGCCACGCCAGCGCGGATGAGACGTAGCGCGTGATCTCCTTGATCTTGTCCGGCACCACCTTGTTGATGATCACGCCCGCCACACGCACACCGTGCGCCTTGAACAGCGCGCAGTTCAGCAGTATCCCGTCAACCGGCTTCCCTATCCCGCCGCTCGTGACAAGTATCGCCGGGCTCTCGAGCAGCTCGGCCACGCGCGCATTCGACAGGTCGAACACCGAGCCGACACCCGCATGCCCCGTCCCTTCGAGCAGCATGAATTCCTTCCCGCGCGCCACGGTGGTGAACGCGTTCACAACCGCCTCCTCCAGCGGACGCGCATCCCGATGGTCGATGTAGTTGCGCGTGAACGACGACGGCACGGTCACCGGGCTCATCAACTGCGGCTCATCGGTGAAGCCGAACTGCTTGATGAACAGCCAGACGTCCTTGTCCACCGTTGCCCCGTTCCCCACCTCGACGTACCGCTGGCCAACGGGCTTCATGAAGCCCACATGCGCGAATTTCCGCTCAAGACACGTCAGCAGCCCGAGCGACGTGGTCGTCTTCCCCTCGTCCTGTCTCGTCGCGGCAATGAATATGCGTGGCGGTGTCATTCACGGCCTCCTGTGGCGCCTGTGTTCGCCTTCCAGTATAGCAGATTCCGTTCACGCGTGCCCCGCAGGCAGCCGGGGCTCCGCCCTGAAAGGTGCGTGCCGCGCACGGCACGTGGACCGGCGCGCCACGCGCCCCCGGCGGGCCGCTCCACCAGGTACCGCCAGTAGCGCTGCGGCATGTTCCGCCGCTGGAGCCGCGGGTTCGTCCGCGCGCCGATGCTGATCGCCTCGAAATACTGGCGCCAGTACGCCTGATACTTCTGCTCGGAGGCGCTCAGGATGTCCACGGTGTCCACGCCCTCTTTTCGTATCCGCGCATCGAGCTCCTCGTTCATCGTCACCGGCGTGCATTCATGCGTGTCCCAGCGCACGCCATAGCCGCGGCGCATGTCGTAGATGATCCATTCCTGGTTCGGCAGCCGGCGCATGAAATGCAGCGCGACGCCGCACACGACGTTGTGGTCAGGCTCGACCGGCGCCCAGAACGTCCCGTCTCCAAGCTCGCGAAAGCGGACAAGGCCGCCCAGCCGGTGGATTTCACCGCTCACCTTCCGCGACAGCTCATGCACCGCGCGCACGGCGTCATTCGCGTGAAACGTGTCGACGCGTTTCCCGTGCGCGAGCGCACAACGGACGTACTCGAGCAGCGTCCGCTCGTATCCGCTCGTCTCGGAAAGGAAACAGTAGAGGATGTGCTTCAGCGTCAGCGGCGCGCAACGCGTGCGCAGGAGCGACACGAGGCGTTCCGCACGGGCCGGGTCGCCGGCGATCAATCCCGCGCCGGAAAGCGCAAGCTGCGCGCCCTCGGGCGCGATGTCGTCCGGATGGGCATCCATGTCGATCGCCGCGGCGAACGCGGTCAACAGCCCCTCGAACGTCCCGTCATATTCCCAGGCAGTCATGGATGTCACATCTCCCCGAACAGGGAAAGCTGCACGCCTGTGTCCGGCGGCGCCTTTGGCGGCGCGAGCAGTGCGCGGATCATCTCGGGCGACTGAAGCGTCTGCTCGGCGAACCTGCCGTGGCACGTGAGGAAGTAGCGCGCCCGCTTCATCACCACGCCGATCTTCGGCAGGTCCTCGAACCGCAGCGGCGCATGCCTGCGTGTGCCGATGATCCGCCTAGCGGAGCGCACGCCCAGGCCGGGCACGCGCAGCAGCGTCTCATAGTCCGCCGTGGTCACCTCGATGGGAAAGCGCTCGAAGTGGTTCAGCGCCCACGCGCTCTTCGGGTCAACATCGCGGTCAAGCTGCGGATGCGCTTCATCAACCAGCTCTCCCGCCGTGAAATTGTAGAACCGCACGAGCCAGTCCGCCTGGTACAACCGGTGCTCGCGCAGAAGCTCAGGCTGCCGCACGCACGGCAGGCGCGCATCCTCGTTCACGGGCACATACGCCGAGTAGTATACCCGCTTCAGCCGGTACCGCCGGTACAGGCTCTCCGCAAGGTGCAGTATCTGGCAGTCGGGCTCAGGGCTCGCGCTGACCACCATCTGCGTGCTCTGCCCGGCGGGAGCGAACAACGGCGCCCGGCGTGAACGCGTGCGCTCGTCCCGGTTCGCAAGAATGTGCCGCCCCAGAAAATCCATGGGCATGAGAATGTCACCACGCTTCTTCTGCGGCGCGAGCAGGTTCAGCGACCGCTCCGACGGGAGTTCGATGTTCACGCTCACTCTGTCGGCATACCGCCCCGCATCCTCGATCAGCGTCTCGCTCGCCCCGGGTATGGCCTTGACGTGAATGTACCCATGGAACTCGTGCTGCATGCGCAACGCGCGCACCACGCGGACAAGCTGTTCCATCGTGTAGTCCGGGCTGCGCTCGACGCCCGAGCTGAGAAACAGGCCCTCGATGTAGTTTCGCTTGTAGAAATTAACCGTCAGATCCACCACTTCCTCGGGCGTGAATGCCGCGCGCGGCACAGGATTGCTGCACCGGTTCGCGCAGTATGCGCAGTCGTACATGCACCGGTTCGTCAGCAGAATCTTGAGCAGCGAGATGCACCGCCCGTCGTCCGACCACGAATGGCAGATGCCCGCGCACGACGCGCTGCCCATGCCCATGCCCTTGTTGTGCCGCCTGCTCCCGCTCGATGCGCATGAGACATCGTACTTGGCCGCACCTGACAGGATGGAGATTTTGTCTTCGAGCTGCATACGTTTGTATGGATTATAGCAGAAAAAAGGTTCGACCGCAACGCCGCACGCCCGATCCGGTCGTTCAACACGCTGTCACGGGAATCATACATCTCCTGGCAATGCCGTCCCGCCAGAAGATTCTCACCTGATGGACACTTCGAGCCCCTGGTCGTCCACGACCACGTTCACACTCTCGCGAAACTGCTTCGGGTCGCGCATGAATGCAAGGTAGTCGGCGAGCGTTCCCGAGTCGTTCTGCGAGTTGTGCGCGAGAACTATGCTGCCCGGCCGCAACGAGTGAAGCGCAGCCTGCACCATGTCAAGATAGATTGACTTGCCCTTGCCTGCTCCGTTCGCATCGAGGTACAGCAGGTCGATCTCCTCCGTGCAATCGCGCAGCCAGGCCACGCCGTCCATGGCGACAATCTCGCCCACGCCGGTCGGGTCGACCCGCGCGACATTCCGCCGTGCGCGCGCCGCTTCGTCGGGCTTGATCTCGATGCCGACAAGGCGCGATGCGGTGTAGCACGCGCCCGGGCCGATTGCCGCGCCCGCGTTCGAGATGTACGTGTTGCCGCAGAAAATCCCGGTGGCAACCATCACGCGCGGCTGTGTGATCGCGTTGATCGCATACAGCACACGCTGGAGCCGCGGCGTAATCGCAGTCCACGGTATCTCGAACAGGTCGCGCACTGCCGCGCGATGCGCGCGGAAGCGTTCGTGATCGTACTCCTTGTGCGGCAGGATGCCCGCGCTGATCAACGCATCGAGCGCCTTGTCCACAATCGCGATCTCCCGCTCGACCGGCTCGATCTCGCGGTGCGGGTGCTGGAAATCCATTTTGTACGTCTGCCAGTCGCTTGCCTCAAATCGTTGTGCCATAGTCGTCTATTATACACAATGCGCGCTTCATTGCGCGCATTCATCTGTGAGACCCGTTCCCCCGCGGCGCAATCCCCGTCGCGGGTGTGGATGGGTGCTTTGCGCCCGTTGAACATTGTCAGACCTCTGTGTCCTCCATGGCTCCGCGAGAGGCCGAGTTGTCCGATGCGGGAAACGGATGGTTTCTCGCGGAGGCACAAAGAATACAGGAACGGATGATTGGTTTGGAGTACCCGCTTTAGCGGGGCCGTTCATGCGGCAGCGGATGGCCTGGATAATGGCAGGTACGGCAGTTCCAGCGTCCAGCCCGTCGCGTGTTTCCCCGCCGCACACCACTGGTAACCATTGGCCGCTCTGGTTCTGAACACACGCCAAGATACACACGGTAGCTGCTCCAGCGGTACCTGCGCAGGTGCGGCTGCAACTGCGCATGCTGCATGAACCTGCTCAGGTTCGCCTCGGGCGTGCGGACGAACAGGTGATAATGGTTGGTCATGATCACGCAGGCATGCACCTCGACGCCGAACAGCGCCGCGCTTGGTGACGTGGTACCACAGCTCTGCGTCCTGGAAGCGAAGCGGCCGTGCCATGGCCATGGTGTACCAGAACCGCCCGTGAAAGTCCATATTCGCTTTCTGGCCTTATCCTCCGAGGCTCAGAGAACGGATTCAACGCAAAGGCGCAAAGACACAAAGACGCAAGGAACGGCAGGAGATTGGGCAAGCGGTGACGGCGAGCGGCAACGGATGTAACGCAGAGCCTCAGAGGCGCAGAGGACGCCCTGTTCATCCCATTCCTTAGAACGCCCTGTTCGGGGCTAAAGACAGCGCTCTAACGCCCAAAACAGCCCCCAAAGGCCATCTATCATCCTCAATATGAAGCAGTTGCCGTGGTCCGACCCCGAACGCTGATCTGGGCCTGGTGAAGGGCATGAGTGACGGCATCCTGCGCAACCAGACCGACAAAGACCTGCTCACCTATGCCGGCGAGATCGAGACCTCATACTTCTGGGCCGACCGGGTCACCAAGCTCGAGTGTAAGTGTCGCCCAGACAAGACCATCCTCGATTACCGAGGCCGTGCTGTGCTGATCGACGTCAAAACCACCTAGGATGCATCGGCATAGGGGTTCAGCAAGTCAATGGCGACCTACGGTTATCACAGGCAAGCATGGTGGTACTCACATGGCGTAGCACTGGTCACCAGCACATTGATCGACCTGTTCGTGTTCGTCGTGGTTGAGAAGACCCCGCCATACGATGCAGCGGTCTACATGGCCTCAGAGGCAGCCCTGGAGATTGCCGAGCAGGAATGTAAGCAAGCCCTGGAAATCTACCGCAAGTGCATGAACACCAACACCTGGCCGGGCCTGCCCAGTGGCGTGGTCGAGATCAATCTGCCGGGATGGTACGACAGCAGCAAGTAACCTTCAAGGAGAACCACCGTGAACATGAAGACGATCAACATCCGTGGCAAGGAGTACGTCGAAGTCGCCGAACGCATCAAAGCCTTCCGCCAGCTTCACCCCATCTGGAGCATCGAGTCTACCATCCTGTCCAACACGGATGGCATCGTGCTGATGCAGGCGATCGTGAAGGATGAGACCGGCCGTGTGCTCGCAACCGGGCACGCGTTTGAGAAGCAGGACTCGACGTTCATCAATCAGACTTCGTATATCGAGAACTGCGAGACGTCGGCGGTCGGCAGGGCGCTCGGTATGCTGGGCATCGGCATCGATAGCGCCATCGCTTCAGCCGAGGAAGTTGCCACGGCACAGGCGAACCAGACGGAGCAGCCCGGTGAAGGACAGGATGGGAAAGGCACAGCCATCGATGAAGTCCTCGACCGCAAGGCCAAGATCAAAGTGCTGCAGGAACTGACTGGGCAGCTCTCAGCCGAGCAGAAGGCCGAGTTCAGGGCTAAGTACCCGAACGGGACGAAGGGACTGCGGGATGCTGGGCTCGCCAAGCTGGAACGGGAGATGCGGGAGGCGACTGCGCAGCGGGAGTTGGCGAGGAAGGCGGCGTGAGTCTAAGCTAGAAGGTGGGGCCACCCCCACCTTCGCCGGATTCATCCTGAGGATTTGTCGGATTACGCCTCACATTGGTTGACGGAGATAGTGGTTCTATGGCATGCCAATTGAGATTCCAACCGGCAATGGATATAGTTCTGGCAAGCACCTGAAAGTCTCTCCCCTCTTGAGGCAAATACAGACGCTTCACCAACCAGTCTGACGCTTCAGCGAGTGACGTGCATTCCTTGAGTCGCTTCATGAAGTCTGACTCAAGCACTACGGGCACATACTCACTCTGGATACCGGGTAATCCAACGGTCGTACTGGACACTACAGCAAATTCGATAGCATAGTCTGCCGAGACCCCTGCACATTCAGACAGGATCCTCGAATCACCTATATGTGCCTCCCGCAGTTTCAGCATCTGCGCCACTCCTTCTGCTACCATCTCGCTTCGCTCAATGAGATATAATAGAAAGTTGTGTTTGAAAAGATAAGAGCGTATCCTATTGGTGCAATAGTATTTAACCAAAGCACCCCGAGGGGTGCGGCCAAAAGGATACGCCCATGCAAGATGATACCAC
>JAAYZF010000407.1 GCA_012514975.1 bacterium
AATCGTGATGGCCGTCTTGGCAGCGTCGGCAGGTGTCGTCTCGATGATGTACCAGCCGTTGGTTTCGACCACGGTGACAGCCTTGTTGGCAAAGCCCTTCAGGCCGGCGACATCAAACGGGGTCTTCGCTGCATAGGCGACGCACACAACCGCGATGGCGATGCACGCAATAATCTTCACTGCTTTCATGTGTATTCCTTAGTTGTGACCCGCCCGTGGGCGGGGATTGAGCGAAAAAAACTGTCTTTTCCTTGCTACCTTATCCATTCGCGGCATTCTTGCCGCACTTCTATCGAAGGTCCCGACGCACGAGGCTGTCGAACACCTTTCACGGTACTTGTTGTCGTTCAGGGGAGGCTCATCGGGAGCGGCTCATCCCCAGCTTCACTACTACTATACCATAAAAAACGCGGGTTGTCAAGTTTTGGGCAAAACCCACCTCCGGCGGCAGCATGTCCGCGAGACGCGGGCGCTGGTGCAGCGCCGCCTCCCCGGCGGCTGGGCGCCCGAGGAAGAGAGTGGTGCCGCAAGGGCGGCGAAGCAAAGGAACGGCAGATTCATCTTCCGGATGCCGCGGCTGCCCTGGCGTTCTTGAGCCGGAGCTCGAGCGTGGCGAGCGTGGCGAGCTCGGCATCGCGCTGAGTGTCGAGCTTCATAAGCTGGTCGTGCATGTCCTGAATCTGGCAGGTGGCGTCATGGATCAGGCGTTCGACATCGCCGGCCTCTTTGAGGCCGAGGGCTTTCTGGGGCGGCTGCTGGGCGGTGAGGATTCCGTCGATCTTGGCGTTGAGCGTGTCGATGGCCTGGCTGTTGGCCTCGATGCGCGCTCTGAGCGCGGCATGCTGGCTGGCGGGGGCGGAGGCGAGCTGGCGGCGGAGGCGGCTGTTGTCGTCTTCGAGGTTCTGGATGCTGTCGCGGAGGCCGTTGATGACGCTTTCGCGCGCGGTTTCGGAGCGTGAGGCGACATCGCGGTCGTGCTTGTACTCCTTGGTCACGCGGCGGTGGACGCTGCTGCTGTGGTAGTTGCGGTAGTACACGTACTTGTTGAAGTCCTGATGCTGGGAGAGGGAGGTGGTGATCTCGACGATCTGTTCGGCACGTTCGTTGATGCGTTGATCGAGCCTGGAGACATCGTCGGCAAGGGCGTCCTTCGGCACGCTCGAGTACCGCGCATTGAGCGCGGTGATCCTCATGGAACGGAGGCGCTGGTAGTACTCGATGCTGTTGCGCAGCTTCTTGATCGCGTCCATCTTCATGTCGGTCACGCGCACGCCCGAGTCCATCGAGTCGGTGATCGTGAGGAGATAGCTGACGACGCGGTTGATCGACCGCTCGATCTCGTTGTCGAGCTCGACCATTTCGCCGGCGAGGTCGGTGACGCGGTCCTTCTGCGCGGCGACCTGGCGTTCGAGGGCTGCGACGGCGGGGCTGGCCGGCGCCGGGGCCGGTGAAACCTCCTGGGCGGCGCAGCAGGTGGCAGCGACAAGGGCGGCGGTTGTGATGGTTCTGATGATCTTCATGTGTTCTCCCTCTAGTAACGGATGCGGCGCCGGCGATAGGCGGAGGTGGAGGTGACTTCGTCCCAGCAGGCCGCTGTCAGGGCGTAATAGTCAAACCCGCCGAAGGGAAGGAACGGGGCGAGCGCATAGCCGGGGACGTAATAGACGAGCTCCCATGGTGTTGCCCGGTGCATGGCGTAGCTTGCGCCCCAGTAGGTGCCGTAGCGCCAGCTTGTGCCCTCGCCCGCGGCGATGAAGGCCTTGGACGTCTTGCCGAGGAACTGGAAGGGGATCAGCGCGGTGTCGCCTGCCGCGGCGAGGGGCAGGGCGGCGCCATAGCCGACCGTGGCCATGGTGCTGCAGCCGGCCAGGGCGGCCATGGTGCATACGGCGGCAATGCAGAGCAGCGCGCCGCGTTTGATATGGTCAAGAGAAGCTCTCATGCGTCACCTCACGGTTGCGTTGAGCGCGGCGGCTGCTATTGGATTTCGATGCGCACTTCGAAGTACTTGTTGACGATGCGGCGGAGGTCGCCGTTCTGCTTGGCGCGGAGGACGATGCGGTTGAGCTCGTCGTAGAGGTCGTCGTAGCCGGGGTCTTTCGAGAGCGCCCATGCGAGGTGCTCGTCGGTCATCAACCACTGAAGCGCGGCGAGCTCCGGGTTGTCCTTGGCAACCTGGAGGACGAACGGCGCGTCGTCGATGAAGATGTCGATCTCGCCCTTCTTCAGCGCGGCGATGCCCTCGTCAGGATGGGTGTACCCGGAGAGCGTGGCCTTGCCGGCATTGTCCTTGACGAACATCTCGCCGGTCGTGCCCTTGAGATAGCCGACGCGGAACTCCCCTTCGTACAGCGCGTCGCTCTCGGCATGCTTCGCGTCATCGGCCTTGCGCACGACGCCCATCTGGCCGATGGTCATGTAGGGCTCGACGAACCGCACCTTGTCCTTGCGGTAGTCCGCGTCGGACATGCCGGACATGACGATGTCGATCCTGTTGTCCCCGAGGGCGGGGATGAGCTCGTCGAACGGGAGCTCGACATACTCGATCGAGGCGCCGAGCTTCTGTGCGACATACTTCGCAAGGTCGGCCTCGATGCCGGTGATCGCGCCATCCTTCTTGAAGATGACGGGCTGATAGTCGGGACAGACGCCGACGCGCAGCACTGCATCGCTGCGCACCTGCGTGTTCGAGGTGCTGCAGGCCGCAAGAAGCGCAGCGGCAAGCGCGAGGCAGGAGACGCGGACAAATCGGATCGTGTTCATAGTGGCTCTTCCGTGCAAGTTAGAGGATGCTGCGGCGCTGCGTCGCAACTGCGAGACGGCGTACGCGAGTAGTATACCAGAACACGAATGAATTGTCACCCGCGAGGGCGCTCCGCTCGCTACGCTCACCCAGCGCCCTTGCGCGGAGGTTGAGGAACCATGTCATTTCTAAAAACTTGCAACATTTGAGGAAAAAACACTTGACAAATGGGGAACAAGGGCGTATACTGTTATTCAGGACGCGAATGAAGCACATGAACTAGTTTCCTCCCAAGGTCCGGAAGGCCCCCTGACTTGTGCCCGTCTCAATTCGCCCTTAAACTTCCGGACCTTCCTTTTTTTCCCCGTTTTTTGTATACTGTTCAGCACCTTTAGACATGTCTATACGCCGGGAGACGAGGCTATGGCTGAACAACTCGAGAGTCTGCTGCAGAAAATCCAGGACGAAGCCGTGACGAAGGCCGATGCCGCTGCCGCCACGCGGCGCGCCGCGGCCGAGGAGCAGGCGTCCGCCACCATTGCTGCCGCCGAGCTGCGCGCGAAGCAGATCGTTGCCGACGCGGAAAAGCAAGCGGCGCAACTCGTGCACACGGGGAAAAAAGCGCTCGAGCAGTCCGCGCGCGACCTGCTGCTCTATGTGCGCAAAGCCGTTGAACAGCAGTTCAACGCCCTGCTCAAAGGCGCCCTGCCCGAGCTGATTCCCGTGACGGTGATCCAGGAGATGCTGATCCGCATCGCCGCGGAAGCGCGCGAGCGCGGACGCACGGGCGAGGGTGTGCGGATCTTCGTTCCCGAGAAGGAGTACAAGGGGCTGGTGGACTTCTTCATGCACCGTTTCCGCGACGCGGCGGCGCAGGGGGCCGAGGTGCATCCCCTGCCCGGGCTGAAGGCAGGGTTCAAGATCGTCCTGCGCGAGAAGGATGTGCAGTATGATTTCAGCGACGACGCGATTGTCGAGATGCTCAGCCAGCTCATCAACCCGGCGCTGGCGGAGATTCTGCAGAATGCTGTGAAGAAATGACCGTGGCGTCCGTGCTCCCCATGGGACGCACGGGGGTGGGCAGGTCACCGATCCGCGACCCGCAATGTCGTATTACTATTACCTCATCTCTTCGCTTCCGAGCCTGCGCTTTGGCACAACGCCGCCGATGCGCAGCGCCGCGTTCGTCGCGCTGTGCGGCGAGTGGCTGCCCGCGGCTGAAGCGGCGGAACTGGCGTCGGCTGGCGCCGGCGTTGCGGTGCGTGCGACGCATCCGGACCTGCGCGCATGGCTGGCATGGGACGCCGGGCTGCGCAACGGGCTCGCCGCGGCGCGCGCCCAGCGCCTCGGGCGCGATGCAACGCCCTACCTGCAGGCAGAGGACGCGCCGGCGCAGGAGATGGCCGCGCTGCTCCAGGAGCAGGTGCGGCTGGACGATCCCGTGGCGGCGGAGCAGGCGATCGACGCGCTGCGCTGGCGGTTTCTCGAGGATATGGCGGCGCGCGCGCAGTTCGCCTTCAACGTCGCGCTCAGCTACCTGCTGCGGCTGCGCATACTCGAGCGCTGGGCCGCGCTGGACGAAGAGCAGGGCGCCGCGACGCTCGCCCGGGCCGTCGAGGTGAAGGAGGCCGCGTAACCATGGCGGCGCGCACGCCGTTCATACCGTTTTCAGGAGACGAACCCGCATGACGAGCAAGCCAGGACGCATCGTTGCGATCAACGGCAACATGATCACCGTGCAGTTCGACGACCATGTCATCCAGAACGAGGTGGCATTCGCCGTCCTCGGCGACCAGCGGCTGAAATCCGAGGTCATCCGCGTGCGCGGCATGCAGGCCGACCTGCAGGTGTTCGAGGAGACCAACGGCCTGCGCGTCAACGACGCCGTCGAGTTCGCCGGCAACCTCCTCTCCGTCGAGCTCGGCCCCGGCCTTCTCACCCAGGTGTTCGACGGGCTGCAGAACCCGCTCCCGCGCCTTGCCGAGGAATGCGGCTTCTTCCTCAAACGCGGCACGTATCTCAAAGCCCTCTCGCGCGAGACGCAGTGGGAATTCACCCCCCTCGTGAAACAGGGCGACACGGTGCGCGCGGGCTCATGGCTCGGCTCGGTGCCCGAGGGCATCTTCGAACACAAGATCATGGCGCCCTTCGACCTTGCGGGCGCGTGGACGGTGACGAGCATCGTGGACAAGGGCGCCTGCACCGTCGACTCGCCCGTCGCCGTCATCGCCTCGGCTGATGG
This sequence comes from bacterium, assembly GCA_012514975.1. GTDB lineage: Bacteria > Auribacterota > UBA3054 > UBA3054 > JAAYZF01 > JAAYZF01. The sequence goes on from JAAYZF010000407.1 coordinate 4,986, forward strand.
CAGGACGCGCGAGGTGGCGATGGTGCAGGAGTGGCCCGTCAAGATTGCCATCGACGCCTATGCCGAGCGGCAGCGGCCCGTGGAGCCGCTGACTACCAAGTGCCGCATCATCGACACCTTCTTCCCCATCTCGCGCGGCGGCACATACTGCATTCCCGGCCCGTTCGGCGCGGGCAAGACCGTGCTGCAGCAGGTCACGAGCCGGTACGCCGACGTGGACATCGTCATCATCGCCGCGTGCGGCGAGCGCGCGGGCGAAGTCGTCGAGACGCTGCGCGAGTTCCCGCACCTCGAAGACCCGCGCACCGGCCGCACCCTCATGGAGCGCACGGTCATCATCTGCAACACCAGCTCGATGCCCGTCGCCGCGCGCGAAGCGTCCGTCTACACTGCCGTGACCATCGGCGAGTACTACCGGCAGATGGGGCTGAACGTGCTGCTGCTGGCCGACTCGACGTCGCGGTGGGCGCAGGCGCTGCGCGAGATGTCCGGCCGGCTCGAGGAGATTCCCGGCGAAGAGGCCTTCCCCGCCTATCTCGAATCGCGCATCGCGAGTTTCTACGAGCGCGCGGGCGCGGTGAAGCTGCACGGCGGCGCGTCCGGCTCGCTGACCATCGGCGGGACGGTGAGCCCGGCGGGCGGCAACTTCGAGGAGCCGGTGACGCAGGCGACGCTCAAGGTTGTCGGCGCGTTCCACGGCCTGTCGCGCGAGCGGTCGGACGCGCGGCGCTATCCGGCAATCAACCCGCTCGAAAGCTGGAGCAAGTACCCCAACGCGATCGACGAGGAAGCCGTGCAGTTCGCGCGCGTCATGCTCATGCGCGGCAGCGAGGTGAACCAGATGATGAAAGTCGTCGGCGAGGAAGGCACGTCGGTCGACGATTTCGTGGCGTACCTGAAAGCCGAGTTCCTCGACGCCGTATACCTTCAGCAGGACGCGTTCGACACGGTTGACGCGGCGACGCCGCTCGAACGCCAGCAGTACGTGTTCGCCAAGGTGAGCGAGGTGCTGCGCACGCATTTTGACCTCAAGGAAAAGGATGCCGCGCGGCGCTTCTTCCTCGAACTGACCCAGTTGTTCAAGACGTGGAACCCGGCGGAATGGGAATCGGACGACTTCAAGAGGATCGAACAGCAGATCAACGCGCGGATAGCCTAGGCCGCACGCAACAAGGATTCGACAGCGTATGCGCAAAGTCTACACACGAGTCATACAGATTGCCGGCAACGTGATCACCGTCTCCGCCTCCGGCGTGGCGAACGGCGAGCTGGCCGAGGTCTACTCGCAACGCGGCACCTCGCTGGCGCAGGTCATCCGCATCCAGTCCGACCGCGTGGCCCTGCAGGTCTTCGCCGGCGCGCGCGGCATCGCGACGAACGACGAGGTGCGCTTCCTCGGCCACGAAATGCGCGTCTCGTTCAGCGCAGACCTGCTCGGCCGCGTCTTCGACGGCAGCGGCGTGCCGCGCGACCGCGGCCCCGCCCTCTCAGGCAACTGGACCGAGATCGGCGGCCCGTCCGTCAACCCGGCCAAACGAATCATCCCGCGCCACATGGTCCGTACGGGCATCCCGATGATCGACGTGTTCAACACCCTCGTCGAGTCGCAGAAACTGCCCATCTTCTCCGTCGCCGGCGAGCCCTACAACGAGCTGCTCGCACGGATCGCCATGCAGGCTGAAGTCGACGTCATCGTCTTCGGCGGCATGGGATTGAAGTACGACGATTACCTCTACTTCCGCGACACCTTCGACACACAAGGCGCGCTCGTGCGCTGCGTGATGTTCGTCCATACGGCGGCCGACCCCGTGGTCGAGTGCCTGCTCGTGCCGGACATGTGCCTCGCCGTGGCGGAGAAATTCGCGCTCGAGGGCAAACGCGTGCTTGCGCTGCTGACCGACATGACGAACTTCGCCGATGCGATGAAGGAGATCGCGATCACGATGGAACAGGTGCCGTCAAACCGCGGCTACCCGGGCGATCTCTACAGCAAGCTCGCCGCGCGGTATGAAAAGGCGGTGGACTTCGACGGCGCAGGGTCGATCACCATCCTCGCCGTCACCACCATGCCGGGCGATGACGTCACGCATCCCGTGCCCGACAACACGGGCTACATCACCGAAGGCCAGTTCTACCTGCGCAACGGGCGCATCGAGCCCTTCGGCTCGCTCAGCCGCCTCAAGCAGCAGGTGAACGGCAAGACCCGCGACGATCACCGCACCATCATGAACACCATGATCCAGCTCTACGCCGCATGCCGCGAGACGCAGGAAAAGCAGGCAATGGGCTTCCAGATGAGCGCGTGGGACACGAAACTGCTCAAATACGGCGGGCTGTTCGAGCAGCGCATGATGACGCTCTCGGTCAACATCCCGCTCGAACGCGCGCTCGATGAGTGCTGGAACATCCTTGCCGAGTGTTTCGAGAAGAGCGAAGTGAGCATCAAGGCCGGCATGCTCGACGAGTACTGGCCTGAAAAGTCACGACCGGCTGGAGGGTCAGCCGCGTGACTTTTCATGAGAGATAGACTGCGATGCCGAAACTGAAGTTCTCAAAGACCGAGCTCAAGACGCAGCGCGACGCGCTCAAGCGCTTCCTGCGCTTCCTGCCCACGCTCGAGCTGAAGAAGGAGCAGCTCCTCCTCGAGATCCGCAAGGTCGAACTCCGCCTCGATGAGAAACTGCACGCCGAGCAGACAGTCCGCGCCCGGGTGCGGCCGTGGGCAAAGCTGTTCTCCGAGCCTGCCGGGCTCGAGTCGCTGGTGCGGTTGACGGCGGTCGAGACGACCTCGCTGAACATCGCGGGCGTCGAAATCCCCGTGTTCGTGCGCGCCGCCTTTGCCGTCTCCGACTATGACCTGCGGACGACGCCGCTGTGGGTGGACCGCGCGGTCGAAGTGGTGAAGGAGATCGCCTCGCTCCAGGCCGAGCGCAGGATTCTCGAGGAGCAGAAGCGGCTGCTGCAGCACGAGCTGCGCGTGACGTCGCAACGGGTGAACCTGTTCGAGAAAATCAAGATTCCGGAGGCAAAGAACAACATCCGCCGCATACAGATCTATCTCGGCGACCAGCAGACCAGCGCCGTCGCCCGCGGGAAGATCGCCAAGGCGAAGCTCGCTGACGTGGAGCAACCGGAATATGCGTGAACGAACCAATTATCATTTGATATTGGACATCTGACATCTGACATGTAATATTTGGTGGTGTTCGGTCACTATTCGCTGGCATGGAGGGCCCCATGAACGCTGACGAACTGGAGAACCGCCTGATCGAGTTTGCGGTGCGCGCATTGAGGCTGGGAGACGCGCTGCCGAAGTCACCAGCAGGCAGGCACGTGCAGGGACAGATTGTGAAGTGCGGCACGTCACCGGCGCCGAATTACAGCGAAGCGCGCGGCGCGGAGAGCACGGCGGATTTCGTGCACAAGCTGCGCATCGTGCTGAAGGAGCTGAACGAGACAAAGGTATGGCTGCTGATTATTGTGAGAAGCGCAATGCTCACCCCGCAGCGAGTGGGGGATCTGCTTGATGAGAATGTCCAGTTGTGCAAGATCATCGGGCAGACCATCGCCTCAGCAAGCCGCAGGAAGCGCCCGGTACCAGATGTCAAATGTCAAATGCCAGATGACGAATAGAGCCGCACGATGATCGTCCCCATGAAAAAACTGAGCGTCATTGCCATCGCGGACCACCGCGAGGAGACGCTTCATCAGTTGCAGGAGCTCGGCCTCCTGCACGTCCGCCCGGTCGAAAAGCCCGCGACGGCCACGGCGGCCGACGCCGCCGAACGCGTGCGCACCGCACAGCGCGCCCTCGCGCTCGTCGAGACCGCCGCGCACGAGCACGCGGCCACGCCGCCCGCGCATGAGGACGCCGCGGGCGACGGCGCCACGCTTGTCGACCGCGTCCTCGCGATGGAGGCCGAACGCGCCGCGCTCAAGGAGAAACACACGCAGCTCACCCAGCGGCTCGCCGACCTGGCTGTCTGGGGCGAGTTCGACCCGCGGCGCGTCGGCGACCTCGCCGCCGCGGGCATTACGGTCAAACTGTACGTCTGCACACCGCAGCAGATGCCTGAACCGCCCGACGGCTGCGCATTCGAGGAAGTTGAGCGGACGGGCCATCGCGTCGCCTTCGTGGCGATGAGCCGCGAGCCGTTCACGCTGCCGATCCCCGAGATCGCCCTGCCCGATGCGCCGCCGTCAGCGCTCGCTGCGCAGGCGGAGGATGCAGCGGGGGCGATTGCCCGGTTGACCGGCGGGCTCGCCGCGCTCAACGCGCGGGCGGCCGCCATCCGCGCCCACATCACGCAGCTCGAGAACGACGCCGCCCGCGCCCGGGCGCGCGATGCGCTCGCCGGTGTCGGCACGCTCGTCTGCCTCCAGGGCTTCTGCCCCGTCGAGGCAGTGCCCGCGCTCGAACGCGCCGCGGCCGCGCATGGCTGGGGTGTTCTTGTCGAGGACCCGGCGCCGGGCGACGACGTGCCCACGCTCATCCGCAATCCCCGATGGCTCCGGCCGATTGAAGTCGTGTTCAATTTCATCGACACCTTCCCGGGATACACGGAGAAGGACATCAGCGGCGTGTTCTACCTGTTCATGTCGATCTTCTATGCAATGCTCATCGGGGACGCGGGATACGGCATGCTGTACCTGGCGATTCTGCTGGCGATCCATGTGAAGCTCGGGAGGCGCGCGCCGACGCAGGTGTTCACCCTGCTCTACGTGTTCAACGTCACGTGCATCATCTGGGGCGCGCTCACGGGCTCGTATTTCGGCATCAAGCTGCCCGCGACGTCGTTTCTCAACAACCTGATCGTGCTCAACCCGGCCGACACGCCCATGATGATGAAGCTGTGCTTCGTGATCGCCGCGGTGCACATGACCATCGCGCACGGCTGGAACGCGGTGCAGATGATGAACTCGTGGCGCGGCGCCGCGGAAGCGTCGTGGATTCTCGTGCTCTGGGGCGCCTACTTCCTCGCGAACACCCTGTTGCTCGGCAAGCCGTTCCCGCCGGTCATGTACTGGGTGAGCGGCGGCGGCATCGTGCTCGCGCTGGTCTTCTCCGGCACGCTGGTCAGGCCGCTTGAGCTGCTGCAATTCCCGTTCAAGGTCATCAATTTCTTTGGCGACACGGTGTCGTACCTGCGATTGTTTGCCGTCGGCATGGCGAGCGCGGCGATCGCCCAGGCATTCAACGCGCTGGCTGCGGGGGTTGACCTGCCGCTCGCGCTGCGCATCCCGCTGGTCCTGGTGCTGCTCGTCGGCGGCCATGCGCTGAACATGGTGCTCGGGCCGCTGTCCGTGCTGGTGCACGGGCTGCGGCTGAATGTGCTTGAGTTTTCGTCGCATCTGGGCCAGGAGTGGACCGGTGTGAAGTACGACCCGCTCCGGCGGCGCTGAGTACTGATTGCGTTTAACACCAAGAAGGAGCTGCAATGGAAAGCTTGATACCGATGTGGGGTAACTTCGGCGCGATCGCCGTCATGACGCTCGCCGCCGTCGGCTCGGCCGCGGGTGTCGGCGTGGCCGGCATGGCCGCGATAGGCGCGTGGAAAAAGTGTTATGTCCAGAACAAGCCCGCCCCGTTCCTGCTCGTCGGTTTCGTCGGCGCGCCGCTGACGCAGACCATCTACGGATACATCGTCATGAACAGCCTCCTGGGCGTGCCCACCACGCCCGCCAACTTCATGCAGAAACTCGCCGCGGGCATCGCCGGCGGCGCGGCCATCGGCATGTCAGCCTACTTCCAGGGCAAAGGCGCCGCCTGCGCCTGCGATTCGTTCGCCGAGACGGGCAAGGGCGTCGCGGCCGACTTCATCGTGCTGGGCATGACGGAAACCGTCGCGCTGTTCGTCATGGTCTTCCTCCTCACCGTGAAGTTCTAACCGCGCCGGGCGGTGTGCCATGCATGCATCCCTGAAACTCGAGAGCATACGCAGCGTGCTTGTGCGCATGGAGGAAACGATCATCTTCGCCCTGCTCGAGCGCGCGCAGTTCAAGGCCAATGCCGTCATCTACCGTACGGGCGGCCTGGCTGTCCCCGGGTTTGCAGGCAGCTTCCTCGACTACCTCCTTCATGGCACCGAAGCGCTGCATGCAACGGTCCGCCGGTATACCAGCCCGGACGAATACCCGTTTTTCACCGGGCTGCCCGCACCGATTCTGCCGGCGATCGACCTGGGCAGCCCGATCAGGAAGACGGGCATCAACATCAACGCGAAGATCAAGCGCGTCTACGAGGACGAGATCGTTCCATTCATCTGCGAACCGGGCGACGACCAGCAGTATGGTTCGAGCGCCGTGGCTGACGTCGCCTCGCTCCAGGCCGTCTCCAAGCGCGTCCATTACGGCATGTTCGTCGCCGAAAGCAAATTCCTCAGCGACGAGAATGCCTTCGTCCCCCTGATCAAGGCGGGCGACCGCGACGGGCTGCGCGCGCGCATCAGCGACGAAGCGGTCGAGGAACGCCTGTTCGCCCGCGTGGCGAAAAAGGCCGCCACGTACTGCCAGGAAATCGAAGGCCCGCCCGGCGTCCACAAAATGCGTCCTGACGCCGTCAGCGACATCTACCGCCGCTGGATCGTTCCCTTCACCAAGGACGTCGAAGTCGACTACCTGCTTCAGCGCCTATGAAACCTCTGCTGCAACGCCTTGCCGAAGGCCCACTGCTGGGCGACGGCGCAATGGGCACCATGATCTACGCCCGCGGCGTCTTCATCAACCGCTGCTACGACGAGCTCAACCTCTCGACGCCCGACATCGTCTCAGGCATCCACGCCGAATACGTCGCCGCGGGCGCCGAGCTGCTCGAAACGAATACGTTCGGCGCAAACCAGATCGCGCTGGCAGCCTACGGCATCGCCGACAAAATGGCCGCCATCAACTCCCGCGGCGTCGAGATCGCACGCGCCGCGGCGGGCGACGAGGTCTACGTCGCCGGCTGCATGGGCCCCACCGGCCGGTCGCTCGGCCCCGAGGGGAACGTCTCGAACGAGGAGGCCGCCTGCGCCTTTGCCTCCCAGGCACAGGCGCTTGCCGCCGCGGGCGCGGACCTGATCATGCTCGACACGTTCCACGCGCTCGACGAGCTTATCGCGGCGATCACCGCCGTGAAGGCTGCTGTCACGCTTCCCGTGGTCGCCCATTTCTCGTTCGACACGAAAACGAGCAGACAGACGGACGTAAAACGCCGGTCGCCCGGCGCGGTGGCCCGCCTGCTCGATGAAGCGGGCGCGGATGTCGTCGGCACGAACTGCGTCACCGGCCCTGCCGGCATGCTTACGATTGTCGAGGGCATGGCGCGCGCCACGCACAAGCCCGTCAGCGCCTTCCCCAACGCCGGCTTCCCCGAGGAGCACGGCGGCCGCATCCTCGCGCTCGGCACGTCGCCCGAGTACATGGCCGAGTACGCCCGCCGGCTCGTCCAGTCCGGCGCGTCGATTGTCGGCGGATGCTGCGGCACAACGCCGGCGATGATTGCCGAGATGGGCCGCTTTCTCAAGGGCATTGCGGCCGAGCGCCGCTCGCGCGTCTTTGTGCGCGAGGTGGCCGCGACCAAGCTGCTTGAGCCGATCGCGCTGGCCGAGCGCTCGCGTCTCGGCGCACTCATCGCGGGCGCGAAAGGCGACAGGAAGATCATCAGCGTCGAGCTCACGCCTCCCGCCGGGCTCGACCCGGTCAAGGCCATCCGCGGCGCGAAGATGCTCAAGGATGGCGGCGTTGACATCGTCAATATCCCCGACGGCCCGCGCGCCGTTGCCCGCATGAGCCCGATCGCCCTCGCCGGCCTCGTGCGCGATCAGGCGGGCATGGAGACGCTCATCCATTACTGCTGCCGCGACCGCAACCTCCTCGGCATGCAGATGGACCTGCTCGGGGCCAACGCGCTCGGACTGCACAACGTCATGCTCATCACGGGCGACCCGCCGAAAGTCGGCAACGTGAAGGCCGCGACGCCCGTGTTCGACCTCGATGCCATCGGGCTGATCAACATGGTGAACAGGCTGAACCGCGGGTTCGGCCTTGCCGACCAGGAGATTCACGGCCGCACCCAGTTCGTCATTGGCGCGGGATGCAACCCTGGGGCGATCGACCTCGAACGCGAAATCCGCCGCTTCGGCGAGAAAATCACCTCCGGCGCCGAGTTCTTCTTCAGCCAGCCGGTTTACCGCCCCGACTTGCTCGATGGATTCCTGAAAGCCACGGATGCGTTCCCGCGCGTCCCGTTCTTCGTCGGCATTCTCCCGCTTGCCAGCCTGCGCAACGCCGAGTTCCTCCACAACGAAGTGCCGGGCATGCAGATTCCGGAGGAGATTCTCAAGCGCATGCGCGCCGCGGAGTCGAAAGAGGAGCAGCAGCGTGAAGGCATCAGGATCGCGCAGGAGATGCTGCGCGAGGTGGTGAAGAACCCGCGCGTGAAAGGCATCTATCTCTTCCCGCCTTTTGGCCGCTACGAAAGCGTGCTCGAAGTCCTCGAAGCACTGTAGCCGCGGTCTCTTGGGCTGCGTGCGTCGCGCGCGATTTGACACCTTCGGCGCGAGTTGGTATAATCATCAGCTCAGAACGACAATCCTGTGCGCCCGTAGCTCAATTGGATAGAGCGTCTGGCTACGGACCAGAAGGTTAGGGGTTCAATTCCTCTCGGGCGTACCAGCATCAAACCCCTGCATGCCAATGGCTTGCAGGGGTCTTCTTCTGCGCGTCACCGCCATATCAGCATGGTGTTCATTCGATCAGCGGGTGTATCCAGGAATCGTCTGATCGGCCCACGGATGATCCTGGTAGAGCATGCCGGCGTCGGGATTCGCCGGCATTTCCTTCCTGGGGTAGACGCGGAGCCTGTCGCCGTCAAGTGCCGCCGTCTCGCCCGCGTCCTTGAGGAACGCGGCGAGCGACTGGCGCATGGCATCCTGCGCAACTGGCCAGGGGAAGCTGCGCTGCCACGTCGCGTAGGCAAGGTCTTTCGTTTCGCCCGGGTCGTTCACGCGGTCGAACAGCAGCTCCCGCTGGTCGGGCGCGCTGTACACGAATTTCCACGAACGGTTGACGGCCATGTAGATCGCGTTGCCCTCGCGGCCCAACTGCGAGAACACCGTGCGATCCGCCTCGGCGCCGCGGGCGATTGCCGCGATGTCTGCGCCGTCAGGCTGATGGGTCGAGAGCGACGCGCCGGAGTGCGCAAGCAGCGTTGCCGCGACGTCAACGAGCGAGACAGGCGTTGCGCACCGGCCGCCGGGAGCGAACGTGGCGGGATGACGCGCGATGAGGGGCACGCGGGTCACGGCGTCATGGTAGCTGCGTTTGCCCACGCAGCCGTAATCGCCCAGGAGCTCTCCATGATCGGCCGCGAGCAGTATGATCGTGTTGTCAAGCTGGCCTGTTTCCTCGAGTGCAGCGAGCATGCGGCCAACCTGGAAGTCGATGAACGAGACGCACGCATAGTAGTAGGCGCGCATCACTCTGACGAGCTGGAGATCGAAGCCGCGATCGCGCCGTTTGTACCGGTTCTGGAACGTGTTGATATAGAGATGCAGCCGTTCGCAGTCCGGCGGCATGAACGGCAGAGGGACATCGAGATCGCGGTACAGCTTGTGCCACGGCGCGGGCGGGCAGAAGGGCGGATGGGGATGGACGAACGAGGAGAAAAGGAACCACGGGTCGCCTGCATTCTCCTGCGCGCGGATGAACGAAACCGAGCGGTCTCCCACCCATTGCGTCGGATGGTGTTGCGCGGGCATCTGCGCCGGCTGCGGCACGTAATACATTTCGCCGCGCACGCCGTGCGGGTCGGTGATGTGTTTGCAGCCGTTGGCCCAGAGGTACTGCATGTATTCGTCGCGTTCGGGATTGCCGGTGATCTCCTCCTGGCGTTCACGCGTGTGGAATCCGTGGAGCTCGTGAGCGGTATCGTACGGCTCGAAGTGGCATTTGCCGATGCCGTGCGTACGATAGCCGGCGCGCGAGAGCGCGGCCATGACCGTTTCTTTTTCATCGAACGGCCATGGGAAGCCATTACCGTAGCATCCTGTGCGCGGGGGATACTGGCCCATCATCATCGAGCAGCGCGCGGGCACGCACTCGGGCGACGGCGTGTAGGCCGAGAGGAAGGCGGTGCCTTCGCGCACCAGCCGGTCGAAATGGGGCGTGCGGATGACCGGGTTGCCGAGCGCGGCAAAGACGTCGCCGCGCAGTTGGTCCGAAAAGAGGAACAGGATGTTTGGTGTGCGTGGCATGGTCAACTCCATGTGAATACAGCGGTGAGCATCGTGCCTTTCGACGCGCCGAGATCCCTGTACACTTCCGGCGCATCCTCGGGCTTGTGCGGCGTGCCAGCCAGATCGCGCAGCATCACTTTGCCGCGGCGGACCAGGTCGATGACGGCGAGATAATCCACCTTGTTCTCACTGCGGGGCATGAGCGTGACAAGTTCCTTCATGAAGACATCACGATGCGGAAAACAGGGCTTCGCATCTGTGGCGTAACTGCCCTGAATGACCAGCCGCGCACCGCCGACCGGCTCGGGGCCCCAGGCCTTGTCGCGCGCGATGGCCGCCGCGTCGGCAAGGACGGGCGGGGCGCCTGTCGAGTCTACTACAATGTCCGCGCCGTCGGGAATGACTTCGGCATACGCGGCGCGCAGCGAGCCTCTGGGCGCGAAGGCCTCAATGCCGCTCTTCTTCGCCAGCGCCACACGCTCGGGCGAGAGATCAGCCGCGACGACACGCGCGCCGCTGGCCGCGTGCAGCCGCGCGGACAACATGCCGATGGGGCCAAGGCCGATGACAGCGACCGTTTCGTGCGGCAGCGGCTTGCCCAGGCGCACGCCGTGGTAGCTGATTGCGCCAAGCTGCGCGAGCGAGGCATCAACCGGGTCCGTTCCATCGGGCAGGGCAATGACATCGTGCTCGGCTTTCACCGCGTGACTGACGTGCGCGCCCCACAGGCGGTTGACATCGGATTGTGTCGTGCCGGCGCAGAAGACAAGCGTGCCGTCCTTGAGCGTCGCGCCAGGCCCGCGGCCGATCACGCGGCCGGTGAGCGTGTACCCCGGAATGAACGGGAAGGCCGGCATGTTATCCTGCCTGCCCGTGAGGCAGCGCAGTTCAGTGCCTGGGCTGACGCACGACGCCTCCGCTTTGATGAGCACCTCGCCCGGCCCTGGATCGGGAATCAAGACGCTGCCGATCTCAACCTTGCCAATGCCTGCAAAAAGGATCGCCTTTGCTTTCATGCATGTCTCCCCGGATGCGGATGTTCCCGCGGGCACGCTACGAGTTTCCCGTCTTCGCGTCTGTGCGCGGATGTCTCTTCCGCGGCCGGCGTTCCGCGCGTTTCACCTTGTTCCACAGCGCATCGAGCTCTTCGAGCGAGAGGTCGTTCATCCGCACGCCGCGTGCATGGACACGCTGTTCGACCGCGCGGAAGCGCTGGTTGAATTTCCTGATCGTCCCGCGCAGCGCCTGTTCGGGCTCGACATCGACGAAGCGCGAGACATTGACGATCGAGAAGAGCAGGTCGCCCATTTCGGCGGCGACCGCGCGGCGGTTGCGCGAGCGCATGGCGGCACGAAGCTCGCCGAGTTCCTCATCGACTTTCGCGAGCACCTGGTCGACATGCCGCCAGTCGAAGCCGGCCCTGCGCGCCTTTTTCTGGAGCGTGTGCGCGGCGCTGAGCGCGGACAGCGAACGCGGGACGCCATCGAGCGCCGACGGGCGCGCATGCCCGCCTTTCTCCTTCTTCTTGATCTGCTCCCAGTTCTCGAGCACGTCGCGTGCGTGGCGCACCTTCGTGGTGCCGAACACATGCGGATGCCGGCGGATCAGCTTTCGGACAATGCCATCGAGCGCATCGGCGACGGTGAACGTCTTGTGTTCGCTGGCGATCCGGGCTTGGAACACGAGATGAAGGAAAAGGTCGCCGAGCTCCTCACACATCGCAGCCGAGTCGTTGTCCTCGACCGCGTCGATGTACTCGCACATCTCTTCCCGGAAACTGGCGAGCAGTGACGCATGTGTCTGCTCCTTGTCCCACGGGCAGCCGTGCGCGCCGCGCAGCTTCGCCATCACGCGCAGCAACTGCTCAAACTGCCTGCCTGCTCGTGTCATTGCGGAATGCCTCCCAAAGGGATTGGATGCGCGATGCCATGATACCGCGGACGTGCTTGATATCAACGGGCGAGCCGGTCTCGAGGGCGAGTGAAGTGGCCTGCTTGCCTTTCAGCCCGCACAGATGGATGAATGAGAACGGCGCGAGATCGTTGTTCACGTTGAGTGCAAGGCCGTGATAGCTGGTCCATTGTCTGAACGCCAGGCCTATTGACGCCAGTTTGCGTTCGCCCCGCCACACGGGAGCGTGCAACGGCGCACCGGCCGAGCTGCCCGCCCAGACGCCCGTCAGGCCCTCGACCGTCAATGCGGGCACGCCAAGAGCACGGCATGTATCAGTGACCGCTGCCTCGACCATGCGGACAAACGCGTGGATGTTCCTCCTGCCGGGCGGAAGCAGAAACACGGGATACGCGACAAGCTGGCCCGGGCCGTGATACGTGACATCGCCGCCGCGCTCGATCTCAACGACCGGAATGCCCTTGCTCTCGATGACGGTTCTGGGGACGCGGAAGTTCCCGGCGCCGCCCTGGCGGCCGATGGTGAACACGGGCGGATGCTCGACGAACACGAGCGTGTCACGGATTTCGCCGCGCACGCGCCGGGCGTGCAACGCGCGCTGCGCCGCCAACGCATCCGCATACTCGCGCACTCCCCAGTCGATTACATCGATCACAGCGATAGTGTAGCGGAGAGCACGGGCGATGTCAAGCAAGCGGCAACGGAGAGGTGTTCAGTACTCAACGGGCAGGGAACGACGGCTGCGGGTGTGGCACACGGTGCAACGCACGGTGTGCATGGGTGCAATGCGTTTTGCTATACTACTCAGGCAGTGCAACGGTTGCCACAGAGTCTGTGGGCGAGCCGCTGACCAATACCAACGGCGCAGATGACCATGAGATACACCAACCCCATCATTCCTGGCTTTCATCCTGACCCGAGTATCTGCCGGGCCGGTGAGGACTATTACCTGGTTACGTCAAGCTTCGAGTACTTTCCCGGCGTGCCGTTGTTCCATAGCCGTGACCTTGTGCACTGGCGGCAGATCGGCCATTGCCTCACGCGCAAGGCGCAACTGCCGCTCGACAATGCATGGATTTCCGGCGGCATCTATGCGCCCACCATTCGCCATCACGCCGGCCGCTTCCACATGATCACCACCAACACCAGCGATGGCGGCAACTTCTTTGTCTGCACTGATGATATCGATGGAGAATGGTCCGATCCGATCTGGCTTGACAAGGAGGGCATCGATCCTGATCTGTTCTTCGATGACGATGGCGCCGTCTACTATACGCTGAGCCGCCGCACGGCCGGGTCGGTCCACATTGGCCAGTGCACCATCGACATTGCGACGGGCAAAAAATGCAGCGAGTGGAGGAATATCTGGGAAGGCACCGGCGGGCTCGGCCCTGAAGGCCCGCACGTGTACAAGATCAACGGCACGTACTACCTGATGATCGCGGAAGGAGGCACCGAGTTCGGCCACATGGAGACCGTCGCGCGCGGGCCGTCAGCGTCGGGCCCGTGGGAATCCTGTCCGCGCAACCCGATCCTCACGCATCGCAGTTCCGGCAGCCCGATACAGGCAACGGGCCATGCCGATCTGGTGCAGACACCCGGCGGGCACTGGTTCATGGTCTGCCTCGGCATCAGGCCGTTCGGGTACCATCGTGTGCACGTGCTGGGCCGCGAGACGTTTCTCGCGCCGGTGACGTGGGACGCCGACGGCTGGCCACGCGTGGGCGACGGCAGGATGATCGCGCTCGAAATGGAGAGTGACCATCTGCCTGCGCCGTGTCCATGGCCCGTGCGGCCTGTGCGCGACGATTTTGACCAGCCGGTGTTGGGCGTTGAATGGAACTTCATCCGCAACCCGATCGTGGAGCGCTATTCTCTCACAGAGCGCCCGGGCTGGCTGACGCTATACGGTGGTCCGGCGTCGCTCGACCGCATGGAGTGGCCAACGTTCGCCGGCAGGCGGCAGGAACAGTTGCAGTCCTGCGCGTCAACGCTGCTTGATTTCGCGTCTGTTGCCGATGGCGAGGAAGCGGGGCTGACGGTCTTTCAGAACTACGACCATCATTACGAAATCGCCGTGGTGAGGCGTGACGGCGCGAACCAGTTGATCTGCCGCAGACGTATCGGCGATCTGGCGGCGGAAACAGCGTCAATGTCAGCCCCGGCAAACCCGCTGCATCTGCGCATCCGCGCGGAGAAGGATGCCTATTGCCTGGAGTACGGCGTGGATGGCACCACGTATCACTGCATGGACAAGGGCAGGATGCGGTACCTTTCCACGGAAGTCGGCGGGAGATTCACCGGCGTGTATTTCGGCTTGTATGCGACGGGGAACGGCAAGGAGAGCAGCACGCCGGCGCGGTTTGACTGGTTCACTGATCGCGTCTCAGAATAAACGCGACGAGTGACGTTGTTCGTCAAAATGGAATCCGCGCGTTAGCGCGTGGATGATGACGGCTTTGCGTTCCCGGGCACGACGAGCGGGATGGGCTGGCCGACCGCCTCGCCTGAAGCGATCACCTTGGTCACATCCTTCATGCGCACCAGTGTGTAGCCCCCCGCTTCGAGCATCGAGTAGATGCACTGGATCGCCTGTTCCTTTGTCATCGGTTCTGGCGCGATGAGCGTCACGTTGCCTTTGACCGATTTGTCCGGCAGGATCCGCTCTCCTGTGAGGTCGCTGAGGTAGATGAGTATCGTGCGGATGTCGGCATCCTCGAACTGAAGCCAGATGCGTTCGCCGGCATTCGTTGGCGCGGCAGCGACGGCAGGCGCGCGTGCAGGGCCGTTGGTCTGCCCTCCAGCGGGCTGCATTGCGGCGGCCATGAACAGCGCGGCGGGCACGATGGCGAGTGGCATCATAGATCCTCCTGCAATTTTCACATGTATTCAGCGTATCCCGTTATGACCACGTTGGTAAGTATAGCATTAACGGGCGCGGAATGCATGCCGGCGCATGGAAGATCGAGAACACGACGCTGCTTCGCGCGGTGCTGGCGCTGGCGGCAGGCGTGCTGATGGGCCCGGCCGCCGCGCCGTACTGCACGCCGGGGATGTGCGCCCTGGCCATCATTGTCTGGGCATGCGTATTCGCGGTGACGGCGTGGAACGCGCGCCGTGCCGGCGGGGCATGCGTGCTCGAAGCATGGTGCGTGGCGGGTTGCGTCATGGCCGGCATCGCCGTGACGCTCGAGCAGCGTGAGCAGCCCGGGCTGCCCGCGCGGGCGGAGGCGTGGGTGCGCGGGCGCGTCGCATCGGACGTGGTGTGGCAGGCGCGCAGCGGGATTGCGGGCGATTCGAACGCGGTGTTTGCGTCGTTCCCGCTGATGGTGGACGAGATCGTCACGGAAACGGCGTTCATCTCCGGCCTGGCCGAGCGCGTGTGGTGCATTGTCACCGCGGCACAGCCGCTCGGCTTCGCGCGCGGCGACACGCTGGCCGCCTCGGGCTCATGGCAGCGCATTCGCGGCGCATCCAACCCGGGGCAGTTCGACACGGCGGCGTACTTCGCGCGCAGCGGCATCCGCCACCGGCTGGCGGCGGATGCGGTGGTCCATTGGGAGCAGCCGGCGCGGATGACGCGGATGCTCAGGCTTCAGCGCGGGCTCGACCGCCGCCGCGCGGCCTTCGCCGCCATGATGACGCGCCCGGGCTGTGAGGATGAGTGCGCCGTCATGCGATGCATGCTGCTCGGACTGCAACAGGGCTTGCCGGACGATGTGGTCGAGGCGTTCAAGCGGACGAACACGTTCCATGTGCTTTCGATCTCCGGGCTGCATATCGGCGTTGTCTGGAGCGTCTGGTGGTGCATCGCGTGGGCTGCAGGCGTGCCGGGCACGTGGCGCGGCGCCGCGGCGCTGCCGGCCCTGTGGCTCTACGGCGGCATGGTGGGCATGCGCGTGTCCGTGGTGCGTTCGCTGCTGATGTTCACTCTGTTCTCGCTCGCGCCGCTCGTACGCAGGCAGCACGATGCATTCCACACGCTCGTCGTCGCCGCGTTCTGCTACATCCTGTTGTGGCCGCGGCAACTGGCTTCCCCGGCGACGCAGCTCACGTTTCTTGCCGTCGCGACCCTGCTGGCCGGGACGCCTGTGCTGCGCGCCATCGCGGTGCGGCTGTCCGTGGTGCGCGCCATACCCGAGTATGACATCGAGCACCAACGCATGCGCTGGCTGCAGCGCATCAAGCACTATGCGCTCAACATCATGCTCGGCACGCTCAGTGTCTGGGCGGTGACGTGGCCGATTACGGTCATGCAGAACCACCTGGTCACGCCGCTCTCATGGCTTGCGAACCTGGTGATTGTACCGTTTACGAGCGTCGTACTTGTGACGGGCGTGGCGACGCTGGCGCTGTCATTTGTGTCATATTGGCTCGCCGGCATCGTCTTTGCGGCCAATGCGGCGGTTCTGCGTGCGCTGATGTGCCTTGTTGAGATGATGAGCGCGCTGCCGGGGAGCCATTTGGTCACCCGTTCCTTGACGGCTGGCGGCTTGTTATGGTACTATTTCACAGTGGTAGTAACGTGGTGCTGGCTGCAAAGACACGCCGCGGGGCCTGCCACTGTTGAGACACGGCGGCGCGGCCTTGCCGCTCTTGCCGCGTGGGTGGTCTTTGCGAAGATCATGGCGGCGCACGACGGCCCGGCGTGTACTGGCCTTCAGATGACGGCGCTGGATGTCGGGCTGGGCGATGCCATGGTGCTGCGCGAGCCGTCCGGCGCCACCATACTCACGGACGGAGGCACGGCGCTAGGCCCATGGTCAATGGGTGCGCGCGTCGTGGTGCCCTACCTGCGCTCCGAGGGGATTGGCACGCTTGATGCCGTGGTATGCACGCATGCAGACCGTGACCATGCGGCCGGGCTGATTGACGTGCTGCGCCTTATGCGGGTACGCGAACTTCTTCTGCCGCCCGTGGGGACGAACGCGCCGCTGTTCGACGTGCTGGCGAAGTATGCTTGCGCGCGCGGCGTGCCCGTGCGCACATGGTCCGCGGGCGAGACGAACACATGGGGACTGCTAAGAGGCATCGCGGTCAGCCCCGCGTCAGCCATTGCGGACGAGCCGGCCCGCGCGGCTGCCTGGGGCGGCAACATGTGGTCGCTGGTCGTACGCTGGGAGTGCCGTGGCAGATCAGTGCTCGCCGCGGGCGACGCGCCCACGGGGGCTGAAGCGGCAGCGATTGCCGACGGGCGGATTGCGCGATGCGACGTGTTGAAAGTCGCGCATCACGGCTCCGCCGGCTCGACGTCAGCGCGGTTCATCGATCTGGCGCGCCCTGCCGCCGCGGTGCTCAGTGTCGGCCCGGGCATGCCGGGCCTGCCGGCGCCGCAGGTGATTGACGCGCTGGCGGCTGCGGACGCGCGCGTCATCCGCACGGACGCCTCGGGCGCCGTGCGGCTCGAAATGCAGACGAACGCTCTCGCCGTCAGTGTGTTCGGCACGGGCTGCATCGACTGAGGGGATGACGGACTGGAACAGCCGGAACCCGGCACACACCACGAAGCACGTAACACGATGTACGAACTGGAACGCGAACAACTCGAAACCATTCAGGAGCAGTTCGCCCACCTGCACAGCAGCCTGGACATGGACGGCAAGGCACGCCGCCTTGCCGAGGTGGACGCGCTTGTCGGCGCGCCGGGCTTGTGGAACAACTCGGACAATGCGCGCGCGCTGCTCCGCGAGCAGACCCAGCTCAAGCGGCTCGTCACCGCGGCCGGGGAGCTCAAGAGCAGGCTGGGCAACGCGATGGACTTCGTTCGCCTGGCCATCGAGGAGAAGGACGACAGCCTCGAGAATGAGATCAAGGGCGAAGTCGCCGCCGCTGTGGCGGCGTACGAACAATTCGAGTTCCAGCGCACGCTCAGCGGCGAGCTCGATGCCAACAACGCCTATCTTACCATCCACGCCGGCGCCGGCGGCACCGAGGCGTGTGACTGGGTGCAGATGCTCTTCCGCATGTACACCCGCTGGTGCGAGGAACGCGGGCTGAAGTGGTCGTTGATCGACTCGCTCGCCGGCGAAGGCGCCGGGTACAAGTCCGTTACCGCGTACATCACCGGCGAGTACGCCTTCGGCTATCTCAAGGCCGAGCGCGGCGTCCACCGCCTCGTCCGCATTTCACCCTACGACGCCAACAAGCGGCGGCACACCTCGTTTGCCTCCGTAGACGTCACCGCCGAGGTCGACGAGAACATCGACATCGACATCAACGAGAAGGACTTGCGGGTTGACACGTACCGCTCGAGCGGCGCCGGCGGGCAGCATGTGAACGTCACTGATTCCGCCGTGCGCATCACGCACCTGCCGACCAATACGGTGGTCACCTGCCAGAATGAGCGGTCGCAGATCAAGAACCGCGCCGTCGCCATGAAACTCCTGCGCGCCAAGCTCTACCAGATCGAGCTCGACAAGCGCGAGAAGCTCGCCTCGCAAGAGTACGCCAGCAAGCAGAAAATCGAGTGGGGCAGCCAGATCCGCTCGTATGTCCTGCACCCGTACAGCCTTGTCAAGGACCTGCGGACGGACGTCGAGACGAGCAACGCGCAGGCGGTGCTTGACGGCGACATCGACGAGTTCATCAAAGCCTATCTCCGCGCCACCGCGCGCGCCAACTGACATGCCCAAACGCAAGAACAAAGCATGGCTCCTCGGCCTCGGCCTCGACAGCAAGGACGGCCATAAACGCCTCACCAAGGGCGACAACTTCGTCCTCGTCGGCGGCTCCGAGGAGACGCACGAATCGATGACCGAGGGCGCCATCAAGTTCAACGAGCAGCTCAGGAAGAAGGGCAAGACGCTCGAACAGATCAACCGCGACGAATTCAAGGAGCTCGCCGTCAAAGCCGGCCTGCTCAGGAAATGACGCCCAACAGCGCCGCCCAAGGAGACTTCCGCATGAACCCCCTCATCCCGTCCGCCGCGCTCTGCGCATGCGCATGCTTCACGATGGCACAAGACTATTCAGTGCAGCCATG
>JAAYZF010000408.1 GCA_012514975.1 bacterium
GGCGGCCCTGCCGAACGTGGGCGACCCGCGCCGGATGTCAACGGCGACGTCGTACACTTCGCCGCGCGTGACGCGGACGAGCTTGCCCTGCGCATGCGGCGCGAGCTGGTAGTGCAGGCCGCGCACGGTGTTCTTCACTGACGAGCTGTTGTTGTCCTGGACGAACTCGGCGGCGATGCCGTGCGCGGCGAACACGTCCTTGCGGTAGCTCTCGAAGAAGAACCCCCGGTTGTCGCCAAAAACGCGGGGCTCGATGATGATGACATCAGGAATGTCGAGCGGTGTGAATTTCACTGTGGTCTCGTCGGGATGAGCACAAGAAATGCGCAGGCAGGCCGTCTCACCCGCGCCGCATCGATTGTCGCATGACGGCACGGTGATTGTACAGAAAAGCGGCGCGGAGGTCAAACGCCGTGCCACGGGCATCCTGTCCGTGAACCGGTCCATGCCGGGGCTCACACGCAGCACGCCAATGTGGACGCCGATCCTCGCCGTCTGGAATCGGCGGCCGTGAACGAACGCGGATGTTGCTTCGCTCAATCCGCGTCTGCAACCGTGTGCGGCGCGGGACGCACGGGGTTGATTATGAAGCGGCCGCGCCCGGCATCGCGAGATTCGCATGTTCATGTGGCACGAAAGCGCCGGTATGACCGGCGCACTCCAAAGCGCCGGCGTGGCCGGCGCACTCCATGGGCTACATCGTCGCCGAGGAGAACAGGTAGCGGAACTCGTGGAAGATGCGCTGGATCAGCCTGACGTCGCGCGTGATGACGAGCGCCGTCCCGTTCATGTCCTGCCTGAATTCGAGCGCCTTGTCAAACGTCGTGTGAAGCCCCCCGGGCAGCTCGACCTGGACGAGATACTGGTCGTTGCGCGGCGTGAGCGACATGGCGGCGACGGTGCCTCGCAGCGAGCCGTACTCACGGTACGGATAGCTGTCGCACCGGATGTAGACCGTCTGCCCGCGCTGCACCTTGCCCGAGCCGGCGACCGGAAGGAGCATCTTGCCCACGATGCTCGTCGACCGCGGCACGATGGTCATCACCTCATCGCCCGTGCGGACGAACTGGTTGTTGTTCCAGAACTGGAAGAAGGAGACTTCGCCGTCGATCGGCGCCTCGAGGAGGTACTTGTGTTCCCACTCGGCGAGCTGGCTTTCAAGGCGCTTGTACATGAGCTGGATGGAGAGGACGAGCTTGTTGCGCACGTAGCCGATCTCGGCGTTGACGTAATCGAGCGTGGCTTTCTTCTCATGGAACGCGCGTTCCGCCTCGGCGAGCTCGACCTCGGCCATCAGGCCCTTGTCGAACAGGGTCCTGCTGCTCTTGTATTTCATCTCGGCGACCTCGACCTCCTTCTCCGTCACGACTTTCTGGCGGACGAGATCGCTGACGAAATCGCCGTACCGCGGCGCCTGCACGCCGCCGGCCGCATGGCTGAGGATGAGCTGGTACGACGTGAGGTCCTCGAGGAACCCGGCATAGGACGCCTGCAGCTCGCCGAGCGAGGCGGCGCGGTCGAACACCATGTTGGATACGCAGGCCGGGTCGGCAAAGAACGGTTTGAAGCCGAGCAGCGCGCGCTTGAGCGCGAAGACGTCCTCAAGCCGCGCGGGATTGCCGATCGAGGCGAGCACCGTCCCCGCCGTCACCGCCGCCTTGTCCTGCACGTGCAGCAGCAGCGGGCCGCTCGACCGCGCGATGGCGCTCACCGGCGGCGTGGTCGAGACGATCGTGACGCGCGCGGAGATGACGTCCGGATAG
This sequence comes from bacterium, assembly GCA_012514975.1. Lineage (GTDB taxonomy): Bacteria > Auribacterota > UBA3054 > UBA3054 > JAAYZF01 > JAAYZF01. The sequence continues at coordinate 1,764 of JAAYZF010000408.1, forward strand.
CGTATCATCCACGACACGAAGAGCAGGACGGCGAGCGTGAGGAACACCGCGGTGATGCCCCAGCGGACGAGCCAGCCGGGGATGTGGTTCATGATCTCCTGCACGTCGTCGCTTACGAGCGGCATGTCGCTGTGATCATCGCTCATGCGCCGAGCTCCAGTTGGTTCCTGACAAGCGTGTAATAGACGCCGCGCGCCGCCACAAGCTCCTCGTGCGTGCCCTGCTCGGCAACCGTGCCCGCGTCAAGCACGAGCAGATGGTCGGCATGCTGCACCGTGCTGAGCCGGTGCGCGATGATCATGACCGTCCTGCCGCAGAAGAGCGCGTTGAGGTTCTCCATGATGACGCGCTCGTTGCACGCGTCGAGCGCGCTGGTCGCCTCGTCGAAGAAGAAATACTCGGGGTCGCGATAGACTGCGCGGGCGATGAGGATGCGCTGCTTCTGCCCCTGGCTGAGGCCCTGGCCTTCGGGGCCGATCTTCGTGTTCAGCCCGAGGGGAAGCGTGTCGATGAACTCCTGCAGGTTGGCGATCCTGACCGCGCGGACGAGCTCGTCGACGCGGACCTGCTCGTCGCCGAGCGCGATGTTCCGGGCGATCGTGTCGGTGAACAGGTAGCCATCCTGCATGACGACGCCGCATCTGCCGCGCCAGAAATGCGCCGGCAGATGGCGCAGCCGCGCGCCGCCGACACGGATGTCGCCGCGCGTCGGCTCGTAGAACTTCAGCAGCAGTTTGAGCAGCGTGGTCTTCCCGCTGCCGCTCGCGCCGACGATGGCGGTGATCTTCCCGTGGGGAATGACGGCGGAGATGTCGTGCAGCACCTCTTCCGGCTGTGGCCCGGGATAGGCGAACGAGACGCCGGCGAGCGTCAGCGTGCGGTCCTCGGGCAGCGTCGTCGCGGCAGTGAACGCGCCGGCGGCCTCCTCGTTCCGCTCGGCGTGCACTTCGCTCAGACGCTCCGAGCTTATCCGCGCGTCCTGCGCCGCGTGGATGAAGCGGATGAACTGGTCGATCGGGCCGCTGAGCTGGCCGATGATGTACTGGACGGCGAGCATCATGCCGAGCGTCATCCGGCCGTCGATGACTTCCTTCGCGGCGATGAAGGTGATGATGATGTCCTTGGCCTTGAGAAGGAAGAGCATGCCGGCCTGCTGGTACTGCGAGAGGGACAGGCCTTTCATGTTGAGCTTGAAGAGGGCGGCCTGGAGGTGTTCCCATTCCCAGCGTTTCTGCCGCTCGCTGTTGGTAAGCTTCAGCTCGGGCATGCCGTTGATGAGCTGGATGAGCTTTCCCTGCGTCTCTGCCCGGCGCGCGAACCGCTTGTAATCGAGCGCGCTGCGGCGGCCGAGGAACAGGGCGAGCCAGCACGCCGCCAGGAGCGTGCCGCCGCAGAACACGCCGAGGATCACCGGGCTGTACACGGCGAGCACGATGCTGAAGATGACGAAATTGACGAACGTGAACAGGATGCCAAGCGTCGATGACGAGAGGAAGTGCTCGATGCGCTGGTGGTCGCCCACGCGCTGCAGCAGGTCGCCGACGGTGCGCGTGTCGAAGAACGACAGCGGCAGCGCCATCAGCTTGGTGAGGAAATCCGAGACGATCGAGATGTTGACGCGCGCGCCCACGTGCAGCAGTATCCAGCTCTGGATGAACTCGACGGACGTCTGGCTGACGAAGAGCATGATCTGCGCGAGCAGGACGGTGTAGACGAACCCGATGTCCTGGTTCGCGATGCCCACGTCGACAATCGCCTGCGTCAGGAAGGGGAAGATGAGCGTCAACAGCGAGCCGAAGACGACGCCGAGCACGAGCTGCGCGAGATGCCGCTTGTACCGCCAGAGATAGGAGAGCATGAACGCCATGCCGCTGCGCCGCTTCGGCGCCTCGAGCTCGTCGTGGTGGAACGCCGGGGTGGGCTCGAGCAGGAGGACCACGCCCTCCTGGTTGCCCGCGCTGGCCCAGCCGGCAAGAAATTCGTCCCGCGAGTAGGAAAGCATCCCGTGCGCCGGGTCGGCCACGCGGACGCGGTTGCGCCCGACGGCGACGATGACGACGAAGTGGTTCTGCTGCCAGTGGGCGATGCAGGGCAGCGGCGCCTCGGTGCGCAGGATGGCGAAGGACACGCGGGCCGCGAGGGTGCGGAACCCGATGCTTTCGGCCGCGGTGCTGATGCCGAGAAGGGAGACGCCGGCGCGGGTGATGGCGCAGCGGTCGCGCAGGAGTTCGAGGGGGATGCTCCTGCCGTAATGCCGCGCGACCATGCGGAGGCAGGTCGGGCCACAGTCTGTCGCATCAAGCTGGCGGTACACCGGGAAGTGCATGGCGGTGGCGTACGGTTAGCGGTGTGGTGACGCGATCCCCTCGCGGACGGCGAAGCGGATGAGATCGGCGGTGGTGGCGAGCCCCAGTTTTTCCTGCACGTTGGAGCGGTGGGTATGGACGGTCGAGACGCCGACGTGGAGCATCTCGGCGATTTCCTGCGTGGTCTTCCCCTCGGCGATGAGCTGGACGATCTGCCGCTCGCGGTCGGTGATCCGGGCGAGCGGGCCGTCCTCGCCGGGATCGAGGCGCGTGAGGTAATCCTGCACGACGAGAGGCGTAAGCGACGCGCTGACGAACCGCTCGCCGCGCACGACGGCGCGGACGGCGGTGAGGAGCTCCTCGAGCGCGCACTGCTTGAGCAGGTAGCCCATTGCGCCGGCCTTGAACATGCGCTGGATGTAGCCGAGGTTGGCGAAGCCGGAGAGGGCGACGACGCGCCCGCGCGTCCGCTGGACGATGAGCTTGGTGGCCTCGATGCCGTTCAACTGGGGCATCTCGACGTCCATGATCACCAGGTCGGGCTTGAGCTGCTCGGCAAGGCGCACGGCCGTGTCGCCATCCCCGGCCTCGCCGGCGATCTCGATGTCGCACTCCTTGCCGAGCACGGCGCGCAGCCCTTCGCGCACCACGGCATGATCGTCCGCGACGAGAATCCGAATTGGCATGTCAGGTCCTCCCCGTGTCGCGTGCAAACTCCACGTTAAACACCGCGCCGGCGCCGGGCGCGCTGTCGCACCAGACACGGCCGCCCATGCGTTCGACGAACGTCTTGACAATCGAGAGGCCGAGGCCGGTCGATGTCTCGCCTCCCGTCGGCTTCGCGCTCAACCGCGCGAATTTCCTGAACAGCTTCCGGCGGTCCTCCTCGGTAAGACCGGGGCCCTCGTCGCGCACGCTGCAGCGCACCACGCCGCTGCCCGCCGTGACGGTCATGTGCACGGTGCTGCCCTGCGGCGAGTATTTCACGGCGTTCGACAGGAGGTTGTCGAGCACCTGGCGCAGCGCGCCTGCATCGCCGCATACACGCGTGTCGAGCTCGTCGATGGCGGTGGTGACGGCGATGTTCTTCTGCGCCGCGGCGGCGGCATGCTGCGCGGCGGCTTCGCGCGCAATGGCGGCGAACTCCACCGGCTCAGACGCGAGCTTCAGCTCATCCGACTCGATCATCTCGCTGCTGAGCAGGCGCGAGGTGATGAGTTCCATGCGGCTGGCCGCCCTGAGCACCGTGCCCACCTGGCCGCCCACGTCGGGCAGCGCGGCGATGCGCTCGTCCTCTTCGAGCACGGAAGCGGTGAGCAGGAGCGCCGTGAGCGGGTTGCGCAGGTCATGGGCGACGATATGGAGCAGGTCCTTCTTCTCGCGGATGACTTCCTCGAGCCGCTGGTTGGCGCGCTGGAGCTGCGCATTGAGCGCGTCGAGCTCGACGGTGCGCACGCGGTACAGCTCCGCGTCGCGCTTGGCCGCCTCGGCTTCATGGACGGCCTGGAGCTTCTTGAAATGCGCGTCCGACGTGTCGTTGAACACGCGTTCCTTGAGCGCGTGGAACTCCTGGTGGTGCGCGAGCGCGCCGCGATGGTCGCCCTTGCGCTCGAGCGCGCGGGAAAGACAGTGATGCGCCTTGTACGCGATTTCCTGTGACTCGATCGTCCCGGCCGTCTCGAGCGCGGCGCGCGCATGGGCGCAGGCGTCATCCAGATACCCCTGTTCGCGCCGCACGTCGCTCAGGCCGAGCAGCGCCTCGCCCTCCCGCCTGCGGTGGCCGAGCGAGGCGGCGAGCGCGCGGCTTTGCTCGAAGCATGTGGCCGCGGAAGGCAGATCGCCCATCGCATAGTGGACGTCGCCGATGTCGCACAGGGCGTTTGCCGCATCGCGTTCATCGCCCGCGCCGCGTGCGACGTCAAGGCTCTTGCCAAGCCATTCGAGCGCTTCGCCGTACGCCCCGCGGCGGTAGCACACGGCGCCGAGGTTGGTGTACGTGGGCGCGGCGCTCCGCTGGTCGCCAATGGCCTCCCAGATCGCCAGCGCCTTGTGCAGGCAGGCGAGCGCGGCATCGTAGTCCCCGGCCTTCATGTATAGAAAGCCGACGTTGTGATAGTTGTACGCCTCGCTGTACGTGTCGCCGGTGCGCTGCGCGATCTCGAGGCTCTTGATCGCGTACTCGAGCGCGCCGGGATAGTCGCCGCTCTCCTGGTAAAGCGCGCAGAGATTGCCGTACACGGCGGCCTCGACCGCCTGGTCGCCAAGGAGCTGGCCGATGGCAAGGCTCTCGTGATAGCGCGTGACCGCCCTGGCGTACTTGCCGAGCCGCTGGCAGACGAGGCCGAGCGAGTTGAGCGTCACGGCCTGGCTGCGCACATCCTTGAGCGCCCGCTTCAACCGCAGGCTGCGCAACAGGTACTTCCGCGCGTTGCGATGGTCCGACTGCTGCGCGTAGACATTGCCGATGTTGCCCGCGATGACCGCTTCGCCCCGCGTGTCCCCCGCCGCGCGCATCAGGTCCAGCGCCAGCATGTACGCGTCAAGCGCCTCGGCATACTCGTGCAGCGTCGCATGCACGGTGCCGATGGCTTTCAGGATCGAGGCGAGGCGCTCCGTGTCGCCCGCGCGCGCAGCCGCCGTGCGCGCATAGTCGTAGAAGCTGAGCGCATTGCGGAAATCGCACAAGGCGCGGTAGGCGCCGCCGATCGCCTCATGCAGCTCCGCCTCCGTCCCGGCGCGCGCGTGGCCGTTCGAGCCCGCGAGCTCGTACGCGCGCAGCGTCTTGCAGCCCATCTCGACCGCCTGCTTGTGCCGGCCGAGAACGGCGAGCGCAAGCGTCATCGCGTGGCGCGCACGGCCCACCTGTGCGGCAATGCCATGCTGCTCGGCGGCGGCGCAGGCTTCCTCCGCCAGACGGAGCGCCTCCGCGGGATTGGCCTCGCGCACCCTCTCGGCATGGTCGAGCATGTGCTCGACCGCCTGCTCGTCTGCGCCGGTGAACGCTTCTGTTCGGAGTGCTTCGGGCATCAGATAGTATCCTCCACCTGATTATAGCAGAGGGTGCCTTTGGGCGCAAGCAGGCATGCCGGCCAGGCATATTTGAGAAAAATCGTATTTTTTTCGGCCAAAAATCGTAGTTTGTGCTATTGATATGCCGCTTTTGACGTGATATACTCGTTGTGGTACAATAACCAGTTGCGGACGTTGCTTCCGTTTCGTCACTCGTTACACCATAACCACTCATCAGAGGTACACCATGAACAGCAGCAAAACCATTGCCGCAGTCGAAGACCGCACCAGCATCACCCGCCTCACCGCGGATGCACAGAAGAAACTCGTCGGCGGTATCGGCATCGCCCCCTCAGGCCCCTCCACGCGCGATACCAGCATCAACGGCGACACCCAGGGCTTCGTCATCTACGAATAACCGAAGCGCCTGAACGCAGCTCAAGACTGAAACAAACTGACGTGAAACACCATTACAGAAAGGAACGCACCATGAAGACAAGCAAGACCATCGAAACCGTGAAAGCCATCAGCATCATCGAGCTCAGCAAGGACGCCCAGAAGAAACTCGTCGGCGGCATCGGCATCGCCCCCTCAGGCCCCTCCACGCGCGATACCAGCATCAACGGCGACACCCAGGGCTTCGTCATTTACGAATAGTGTGTGTCAGTGCTCCCCGCGGAGCATCCCCTGCCGGGGATTATCAGCCTGCTCGTCAGCAGGCAATCGTCAAGCGATGCCGGACGGCATGCATCACGCTGCCGCCCGGCCGCTTTTTCTTGTTGCCGCGCACAGCCCTTCGCACCCGGTCCAACGCCTACATGCCGCGGCACCAATGCACGGCATAGCCCGCCGCAGCTCCGCCTGCTATCAGCCACGCGGAGTTGAGCGTGTACCGGACGAGAAGCAGCAGGCACAGGATCCCGGCGCACACGGTCACCGGATCAACGAACGAAGCACGGCCAAGCTGGACGGCCACGGCGAGCATCAGGCCGATCGACGCCGCGTTCACGCCGTCAAGCAACGCGCCGGCAAGGGGCGACGAGCGCATGCGCGCCACCAGCGGCCCGCTCAGCGCGACAAAGACAAACGAGGGAAGAAAGATGCCCGCGGTGGCCAGCAGCGCCGCCTGCGGCCCGCCAAGGACGTAGCCGACGAATGCCGCGGTCGAAAACAGCGGGCCGGGAGTGATCTGCCCCGCGGCCACCGCGTCGATCAACTGCTGGTCCGTCAGCCAGCCCAGCCGCTCGACAAAATCACCGCGCAGAAATGCCAGCAGCACATAGCCGCTGCCGTAGAGCACGGCCCCGATTTTCAGGAACGTCAGGAACAGCGTCGAGGACGAAAACGGCGCCGCGCCCGCCGCCGATATGCCTGCCGCCGCCAGCGGCATGATCGCGCATGATGCCCCGCGTATCCGCTGCCCGGCAATGCGTGCCACCGCCACCACCGCCCCACACCCGAACAACACGGCCAGCTCATTCACGCCGCACAACGACAACACACACGAAACGGCCACCCCAGCCGCCATCGACGGGGTCTTCGCCGCTGCCCTGCGCAGGTTCCACAGCGCGAACCCTATGATTGCCATCACCACCGGCTTCACGCCGTACAACAGCCATGCCGCCTGCGGCAGCGTGCCATACCGCACATAGAGCCAGCCGAAACCCATGGTGATCAGCATCGCCGGCACGATGAAGCACACTCCCGCGGCGACGAGGCCCGGCCATCCCGCGCGGCGATAGCCGATGTGAATCGCCATCTCCGTCGAGTTCGGCCCCGGAATCAGGTTTGCAGCGCCGAGCAGATCGAGGAACTCGCCGTCGGTGAGCCAGCCACGGCGTTGCACGATCTCACGGTGCATCAAGCCGGTATGCGCGGCCGGCCCGCCGAAGGAGGTCAGACCGATTTTGAGAAACATGAGCGCGACGTCCCTGACGCGCCGGCCGTCGATCCCAGGTTGTGCGTCTTTCTCCCGCATGGCCTATTGTACCACTTTGCCCGCGCGGTGTCAGCATGGGTCCGTCCCCGTTCCGGCGAGCGGGGACTCCTGCATGCCGGGCACACCAGGCGGCCGACACTGGACGGCCCGCGTGTGGGTATTTGCGCCCGCAGCCGTTTTATGCTACCATTTTCTCCTGTCAGCACAGTCATCCCCGCGCGGCCGCAGGCAGCGGGCCGGCGGCAGGATGGCCTTGGCTGGCGGTTTCCTAACTTGTGAGCTCTGGCGATCATGTCCTCTCCTCTTCGTTGCGGTATCATCGGCTGCGGCGTCATCGGCCCGGCCCATGCGGAAAGCTATCAGAGAATCAGCGGCGTCCAGGTGGCCTGGGCATGCGACCTCGTCGAGAGCAAGGCGCGCGCCATGGCCGCGAAGTTCAACATTCCACACGTGACCACGCGTTGCGAAGAGGTGCTTGCGGACGAAACGGTGGACTGCATCTCGGTGTGCACCGATCACGCCAGCCACTCACCCATCACCGTCGCGGCGCTCAAGGCGGGCAAGCACGTGCTGTGCGAGAAGGCGCTCGCGCAAAACACCGCCGCGCTCGACAAAATGTTCGCCGCGCATGCGCATCATCCGCACCTCGTGTTCAGCGGCGTGTTCCAGCACCGGTTCGACGAGGCGTTCCGCTACATGAAACGTCTGGTTGACGCGAAGGCATTCGGCGACATCCTTACCGCATGCGTCCAGGTGCGCTGCCTGCGGACGCACGAATACTACCAGGCGGACGAATGGCGGGGCACGTGGGCCAAGGAGGGCGGCGCCGTGCTCATCAACCAGGCGATCCATTTCATCGACGCCCTGCTCTGGATCATGGGCGGCGCCGAGGCCGTCTGCGGCACCCACGCGAACATCACGCACAACGGCGTCATGGAAACGGAGGACACGGCAACCGCCGTCGTCCGCTTTGCCTCCGGCGCGCTCGGCACGATCGAGGCCACCTGTTCGAGCAACATAGGCTGGGAATATACCCTCTCCATACACGGCTCACTCGGCTCGGTCGACCTGCGCAACGCCAAGCTGATGAAAGTCTCCTTCAGCGACAGCGCGCGTGAAGCTGAGGTCGCCACGCGCCTCGCCTCCATCACCGAGGAGCGCACGCTGAACGCCGCGAAATCGTACTATGGCTCGGGCCATCCGGCACAGATCGCCGATTTCGTTGCCGCGATCCGCGAGGGCCGCGCACCGTTCGTCCCCGCGCACTCCGCGCGCCATACGGTCGATACAGTCCTCGCCGTGTATGAATCGCACCGCAAAGGCACGTGGGTGAAGCTGACTTGATGATGTGGTGACTTGATGATGTGATGATCTGTATTCCATCATTCCATGGCTACCGTCCTCTTCATAGGCGGCACAGGCGTGATCAGCGAAGCGGCGACCGAGCTCGCCGCGGCGCGCGGCGTCGCGCTCACGCTGCTCAACCGCGGCACGACGGACGCGCCGGTGCCGCCCGGCGTCGAGCGCATCATCTGCGACGCGCGCGACAAGGCTGCGCTTGCCGCGGCCGTTTCAGGCCGCACATTCGATGCCGTGGTCGACTGGATCGCCTTCACTCCCGAGCATGTCCAGGCCGACATCGACGTCTTCTCGGGCCGCATCGGCCAGTATGTCTTCATCAGCTCGGCCACTGTCTACGAGAAGCCGCCGCGGCACTATCTCATCACTGAACGCACACCGCTCGGAAACCCCTTCTCCCCCTACGCGCAGAACAAGATCGCCTGCGAAACGCTCCTCATGCGGCGTTTCAGAACAACAGCGTTTCCTTGCACGATCGTGCGACCATCGTATACCTACGGGAATACCAAGATCCCCTCGTGCATCGCCGTGAGCGATTACACCATCGTCGACCGCATCCGCCGCGGCAGGCCGATCATCGTCCATGGCGACGGCCAGTCGCTTTGGACGATGACGCACAACACTGACTTCGCCGCGGCCTTTCTCGCAGTGCTCGGCTCCCGCAAGGCGCTCGGGCAGGCGTATCACATCACGTCCGACGAAGTGCTCACCTGGGACCAGATTCACCAGGCAATCGGCGCCGCAGTCGGCATCGAGCCCGAGATCGTCCATGTGACGACCGACATGATCTGCGCGGTTGCGCCCGAAAAGACGGCCGGGCTGAAGGGCGACAAGATGTACTCCATGATTTTCGACAACTCGAAGATCAAGGGCATGGCAATGGGCTTTGCGGCGAAGACCATGTTTGCCGAAGGCGTGAAGCGCTCGATCTCCTGGTTCGAGGCGAAACCCGAGCGCATGAGAATCAATGCCGATGCACACGCGCTCATCGACCGCATCATCACGTCCGCCCGGCTGCGACAGACTTGAACCATCAGCCGCCTGCTCCTGCAGCCACCCAACACCCAACATTCCATCATTCCATCATTCCATCACTCTATCGCCCCGGTTTTCCCCATGCCTGCCCGCTACATCACCAGACACGGCATCCGCTACAAAGTCACGCCGATCGGGCTGATCGCCTGCCCTGTTGCGGACGGCCTGAGGAAGAAGCACGCGTGCCGCGACTGCTTCTCGTGCCAGTGGTGCGCGGACGAGCGATGCCACAGGTGCCTGCGGGCGAAACGGACAGCCGGGCGCCGGAAAGGCCGTTGAACGCCCCATGGCGCCCATTCCCGCGTCTGCGGCGGCGGGCTGCCGCGGCGAACGCGGTTGGATTGCATTCAGACGCCGAGTTTGCTACACTTTATCGCCCATATGAACACACCAGACACACACAAGGTCATCGAACCCAAGGACGCGTTGCCTGAAACAACGCTTGAACACCTGCCCGCACACATGCGCGATGCAGTCGCCCGCATGGGCTGGCCCGCACTCATGCCCGTCCAGGCAAAGGCAATCCCCTACATGCTCGCCGGACGCGACCTCATGGTCCAGTCCCGCACCGGCAGCGGCAAGACAGGCGCATTCGTTCTGCCCATCCTGGACCGGATCGACCAGGCGCGCGCGGTAACGCAGGCGCTGGCGCTCGTGCCGACGCGCGAGCTGGCAGTCCAGGTGGCTGCCGAGGCGCACACGCTCGCCGGCGACGCCGGCGTGCGCGTTGCAACGCTCTACGGCGGCGTGAGCTACGGGCCGCAGCTCGATGCGCTCAAGCGCGGCGCGCATTTCGTCGTCGGCACGCCCGGCCGCATTCTCGACCATCTCCTGAAGCGGAACCTCACTCTCGACGGTCTCCGGATTCTCGTGTTCGACGAGGCCGACCGGATGCTCTCGATGGGCTTCTACCCGGATATGAAGCGGCTGCAGCGCTACGTGCCCCGCGAGTACAATGCCTACATGTTCTCGGCCACGTTCCCGCCGCACGTCATGCGCCTCGCCCACGAGTTCATGCATCACCCCGACATGCTCAGCCTCAGCCGCGACCATGTCCATGTGACGGACACGGAGCACGCGTACTACATCGTGCCCGCCATGCAGCGGGACCGCGCGCTCATCCGCGTCATCGAGATGGAGAACCCCGAGTCGGCCATCATCTTCTGCAACCGCAAGGCCGATGTCGACTATGTCACCATCGTGCTCCAGCGCTTCGGCTACGATGCCGACCGGCTGAGCGCCGACCTATCCCAGGCAGCACGTGAAAAAGTGCTCTCGAAACTCCGCGCCGGCACTCTCCGCTTCCTCGTCGCCACCGATATCGCCGGCCGCGGCATCGACATTCCCGACTTGTCCCATGTGATCCAGTACGACCCGCCCGAGGACCCCGAGGCCTACGTCCACCGCGCTGGCCGCACCGGCCGCGCGGGCGCCACGGGCACGGCGCTCACCCTCGTGACCGACATGGAGGAGGACTCGCTGAAGGGCATCGGCCGCCGCTTCCACATCGAGTTCCTCAAACGCCCCCTGCCAAGCGACGAGGACATCCAGAACATCGTGTCGCAGCGGCTGACCGTGCTGCTCGAAGCCAAGCTCCGCGCTTTCGACCGCGTCCAGGTCGAACGCATGCAGCGGTTCATGCCCCTGGCACAATCGCTCGCCGATAACGAAGACGAGCTCGCCGTCATGGGCATGCTCCTCGACGAATACTATCAGCAGACATTGCACGGCAAACCCGTGCCGCCCCAGATGGAGGAGTCAGCGCAGCAGTACAGTGAAAGGCCGCCAAGGGAAGGTGGCGGCGGGCGGCGCCGCGGCGGCGGCGGGCGCGGCGGCAGGCGGCGATAGGCATGCGGGACTCATCGCCGATGATTCGGCATCAGCTCTTCGCGGCGGCTTTGTTGCATGCGCTGCCTTCTGCCAGTGCAAGCGTGCTCGCGAATCCAACGGGAGCCCCTGCGAGCACGCCTGCTGCACTGGCAACCACCACGACCATTCCAACACCTGCAAGCACGATACCATATTCCACGCCGCTTGTCTATCAACCAAAGGATGATTTCCCCTCAACCTTTGGTTGATGTCATGTAGTCTCTTGGTTGACACACGCGGGGCCGGCGCCGGATTAGGCCGGGTGTTCCGGCGCCCCGTTCCGTCTTCACAGCTTCCGGTGCTCGAGCGCGCGGATGCGGGCACGCGCGTCCTTTACCGCCTCGATCGTCACGTCGGCAAGGCACATTCCCTCGTTCTCCCCGTCGCATTCGGCAACGACATCGCCCCACGGGCTGATGATGCACGTGTGCCCGTGGCTCTCCGCGCCCGTCTCGCCGTTCACGCCGGATTGGTTGGGCGCAACGACCCACGAGAGATTCTCGATCGCGCGCGCCTGGAGGAGCGGCAGCCAATGCTTCTGCCCTGTCCGCCTGGTGAAGTCGGAGGGAATGAGCAGAACGCCCGCGCCGCGCGCAACCTGCTCGCGGTACAGCTCGGGAAACCGGAGGTCGTAGCAGATGGACATCCCGAACTCAAGCCCGCCGTGCGCCAGCGTCACCACATCGTCCCCCGGCTCGAACAGCTCGGCTTCACGGAAACAGACCGTGTCGCCGTCGTACAGCTCGAACAGGTGCATCTTCCGGTAGCTCGCCCCGATCGTCCCGTCCGGCAGGACGAACAGAGCGGTGTTGTGGCATGCCGTGCCTGCGCGTTCGACGATCGCCCCCCAGACGACCGCGACGCCGTGCGCGCGCGACAGCTCGCAGAGCCGGTCGGTCACAGGCCCGGGCACGGGCGACGCCGTTGCGCGGAAACCTGTGTCCCGGCCTTTGAAGAGGACATTCTCGGGGAAGACCACAAGCCCGGCGCCGTCCCGCGCCGCCTGCGCGATGAACGCGGCGCATTTCGCGATATTGGCTTCACGATCACTGCCTGATGACATCTGGACTGCCGCGATTTTCATTGGATGGTGCTCATTCGACGGTTATTGTTGCAACGGCAGTGTTGCCGCGCTCGTCCGCGCAGACAATGCTGTGCGCGCCCTGCTGAAGGCGCCATGAAACCTCCTGATCCGCCGGTCCTGCGCTCAGAAGCGCGTCATCGACAAACCAGTACTGCCGGGCCCCGCGCGCGCCGCCCGCGGATGCAAGGCGGATCGACTGCGCCGCGCTCGCGCTCGCGAGAATGTACGTCGAGCTGTCAGGCGGCGAGACAATGCTGAGCGCATCGCCTCCGGCAGACGCGGGCACGCCGATGCCGGCCAGATAGGTTGCGACGGCAGCGGGCCAGCGCTGCGCAACGCCATCGCGTTCCCCCTGCATGCCGGCAATGCCGTGCATCGTGCATGGCGCCGGGTCGGAAACCCCGGCAATGTACGCCGCATGGATACAGCGCGTGCAGGCGGATGACGCCGGCCTGCCGCTGAGCGTGCACGTGTCCCTCCTGGCGATGCCGGCCGGCTGGCGGAACCACGGGGCGAGGCCGTGTGGATAGAGCGCGCGCATCAGGTCGAACGCCAGCGGCGCTGCCGCCTCGATGCCGACGAGCGCCGGCGCCGGCGTTCCGTCAGGATTGCCGAGCCAGACGGCGGCGACGTACTCGGGATTCCAGGCGACCGTCCACGCATCACGCGCGCCCGCCGATGTGCCGGTCTTCCACGCAATGCGCGGCATGCGGGCATCGGCAGCATGGCCCGCAAGCGCCAGCGCGCGCTCATCGCCGCCGAGGATGTCCGTGACGAGCCACGCAGCCTCCTCCGAGAAGATGCGCCTCCCCGGCGCCGCGGGTTGGCCGCCGAGCAGACGGTAGGGCGCGTACACGCCGCCACGCGCGAGGCACGCATATGCATTCGCCAGATCGAGCGGCGAAACAGCGGCCGCGCCGAGCACGACGGTCGCATCGTCTGCGTACCGCGGCGCAGCGGCTGACGCGAGGCCCAGGCTGCCCAGCAGCGTGGTGAACGAGCGCGTGCCGGCCTCGCGCACGATGTGCAGCGCGGGGATGTTGAGCGAATCGACGAGCGCGGCGCGCGCAGTGACAAGGCCGGAGAACTCCTTCGCGTAATTGCGGGGCTGGTAGTCGCCCATGCGCACCGGCACATCAGCGATCATCGTGCCGGGTGTCAGCATTCCGCGGTCGAACCCGAGGGCGTAGGCAAAGGTTTTTAGGGCGGAGCCGGGCGAGCGGCGCGCCGCCGCCGCGTTCACCTGGCCCGCGTGCGCCTCGTCGCGATAGTCAGGCGAGCCGATGAGGGCGATGACGCCGCCGGTCCTGACATCAATGATGACGGCCGCGCAGCCGTGCACGCCGTGCGCTGCCATACGCGCGGCGTGGCGCCGCACGAGCTGCTCCGCGCGGCGCTGGACGCCGGCGTCGAGCGTGGTGACCTGCGCACCCGTCCGCCCGCGCCCGCGGCGTGAAAGGACGAGATCGCAGAAATGCGGCGCGGCAAACGGCAGCGGCTGGCGCGCGACAGCCAGCGACTGCCGCGTCGCCGCGGCACGCTGGGCCGGCGTGATGAACCCGCATGCCTCCATGCGGTCAAATACGTATTCCCGCCGCGCACGCGCAGCCTCGCAGTGCCGGTCGGGGCGGAATCGCGATGGCGACTGGAGCAGGCCGATCAGCAGCGCGCTCTCGCCAAGCGTGAGGTCCCGCGCCGCCTTGGCGAAATAACAGCGGCTGGCCGCCTCGATGCCGCGCAGATTCGCTCCAAACGGCGCACGGTTCAGATACTGCTCGAGAATCGCATCCTTGCCGAGAATCCGCTCGAGCTGCACTGCGCGGAATGCCTCGATGAGCTTCGCGCGCAGCGTGCGCCGCCGCGGCTCCATCATGCGGATCACCTGCATCGAGATCGTTGATGCGCCTGACGCCGGCCTGCCAAGGCGCAGATCGAGCCACGCCGCGCGGGCAATGGCGGCCAGGTCAACGCCGTGGTGGCTGTAGAACCGTTTGTCCTCGGCGGCGACAAGGGCGCGCACAGCCCAGTCGCTCGTCTCGGCAAGGGACACGGGCGTGCACACGACATCACCGTCGCCGAGCGTGACGCGCAGCGGCCGGCCATCGCTGCTGAGCAGGCGCAGCGAAGCGGGATAGCGCCCGAGTTCCGCGCGCGGGAACGGCAGCGCGGGAAGCACGAACGCGGCAGCAATCACCCCTGCCGCGCAGCCGGACGCGCACAGCAGGGCAATCGGCCGCCATCCCGTCCTGGGAATCCTGGTGTCCATGTCAGTACGCTGCTTCAACCACGAGATTCGTCCTGCCGTGCACGCTGCGCGCCTCGAGGTCGTACATGCACTCGGCCGAGACCGCAGGATACACGTATGCACCCGGCGTCACGGCGCGCGCGGCATAGTAGAACGCTTTCCGGCCCTTGAGACTGTCGATGAAGACAATCATCCGGTCATCCCGCTGCTCGACGTTCTGCACTGCGACAAGTTCATTCCGGCGCTCGGCGACCCAGGGGATGATCTGCGACGTGCGCAGTTCGGTGTTTTCGATTTCAAGCCCCGCGGGCAGCAGGTCTTCGACAACAATGTTCGCGCGTTCCTCGGTGCCTGTGTCAAGCGCGACTTTGACGACGACGAGTTCGCCCTGCGCAAGCGCGGCCGCTCCGCGCGCCTTGCCGCTCACATCGAGCAGCTCGCGGCGGACACTGATCAGCCGGTCGCATTCGTTCGTCGCCGCGGCAAGCGGCACGCCCTGTGCCCGCCAGTAGTAATAAAGCTTCCCCGCCCCGCGGTTTGTAATGGAAACCGTGCCGGCCACCTTCGATTCCCACGCGTTCGTCTCGGGCACGGCGGCATGACCGCCACTCCAGGCAATCAAGCCGGACATGGTGTGTTCAGCGCCGCGCTGCATGCGCGCATATCTCCCGAGGGCGGCGGCGAGCCATGCGCGTTCCTGCGTGGCAAGCCAGCCGCCGCCATTCATGAGTGCCTGGGCCTGCGGAACGAGCTGCGCGACAATGGGCGCCTGGGGATCGATGTCGAGCCAGACGAACAGCAGGACCGCGATCGACCGTGCGCCGCTGTTGAGCGGGCCGGACGCATCGCGCCGCGTCGCGCGGGCCGCAACAGGCGTGACAGGCGCGAGCATCGCCGCCGCGTCGCGTCGTGTGCCGCACGCGGCAAGCGCGCCCGCAAGGTTCAGCCGCGAAGGCACATCGAGCTGGTCGGCAATCTCGCTGAGCCGCGCCGTCCACGCCTCGACACGCCTGCCTGCCGTCGCGAGCACCCAGCATGCATACGACCGCACCGCCATGCGCTCGCGCCATGCATCTTCCGCCTTGGGATCGCGCTGCGGAACAGGCTGCGAGACAAGCTGTTCGAGATAGCGGAGCGCCGCGTTCAGTTGGTCTCCCGGCACCTCATGGCCGTTGCGTTGCGCCTCAACAAGGAAATGCGCCGCATACGCCGAGCCCCACGCGTAGGCACCGATGCTCCGCGGCCACGTCGAGAAACCGCCGTCGGGCTCCTGCATCGACAGGACGCGCAGAATGCCGCTCTGGACATGGCGCGCAAGCTCCTCCGGCCCGAGGCTGCCCGGCCGCACGGCCCCGGCAAGATCCCCGAGGAACAGCAGTGGCAGCGATGCCGAAACCGTCTGCTCGAGACAGCCGTACGGGTATTCAAGCAGATCGGCGATGCCACCCGCAAGTTCGAGCGACGGCATGCCGGAGCAGCGCAACACGGCGCGCTCCGTCCCCGGCAGCCATGTGTACGGCGCAGCAAGCGCTACGGCGGCGCCGGGCTCGACCGCGCCGAACGCACCGTGCGCCGTCAGCCCCGCCGCGGGCCGGACAGGCAGCTCGATCACCTCGTCATAGGTCTCGGCGCCCGCTGCGGCATGCACGGTCACCCGCGCAACACCGGCGCTGGAAAGGGCGTTCACGTCAAGAGCCAGCAGCGCCTGCCCGTCCCTCGCGACGGCGATGTTCGTTGCCGCAGGCATGATGCTGACGGGCCCGTCGCACGTGACGGACATCCTGACGGCCGCATCGCCGCCCGTTTCATTGGAAATCTGGACTGGCATGCCGCACCGGTCGTCCGGCGCGAGGAATCTGGGCAGACTCGTCCTGACGACCAGCGGCCGCTTGACGGTGACGTACGCGCTCGTCGCTCCGAGCTGCGCAACGCTCGCGGATGTCGCCATCACGCGCAGCCTGCCGGTGAACTCGGGCACGGGAAGAGACACAACGGCCGTCCCGTTCGACGCGGCCATCACGCTGCCCGCCCACAGGGCGACGGGCTTGAACCGCCGCGCGCTTACCGGGTTCAGCCGCACACGGAGCTCCTCCTCATACACGCCGTCGCCGCCGGGCGCCGACTTCAGCGCCACAAGCGTCTTCTCCCACTCGGGGAGCAGCAGGCTGTACACGTCGAACGCGTCAACGCCCAGCCGGCGCTGCTGCTCGAAGTACGCCAGCGGATCAGGCGTCTCGAAATCCGTGAGCATGCAAATGCCTTCATCAACCGCAGCCACGCTGAATTCCGTCTGCTGCGCCGCGGCGGCAACCTGGATCGTGACGGAAAGCGTGCTCTGCGGGCGGAGCACTGCCGGGGCATCGAGCGCAAGCACCGCCCGCTTGTCCGGCCGGGAAACGCGCAGGGCAATAGTGCCGCTGGCGCGATGGGGGCTGCGCATCTTCTCCGCCATGACGGGCCTGAGCACGCAGACGGAACAGTAGACGTTCGGCGCGAATGCATCCGTAACGGGTATCTCGATCTCGCGCGTGTTCTCCCGCATCTCCAGCACACGCGATTCGATGATGCGGTCGGACTCGATGGTGAAGAGCGCTGTGCCGGCGAAGGGCGCCTTGATGACGAGCCGCGCCGTCTGCCCCGGGAGGTACGTCTTCCTGTCAAGGTCAAGCTCGGCGCGTCCGGGCCGTTCCCGCGACCATGACACCCAGGCGTCGTCCGGCGACCCTGCATACATCTCGATCGATGCGCCGGCAACTCTCTCCGCCGCGCCAACGCTCAGCAGATACTGCCCGGCGGACGAACAGACGATGGAGCACACGCCCGTGCCCGCGACGAGCGCAACGTCCTGCGTGGCCACCGCGGAGAGCACGCGCTCGGATTCGTATTCGTACCGCCCGTCGCTGCGTTTCTTGAGGACTGTCGACCACGAGATCTTGCTGAGCACGGCGGATGCCTGTCCCACCGCGGCAGGCGAACCATCGGGCAGGACCGCCGCAACATCCAGCCGAACCGGCTCTCCCGCCCGCACCGCATCACCGTCAAAGCCCGGCTGCACGCCGAGATACGCGTCATACACGTCAACCATCCGCGTCGTAAAAGCCGAGACGGCACGGCCGCTGCCCTCGCGCACGGTCGCGCTGAGCACAGCCTTGATCGCCGACGGCGGGCGCCACG
Source organism: bacterium (assembly GCA_012514975.1). GTDB lineage: Bacteria > Auribacterota > UBA3054 > UBA3054 > JAAYZF01 > JAAYZF01. The sequence continues at coordinate 19,784 of JAAYZF010000408.1, forward strand.
TCGCAACGACCTCGGCGACAAACTGCGTCGCGCCGTCCGCGTCAAGCATCCCGCTGCCGGCCACGCGCTCGATCTCGGGGAATTTCCTCTCGCCGTCCCCGAACACGTAGCCGCTCCACCGCGGATGCGTGAACGCCACGGGAACAAACCGCACGGACGCCTCGACCGGCTGCCCCGCCGCGGGCCTGCCGAACAGAAACTCCGCAAGAACGGTGAACGGGAATGATGCGCTCGCACGCGCCGTGTCAGTCGTCACGCCCGCCTTGATCTGCGGCGGAACGAAGTCCTCGATGCTCACCGTCGTCGAGCCGAGCAGCGTCTCGGTGCCTGGCATGAGCAGTTCAAAGGTATAACGGCCCGTGCGGAGAAACACGGGCAGGTCGCTGTCCAGCGCCGCCGTGCCCTGCGCGCTGAGCATGGCATTCAGCGTGCGGTATGGACGCCCGTCCGGCTTGGTGACGCGGAGCACGACGGGAAACGGCTCCGGGCAGTTCATCTCGCGGTCGCGCACGATGGCCTTCACATGCGCCGTCTCGCCCGGCCGGTAGATGCCGCGGTCGGTGAACACGGACGCCTCGCAGCCCCGGCTGAGATACGCGATGCCGTCGGTGCCCCTATCGCGTTCGAGCTTCGCGCCGTCCAGCCTGAGATATGACAGGTCGCTCCCGCGCTCGGCGACGACGACATACGGCACCGAGCCCGTGGCCGCGAAATCGCCGGTGAAGCGCACGATGCCGTTCGTGCCCGTGACACCAACCGCCGCTGCCTGGTTCTGCGCCGAGTACACACGCACCGTCACGTCGGCAATGGGGCCGGCCGTGCGGATCGAGTTTGCCCACACGAGCATATCCTTGTCTGACTGGCGCACGGAGAGCCCGATGTCGGTGGCGACGACGAGCTGGCGTTCGTCGCCCGTTCTGTCCGCGGAGACGGTGAGAAGAAATGCGCCCGATACGTGTCCGCCCGTCAGATCATCGAGCCGCACGAACACTTGCGTCGCCACGTTCGGCTCGAACGGCACCGGGTACTCGTGGCTGGCCACAAGCTGACTGAGCCTGCTGTGCCCGCCCCCCGGCCACCAGCCGCTCCAGCGCGATTCCTGGTACGCGAAGTGCACCAGGTTGTTCGGGTAGATCCGTTCCGCCGCGAGGGCGATCCTGGGCACGTTCACGCACTCGATCGCGACGAGCTTGCTGCCCGCGGTGGAGAGATACGTTCCCTGGCCGGCGAAGCGGGTCGCAGCCGCCCGGTCAGGCATGTACACCGTGCGTGTAACAGCCGCCTGCAACGCGGTGTTGTTCCTGCCCTTCAGCCCTTGCGTGAACGTGACGGTGTACGTCTTGCCTGGCTGGAACGCGCCGGTCAGTCTGCACCCGCTCTCGCGCCAGCCATGGATCTGTTCAACGGTGAACGCGACACTGGGAGAGATGGTAATGCAGTCGCGCAGCGTGCTGAAGTCGAGCGGTGCGGTGAATTCCGCGCTGATGGCGCACGGCCCGAATGGATCGCTCTGCCCTGCGATGGAATCCAGCGCAAGCCCCTGTCTGAGCTTGAGCTCCCTGCTCACTGCGTGCTCCGTGCCGAGCGGCCCGGCGGCGCTGCGCAATCCCTCGGCAATCGTCACGGTGATGTCGTCGCGCGAAAGCCATTCGGTCTCGATGAGCACATCACGCGACTCGGCCCTGCCGGCAAGCTCATAGCCAACCGGCTCGCCGTCGCACGTGACGGTCACGAAACCTTTCATCTGCTTGGCCATGGGCGCGCTGGAGAAGCGAAGGCGGAGCGTCGCATGGCGGTCCTTGCCGTCCACCTGCGTCACATCAAGCAGTTCGAGCGGTCGAGTGTGGAACGTGAAGCGCGGCGGCCCTGCCAGGCCTGCACGGCGGGTGAACGATTCATCGAGCGCGGCGCCGAACGCGGTGCATTCGCGCCACGGCGCCGCGGGCTCGAACACGAGTTCATCCTCCGCCAGCCAGCAGAACCGGCCGGCAACCGCGGGCGTGAAGCTCACCGGGCCGCTGGACGTCCACCCGCCGATTTCGCCGCGCGGGGCGACGGGCTCGCTGAAACGCCACGTGAGCGCGGCTTTGTTGCTGACCATCGCGCCCTCGCCGGGCGTGAACGCAACGGCAACGGGCTTGCGCCCGCCCTGCCGGTCAAACCATCGGACAAGCTTGAGTACCGCGTAGCCGTTGATCAACAGGAACGCGCAGCAAAGAAGAAACCACTGTCTGCGTACCGCCCGGCTGGATTGCATGATGCCTCTGTTACAGGTTTTACAGAGCATTATACCACAAAGGATGGGCAGGAAAGAGGGAAGAAGGACGAAGAGGACGAAGGGGACCTGAAGGACGGGTACGGCAGAAACCGCTCAGCCACACGGCAGATCACAGATCATGAATCATAAATGCCACCTCACTTCCCCAGCTCCGGATGCTCCATGAAGGCGTAGGCAATCAAATGGCAAATGTTAAGATGGGCGTCCTCGACCACGCCGTAGTGCGCCGAGTTGACGACGAGCACCTGCTCAGCGATGCCGGCAAGCGCGCCGCCTTTGCCGCCGACGAGCGCGATGGTCCTCATGCCGTTCCTCGTTCCCCACTCGAACGCTTTGACAAGATTGGGCGAGCTGCCGCTGACGCTCATGGTGAAGAGGACGTCGCCGGGCTTGGCATGGTTCTCGAGCTGGCGGACGAAGATATCGGCATAGTCGTAGTCGTTGCCGATCGCGGTGATCCAGCCGATGTTGTCATTGAGCGACATGCAGCGGAAACGCCTGCCGAGCTTGTCAGATGCGCCTTTGCCGAGATCGGTGACAAAGTGCTGCGCGGTGCCGGCACTGCCGCCGTTGCCGAAGACGAAGATCATGCGGTCTTCCTTGAGCGCAACGCGGAGCGTCTCGATGGCCCCGCTGATCTGTTCGAGCGGAAGGTGATCGAGCGCCGCCTTGTATGTTTCGAGGTACCCTTTGAGCCAGTCAATCATGATCGGTCCGCCTGATCGGTTCCAGAATGTGGAGGCACAGTCCCCTGTGCCAATGCCGTACAGAATATGTAGTTCATAGTATAGCATGATGCGGCGGAAAATGGTACAATTGAGCCGCCATGCTCTTCGGTGTTAATCTGCTCTTGCTAGGCGACTCGGTCGACCGGCGCGTCATGCGCTGGTTCCCACGGCTTAAGGAGATGGGATTCGACGGTGTCGAGGTGCCCGTATTCAACCCTGACGCCGTGCCCGCGGACGAGATTCGCGCGCAGGCCGCCAAGGCGGGGCTGCTGCTGACCGCCTCAGGCGCGCTCCCGCCCGGCACGCGTTTCTACGGCAAGGCAGCCGCGCCACGCAGGGCAGCCGAAAAGTACATCCGCGGGTGCATCAAGGCTGTTGCCGCGCTCGGCGCGCCGGTGGTGTGCGGCCCGCTGTACAAGGCGGTCGGCGATGTCGACCAGTCGCTCCCGCTCGAGCAGCAGCGGCGCGAGACGGCAAAGGCATTGAAGCAGCTCATGCCCCTTGCCGAGGAAGCGGATGTCACACTCGCGTTCGAGCCGCTCAACCGGTTTGAAACGAACTTCATGAACACGGTGGCGCAAGGCATCGCCTTCTGCCGCGCAACTGGCAGCAGGAAGGCCGGCCTCCTGCTCGATACCTTCCACATGCACATCGAGGAAAAGGACAGCGCCGCCGCATTTCGCGCCGCGGCTGCGGCGGGCGTGCTTGCCCATGTGCACTTGAGCGAGAATGATCGCGGAATCGCCGGCACGGGCCAGGTGCACTGGCGCGAGGTGGGCGCGGCGATCAAAGCCTCGAGGTACAGCCGCTGGTGCGTGCTCGAGAGCTTCAACCAGGAGAACCAGGCGATCAAGACGGCAGTGTCATGCTGGCGCCCGTTCTTCCCGAGCGAGAAACGCTTCGCTGCCGAAGGGCTGGCATTTGTGAGGAAGTTGCTCTCAGATGCCCATTGACCATTGACCATTGACCATTGACAGTTCTCAATCCGCATTTCCCAGTTCCCCACCCCACTCCCCGCCCCACCCGCCTTCTCCTCACGGCGCCTTCTTCAACGCGATCATCCTGCCCGGGCCTTCAGCGAATTTCTCGAACATGTGGGTAATCTGCCAGCACTGGAGGAGGGTGCCGCGCGTTGGCTGTCGTTTCTCGAGGATTGCCGACGCGAATTCGAGGATCTCATCGTAGTAGCCAAGAAGGAAGAGGCCCTTGCTGTAGAGCTGGCCGAGCTGGAACTCGGGTTCCCAGAGCGCGGTGGTGGTGCCGATGCCGCCGGTGAAGTAATTGGGCTTTGCGCCGTACGGCTCGCGCGGGCCATCGGGCGCGGGGCCTTGGAAGCAGTAGACGCGGCAGTTCTCGATGACAACGGTCTGGCACTGCGTTCCCACCACATACAGCCGCTCGACGCCGCCTGCCACTCCCGACCCGCCATGCGTGAACGCCATGCTTGCCACCTTGCCGTCGTCATACTCGAACGTGACGACGCCCGAGCCGTGCGCGGCGCGATGATAGATCATGCGCTGTGGCATCCCGGCGAGATAGAGCATCATCGAGGCGGGATGGCAGAAATGGTCGAGGAACGCCGTGGCCGGCCGGCAGAACTCGCCGTTCCAGAACACGCGCAGCTCGTCCATGGTGGGAATGCGTTCCTCGCGCTGGAGCAGAAGCGTCATCGGGTCGCCGAATGCCGGGTCGCTGATGAGGCTCCTGGCCTTGGTGGTCATCTGGAAGAACATGCGTTTGAGGCCGCAGACGACGATTCTGCCCGAGTCATCCGCCGCCTGCATCATTGACTCGACTTCGCGCGCGGTGGCCGAAGGCGGTTTCTCGATAAAGACACTGACGCCGCGCGCGAGGCAGTCGGCGGCGATGCGTGGATACACGGGCCGGCCGCTCGCGTCGAAATTGACGCAGACGACGACGCCATCGAGCTCCTCCTTGTCGATCATCTCGCGATAGTCGGTGTACGAGGCGTGAGCGCCGAATGCGCGCGCATAGACGGCGGCTTTCTCGCCGTCAAGGTCGCACGTCGCGGCAAGGTCGACGGGAGTGAACTGGAATGTGGGGAACAGATTCCTGAACGAATGACTGCCACAGCCGATGGCGCCAATCCGCGCGAGCGGCTGGTCAGTGACTTTGCCGAGAAAGGAGATGTGTTTCACGGCATGGAGTATAGCATTGGCATGTGCGCCTGTCAATCGCCTCTGCCGTGATCCTGGATTCGCTGCAGAGGCTGAAAGCCGGTTCCGGCGAGTGAAGCGGCCGAGGCTATGCCGGCGCCCCGGCATCGTTCCGCGCGGGACGCGGGCGGCGGATTTTCGAGAACGGCAGGTCGGCCTCGAGCACGCCTATGCGCACACGCAGCGTCTTCTTCGCGCGGTTGATCGAGGTGACCACGGCCGCGCTGCGGAGCACCGGCGCGTAAATCGTGTCGCCCTCCTTCAACCCGTCGAGGAATTCCCTGACGCGTTCCGGTGGTTCCTTTTCCTGCTTCGGCTCCTGTGCCTCGGGAGGCGCGGCGGTCTTCACGCTTTTGGCGCGCGTCTTCGTCTTCGATGCGCCTTGTGCATCAAAAACGAATGGTTGGTCGGAGACCTGGTCGAAGGGAATCTCGAAGAGGCCGTCCTCGATGGCAATGATCATGATGCCATGCCGGCGGCGGATTTCCCTGACAAAGCCGTGGCATCTGAGCGGCGTGACGTACACCCGGTCGCCGGGTTTTACCTGTTCGATGAACCGCGCGTGGAGTTCGGCGAGCGGCGTGCCCGAGGCGACGGTGTGGACGAGCGCCTGGAGTTCCCTGGCCTTGTCAGCCCACGGGTTGGGCGCGCTCTGCGCCGCGGCGGCGAAGTCGCCGACTGTTGTCGTAACGTCGCGGACGGTGCGTTCGAGGAGCTCATGCGCGGCGCGCACCTGTGTGCGGCGTTCGGCGTCGATGCGCTGGATGCGCTGTTCGAGCTCGTTGCGCAGCGTTTCGAACTTCGCGCGCGTCTCCTCGGCCGCATGGCGCGCCTCCTGCACCTGGTCAACCAGCACGGTCTCCCCGGGCTGGCCGCTGGCAAGCAGCTCGCGCGTCTGGTCGAGCACGCGCCGGGGCATGCCGAGCCGTGTGGCGATCGCAAGCGCGTTGCTCGAGCCGGGCTGGCCGGTGATGAGCCTGAACGTTGGTTTCAGCGTCGCGCGATCGAATTCCATGCAGGCGTTTTCGACGCGCGGCGTCGTGTAGGCGTACGTCTTGAGCGAGCCGAGATGCGTCGTGGCAACCACGCGCGCCTCGCGATCGTGGAGGAAGGAGAGGATGGCCGTGCCGAGCGCGGCGCCCTCGACAGGGTCCGTGCCCGAGCCGAGTTCATCGAGCAGGACAAGCGTGTTGCGATGCGCGCCATCGAGGATGCGCGCGATGTTCGTCATATGGGAGGAAAACGTGCTGAGCGACTGCTCGATGCTCTGCTCGTCGCCGATGTCGGCAAAGACGTTGGCAAAAACCGGCAGGGCGCTGCCGTGCGCGGCGGGGATGTGCATCCCTGCCTGCGCCATCAGGGCCAGGAGGCCAAGCGTTTTCAGTGCAACGGTCTTGCCGCCCGTGTTCGGCCCCGTAACGATCAGCGCATCGAAATCCTCGCCCAGCCGGGCCGAGAGGGGCACGACCTCGGTGAACACGTCGCCGACGTGAACACCCGCGCCGCGTGCGCGGCAGGCAAAGTACAACAGCAGCGGATGGCGCGCCTCGACGACGTGCAACACCGGCTCATCATTGATCGCCGGGCTGGCCATGCGGAACTCGATGGCGAACCGGGCCTTAGCGTACGCAAGGTCGATCTGTGCAAGAAGGTCAAGCGAGCGCGAAATGTCGTCCGCGCGGCTCGACACCATGCGCGTGAGCTCCCAGAGGATGCGGGTGATTTCGCGGCGCTCCTCGAACCGCGTGTTCTCGAGTTCATTGACAAGGTCGGTGACGGCATGGGGCTCGATGAACACCGTGGCGCCGGTGTTGGACTTGTCGAGGAGCATGCCGGGAATCATCCGGCGGAAGCTTGCCTTGACGGCGAGGACGGGGCGGTCGTTGCGCGTGAGCAGCTCGCGGTTCTCGAGCAGCGGCTGGATGTCAGGCGAGCCGGCGAGCGAACGCATGCGGTCGTTGATCTGCTCGCGCAGGCCGGCGATACGGCGGCGCAGGTCGTGGAGCTCGGGCGAAGCCGAATCGCGCAGTGTGTTGTCGCTGTCGACACAGCGGAGTATTTCGGCAATGATGGCGCGGAAATCGCCGAGCCGCGCGGCAAGATCCCACAGTCGCGGCGCGGCGTCCTTGCGTGCATCGAGGAACTGCCTGATGGCCGAGACGGCTTCGAGCGTCTCGGCGGCGTCGAGCAGATCGGCCGGCTCGAGCGGCGCGTGGAGGGTGGTGATGGCGGCGATGGCGGAACGGATATCGCGCGCTCCGGCAAAAGGCAGGCGGCCCGCGGCGGAGACAACCGACGCCATCTCGCCCGTTTCCGCTATGAGACGGCGGACAGTCTCGATGCAGGCGCCGGGAAGCAGCGCAAGGGCCTCGGCCTTGCCGAGCGCCGTGCCCGCGTAGGTCGAGAGCACGTCGCGCACGGCGGGGAATTCGAGCACGCCGAGCGTGTGGGGGTCAATCTGTGCGGAAGACACGGTCATCGGGAGCAATCAAAGAGAAGCATGGCGCTTGATGCGTGTGGCCGGACCACACGCGCGGCGGCCGTGCATGCCCGCCCTCCACTCTGCAGGCGGATGACCGCCGCGCTCCACGCACTACAGCGCCTGCAGGTAGCGGTCGGCACCCGCGGCGGCGAGGCGGCCATGGTCGATTGCGCGAACGATCAACGACGCGCCCACCATGGCGTCTCCCGCGGCGAACACGCCGGGCACGCTGGTCATGTAGTTCTCATCCACCACGATGTCGCCACGCTGGCTCAGCGGCAACGCAAGGTCCTGCACCAGCGGCCCGTGCTCGACATGGACGAAGCCCATTGCAAGGAGCACGAGCCCGGCCCTCAGCTCGAACTCCGAGCCGGCGATCTCCTTGAACTGCATTCTGCCCGACGCGTCCTTTGCCCACTCGAGCCGTGCGCATTTCATCGCGGAGACGGCGCCGTTGACGCCAACGAACTCCCTGGTGTTGATGCTCCACATGCGCTCGCAGCCCTCACCCTGCGATGACGACGTGCGGAGAATCGCCGGCCACAGCGGCCATGGGTTGTCCGGCGCGCGCTCGGCAGGCGGCTTGGGCAGCAGCTCGATCTGGGTGATCGAAGCGGCGCCCTGGCGGCGCGACGTGCCGATGCAGTCGGAACCGGTATCGCCGCCGCCGATGACGACGACGTTCTTTCCCTTTGCCGAGATCGCCATGTCATCAGGGATCGCGTCGCCCGCATTGCGCCGGTTCTGCTGCGTGAGGAAATCGAGGGCGAAGTGGATGCCCTTGAGCTCGCGGCCGGGCGCCTTGATGTCGCGTGGAACGCCCGCGCCGGCGCAGATGACAATCGCGTCGAACGACCGGCGGAGGTACTGCGCCGAGACATCGCGGCCAACATCCACGCCGCACTCGATGCCAAGGCCCTCGGCCTTCATCTGTTCGATCCGGCGGTCGATGACCCATTTCTCGAGTTTGAAATCCGGAATGCCGTAGCGGAGCAGGCCGCCCAAGCGTTTCGATTTCTCGAAGATGACGACCTCGTGGCCGCTGCGCACGAGCTGCTGCGCGGCCGAAAGGCCCGCGGGGCCGGAGCCGATGACGGCGACGCGGCGGCCCGTGGAGAACCCGGCCGGCTCGGGCACGATCCATCCTTCCTTCCATCCGTGCTCGACGATTTCGAGCTCGATGTGCTTGATCGTCACGGCGGGCAGGTTGATCGAGAGCGTGCACGCGGGCTCGCACGGCGCGGGACAGACGCGGCCGGTGATCTCGGGCAGGTTGTTCGTCTTGTGGAGGAGATCGAGCGCGCGGCGCCACTGGCCGCGGTAGACCATGTCATTCCAATCGGGAATGAGATTCTTCACCGGGCAGCCGAACGCGTGGCAGAACGGGATGCCGCAGTCCATGCAGCGGGCAGCCTGGCGTGCGAGCTCGTCCTCCGGAAGGAGCTGTTCGAACTCCTTGAAATGCCTGACGCGCTCCTCGACAGGCGCCTTCGCGGGGTCCTGCCGTGTGAATTCCATGAAACCGGTTGGCTTGGCCATAGTATCTATCTCCCTTCACAACATCGTACGCAACTCTTCTTCATCAGCGCCTTCGACCGGCGCACCGCGCCGGCTGGTTCACGGGCCTATGCTGTACACTTCCTCGGTGGCCGACACCGTTTCGCTCGAGGCGAACTCGAGCCGCCTGGTCCGTTCGAGCACCGTGCGGTACTCGAGCGGGATGACACGGACGAACAGCGGAAGCGTCTGCTCCCACGCATCGAGAATCTGCCGTGCGCGCGTGCTGCCGGTGTGGCGCAGGTGCGCCTCGATCATCGCGCGGAGGAGTTTCTTGTCATACTCGGTCCATACGCTCTCGAGGTCGACCATGTCGAGGTTGCAGCGCGTGCCGAACGACTCGGTCTCGTCGTAGATGAAGGCGAGGCCGCCGGACATGCCCGCGGCGAAATTGACGCCGGTCTGGCCGAGAACGACGACGACACCGCCGGTCATGTATTCGCACCCGTGGTCGCCCACGCCTTCGACGACGGCGCGCGCGCCGCTGTTGCGCACGGCGAACCGCTCGCCTGCCACGCCGCGTATGTACGCCTCGCCGCTCGTGGCGCCGTAGAGGCAGACGTTGCCCGCAACGACGTTCTCATGCGCCGCGAAGTGCGCGTGCGCGGGCGGCACCACGATGATCCGCCCGCCCGACAGGCCCTTGCCCGCGTAATCGTTCGCATCCCCCTCGAGACGCAGCGTGATCCCCGGGGCGAGGAAGGCGCCGAAGCTCTGGCCCGCTGAGCCCTTGAACGAGAAATGGATCGTGTCGGCCGGCAGGCCCTTCGCCCCGTATTTCCGCACCACCTCCCCGCTGAGCGTCGCGCCGACCGTGCGGTTGACGTTGCGGATCGGCAGGTCGATGTCTACCTTCCCGCCCGATCTGAGCGCCGGTTCCGAGAGCTTGATCAGTTCCTGGTCGAGCGCCAGGGCGACTTCATGCTCCTGCCCCCGCGTACAACGAAGCGGCAGGGAGCCATTGGCGGCCGGCGTGGTAAGCAGCGCGGTGAAATCGAGCGTGCGCGCCTTCCAGTGCGACGCATCGGGCGTGAACTCGAGGCACTCGACGCGGCCGACCATGTCGTCAACGGTGCGGAAGCCGAGCTCGGCCATGTGCTCGCGCATTTCCTGCGCGATGAAGCGCATGAAGTTGACGACGTGCTCCGGCTTCCCGGCGAAGCGCGCGCGCAGCACGGGGTCCTGCGTGGCAATGCCGACGGGGCACGTGTTGAGATGGCACTTGCGCATCATGATGCACCCGAGGGCGACGAGCGCGATGGTGCCGAAGCCGTATTCCTCGGCGCCGAGCAGGGCTGCAATCGCAAGGTCGCGCCCGGTGCGCAACTGGCCGTCGGTCTGGACGCGGATGCGGTCGCGCAGGCGGTTGGCGACGAGTGCGTGCTGCGTCTCGACGAGGCCGAGCTCCCAGGGCAGGCCGCAATGCTTGATGGACGTGAGGGGCGACGCGCCCGTGCCGCCGTCATAGCCGGCGATGAGGACCATGTCGGCCTTTGCCTTGGCGACGCCGGCGGCGATGGTGCCCACGCCGGCCTCGGAGACGAGCTTGACGGAGACGCGCGCCCGCGGGTTCGCCATCTTCAGATCGTAGATCAACTGCGCAAGGTCCTCGATCGAGTAGATGTCGTGATGCGGCGGCGGGGAGATGAGCGTCACGCCGGGCGTCGTGTGGCGCACGCGCGCAATGTCCTCGGTGACCTTGTGGCTGGGAAGCTGGCCGCCTTCGCCCGGCTTGGCGCCCTGGGCGATCTTGATCTGCAGATCCTCGGCATGGTTGAGGTACTCGATGGTGACGCCGAAGCGGCCTGAAGCGACCTGCTTCGTCCTCGAGATCAGGCTGTCGCCGTTGGGCAGCGGCGTGTACCGCGCGGGGTCCTCGCCGCCTTCGCCCGAGTTGCTTCTGCCGCCGATGCGGTTCATGGCGATGGCCATGCACTCGTGCGTCTCCTTGCTGATCGAGCCGTAGGACATGGCTGCCGAGACGAACCGCGTGGTGATCGCCTCGACGGGCTCGACCTCGTCGATGGGCACGGGCGGGCGCACGCCGGGTTTGAGCGCGATGAGGCTGCGCAGCGTCGCGCGCGCGCGCGCCTGGTCGTTCATCAGCTTCGTGTAGTCCTTGAACGCCGCGTAATCGCCCGTGCGCACCGCGTACTGCAGCTTGCAGATGGCCGCGGGAGTGAGCAGATGGCGTTCGCCGCCGTGACGGACGGCATAGTCGCCGCCGCTGTCGAGCAGCCTGGCAGGCCGGCCCTGTGCCGGAAAGCCGCGCCGGTGCCGCAGCACGGCTTCGCGGGCGATCTCATCAAGCCCGATGCCGCCGACGCGCGACGCCGTGTGCGTGAAATACGCGTCGACCACCTCCCTGCCCAGGCCGACCGCCTCGAATATCTGCGAGCCGAAATAGCTGCGCACCGTCGAGATGCCCATGCGGCTGAACGTCTTCAGCAGGCCCTTCTTGACGGCCGTGATGTAGTTGTCCGCCGCTTCGTCCGGCGCAAGCGGCACGAGCAGCAGCCCGCTCTCCGACAGGAAGCGCACGGTCGACAGCGCAAGATAGGGGCTTACGGCATTGGCCCCGTAGCCGACGAGGAGGCAGAAATGGTTTACCTCGCGCGGCTCGCCGCTCTCGACGACGATGCCTGCCTGGGTGCGCAGGCCTGTGCGGATGAGGTAATGGTGCAGGCCGGCCGTGGCGAGCAGGGCGGGGATGGGCGCATGCTGCGCGTCCACGTTGCGGTCGGTAAGGATGATGATGGTGGCGCCGCCCCTGATCGCATGGGCAGCCTTGTCGAAGACGCCATCGAGCGCGGCACGGAGCGCGGCGCCATCCCCGTCGGCCGGGAAGAGCATGTCGATTTCCGCGGCAACGACGTCCGGATGCCTCGCCGTGCGCAGGCGCTCCATGTCCTCGGGCGAAAGGAGCGGGTGCGGCAGCTTGAGCATGCGGGCGTGCGCAGGCGATTCCTCGAGCAGGTTGCGCTCGCGGCCGATGAAACTCATGAGCGACATGACGAGCTCTTCGCGGTAGGGGTCGATCGGCGGGTTGGTGACCTGGGCGAAGAGCTGTTTGAAGTAATCGAAGACGAGGCGCGGGCGGTTCGAGAGGACGGCGAGCGCGGCGTCGTTGCCCATCGAGCCGACAGGTTCCTGCGCCTGCGAGGCCATGGGATTGATGAGGACGTTCTGGTCTTCCTCGGTATAGCCGAACGCATGCTGCTTCTGGACGAGCACGGCGGGATCCATCGGCTCGATCTCCGAGGGCATGAACAGGCCGCGGAGGAGGATGCGGTTCTCGTTGACCCAGCGGCGATACGGGTGCTGGCGCGAGATCTTCGCCTTCACCTCGTTGTCCGGCACGATCCGCTTCTGCTCGAGATCGACGAAAAGCATCCTGCCCGGCTGGAGGCGGCCGCGGGTGAGGATGCTGCTCCCGGTGAACTCGATCGCGCCGGTTTCGGACGCGAGGACGATGAGCCCGTCGCGCGAGACGGTGTAGCGCGCGGGGCGCAGCCCGTTGCGGTCAAGCGTCGCGCCGATGTACCGCCCGTCGGTGAAGACAAGCGCCGCCGGCCCGTCCCACGGCTCCATGAATGCCGCGTGATACTCGTAGAACGCCCGCTTGTCCTCGCTCATGTGGTACTTGGCGCCCCATGCCTCCGGCACCATCATCATCGCCGAATGCGGAAGCGAGCGGCCGGCCATGACGAGCAGCTCGAGCGCGTTGTCGAACATCGCCGAGTCGCTCCCGCCGGCGACGATCACGGGCTTGATCTTCTCGATTGACGCGCCAAGGAGGTCGGACTTGAACTGGGGCTCGCGGGCCCGCATCCGGTTGATGTTGCCGCGGAGCGTGTTGATCTCGCCGTTGTGCGCCACGAGCCGGAACGGCTGCGCAAGACGCCACGCCGGCAGCGTGTTCGTGCTGTACCGCTGGTGCACGATCGCCATCGCACTCGCAAAATCCCTCTCGTGCAGGTCGGGATAAAACGTCATGAGCTGCGTGCCCGTGAGCATGCCCTTGTAGACGATCGTGCGGCTCGAAAAGCTGGGGATGTAGAACTCGCTCGCGTCAACATTCGCCCATGAGGCAACCGTGTTCTCGATGACGCGGCGGATGACGTAGAGCGCCCGCTCGAACGCCTCGCCCGTCACGCTGCCGCGGCCGATGAACACCTGCGCGATCCCCGGCTGGGTCGAGCGCGAGAATTCGCCAAGGTGCGTGTTGTCGACAGGTACGTCCCGCCAGCCGAGAACGCTGCACCCCTCGGCGTCAACGGCGTTTTCCACCGCGGCCCTGCACCGCCTGGCAAGCGCGGCGTCGCGCGGCATGAAAAGCATGCCAGCGCCATAGTCGCCCGGGCCGGGCAGCTTCACGTTCAGCCCGGCGCATGCGCGGCGGAGAAACACGTCGGGAAGCTGAAGCAGCAGGCCCGCGCCATCGCCCGTCGCCTTGTCGCCGCCGACAGCGCCGCGGTGCTCGAGATTGGCGAGCACCTGGATGGCCTGCTCGACGAGGTCGTGATGCGGCGTGGCATCCAGATGCGCGACGAAGCCGACGCCGCAACTGTCGTGCTCGTACTGCGGGTCGTACAGCCCGCGCGGTCGTGGCTGCCCTGCCGCATTGACGGCGGTGAACTCTGAAAAAGGCGGTCTCATCTGTCGCAAAACTCCCGGGATAACGTCTGTGCCGCCGCTGCCGTGCAGCGGCTTGATCCATGCAATCCTTTATTGTAGCGTTTTTCGCCCGGGGATTCAAGAATGGAGGGGCTCTACCGGAAAAGTTGCGAGGAATGCTACACAAGGCATCCGAGGAGATTATAGCAGAAGGGATGAGAGGAGACAACCCAGAATCCGTCCCCCTGTCCAGATGCGACACACACGAGAAGGTCAAC
>JAAYZF010000409.1 GCA_012514975.1 bacterium
GACATCGTCTACAGCCTCTGCCAGTACGGCATGGGCAACGTCTCCGCCTGGGGCGCCGACGTGGGCGGGAACTGCTGGCGCACCACGGGCGACATCACGGACACGTGGGGCAGCATGGCGGGCATCGGCTTCGCGCAGGGCGCGTTGAGCGAATACGCCGGCCCGGGCCGCTGGAACGACCCTGACATGCTTGTCGTAGGCCACGTCGGCTGGGGCGCGAAGACGCGGCCCTGCCGGCTCACCCGGAACGAGCAGTACACGCACATCAGCCTCTGGTGCCTGCTGGCGTCTCCCCTGCTCCTCGGCTGCGATCTTGGCACGCTTGACGAGTTCACGCGCAGCCTGCTCACCAACCATGAAGTTCTCGACGTCAACCAGGACGAGTTGGGAAGACAGGCAACGCGTGTCTGGCGTTCAGGCCACATCGAAGCGTGGGCGAAGGCAATGGCTGACGGTTCGCTCGCCGTGGGCGTGTTCAACCTCGACCACTTTGGCGCGCGCGGCGTCGTCGTGCCGCTCGAACCGCTCGGCTGCAAGGGCAGGCAGCGGGCACGCGACCTGTGGCGGCAGAAGAGCCTCGGCACCCTCTCCGGCAAGCTCGTCACCGACGTGCCCGGCCACGGCGTCGTCCTGCTCAAGTTGTCTGCCGCACCCAGCGGCACTGCCAGCGCAGAGTAGGAGGGACATCCCTGTCCCGATCAAGCTACGAGGGACATGCCTGTCCCGACTGCCGTGTACACCGATCGCACGGATTGCACGGATGGGCCTGGGTGCCGTACAGCGCAGTTACCGGACACTGAACACCGAATACTGAATACTAACTACTCCCCTACCCCGCATGATCAGGCCCCAGCGCACATCGGTCAATCCGTTCCCGTTCATCGCGAGCGCAAAAGCCAGCAGTGCGCAGACACTGTCGCGCGACCTGCTTGCCGGGGCGACGGTGGCGGTGTTTGCCGTGCCGCAGCTCATGGCGTACGCGATAGTCGCGGGCGCGCCGCCGGTCAACGGCCTGTATGCCGCGATGGTGATGTCCATCGTTGCCGCCGTGTGGGGCAGCTCGAATTTCCTGAACACGGGGCCGACGAACTCGATCGCGCTGATGACCGCGGTCGCTGTCGCCGGCGCGGCGGGCATGGCGGACCAGCCGGCCGTGTTCTTCCATCTTACGCTTCTTGTCGGCGCGCTGTGTGTGATCGCAAGTGTCCTCCGCCTGGGCACGCTCATCCATTTTGTCCCCGAGTCGGCGCTCCTGGGGTTCACCATTGGCGCGAGCATTCTGATCGCGTTCGGCCAGTTGCATTATTTTCTAGGCATCGCCGGGTCGAAGCACGCGGAGTTCGTGCCGAAGATGGCAGACATTATCAGCCGTGCCCGCGGTGCGAGCATCTGGGCCGTCGGCATTGGCGCGATGACGCTTGCGATCATGTTCTCGCTGCAGCGTTTCGCGAAGCGCATACCCACGGCGCTCGTAGCGATCGTGTGCGCCACTGTTGCCGCGCGGCTTCTTGCGCCGTACGCGACGGTGAGCCTGGTGCGCGATCTGCGCCCGGTGCCGACGGGCCTGCCGTTGTTCGCGTGGCATGCGATCGACGTGCATCTGTTGCGCGCGTTGCTTCCCGCGGCGCTGACGATCACGGCGGTGGGGTTGATCGAGGCGATTTCGATCGCCCAGACGCTTGGGCTGCGGCACCGGCAGCAACTGCAGTTCAACCAGGAGATATTCGGCCAGGGGTTTGCGCACGTGGTCACGTCGTTTTTTCAGGGCATCCCGGGCTCGGGGTCGTTCACGCGCTCGGCCCTCATCGAGCAGGCGGGGGCGCAGACGCGGTTCGCGAACGTCTTTTTCGGGCTGTGCACCGCGCTGGCGCTGATGCTGATACCCAGGTGGCTGAACATCATACCCATCTCGGCGCTTGCGGGCCTTCTGCTCTTCATCGGCTACCGGCTCATCGACCTGCGCCGCATACGCGAGGTATGGGACACGTCGAAGACGGACTTTGCCGTGATGGCGGTCACGGCGGCAATCACCGTGCTGGTGGGCCTGCAGGAAGGCGTTGTCTCCGGGGCGCTGCTCGCCGTGGTCGTGTTTCTCAACCGCGCGCGCCGGCTGCACCTGTACGAGCTGATCCCGCTGCCCAGCGGGCGCTTTGCCGAGGTGCCGTACGTGCCGGGGACGACGCACGCGCGGAGCGATGTGTTGGCGATCACCCTGCATGGCGACCTGCTCTATGCGCTGTCGCACGAGCTGCGCGAGCAGTTTGCCGAGATCGCCGAGCTGCAACAGCCGCGCCACGTCATCCTCCGCACGCGCCGCGCTTTGTTCATCGATTTCGCCTGCTGGAACGCCATCTTCGACTTTGCCCAGGCGCTGCGCGGCGCGGGCGGGCAGTTGTATCTCTGCGGCGTCAAGGCCGACGCGCACCGGCTCATCAAGGACGCCGGCATGTCCACGCTCCTGCCGCCCGAGACGATCATCCTGCAGCGCCATTCGCTCTACGAGTCAACCAATGCCGCCATTGCCGAGGTTGCCAGGCGGCTGTCCCTGATGGACAAACTGTCGGCCGAATGGCGCGCATGCATTTCGGCGCTGTCTCCCGGCAGCCCGTCGAGAACAGATGCATTCTGCCCAGGAGAAGGCATATGACAGGAACGCTCGCCGCCGTCGCCGCAGCAGGCGCACTGGCCGCATGTGCGGCCACCAATGCGCCTGCCTATCCCCCGCCCGCGCCACCCATGGCACCCCCACATCCAGGCCGGTACATCCAGCGCACAATGTCGCTCCTTGCGGCCAGCACGCCCGCACACCGCAACACGGTCCGCATCCTCTTCTACGGCCAGTCGATCACGAGGCAGGAATGGTGGCTCGATGTCGTCGCCGGCCTCAGGCAGCGCTTTCCTCACGCGGACATCGTGGCTGAGAATCTTGCCATCGGCGGGTTCGCATCGCAGAAGCTCGTCAAGACCACGCCGCGCGACATCCGCGTCTTTTATCCCGATCTCGTCGTCTTCCACGTCTATGGCGCGCACGACAAGTACGAGGAGATCATCGCGTTCATCCGCCGCAACACCACGGCGGAAATCGCCATGCAGACGGACCACTTCGGCGCCAAGGCCGACCCTTCGAGGCCTGACGAGGGCTGGGACGCGTTCATGAACGGCGAGGTCCTCCCGCGCGTCGCACGCACGTATGGATGCGAGCTCATCGACGTCCGTGCGGGCTGGCGGAGGCACCTTCTCGACAACAAGCTCGAACCGCAGGCGCTTTTGAGCGACGGCGTTCATCTCAATGAACGCGGCTGCGAGCTGATGGCCAGGCTGGTCAGCAGCGGCCTTGTCTGCCGGGCTGCCGCGCCGGGCGGCGAAGCGGAGGGCCCCGTGCGCACGTTCTCCGGCGATTCGCTTTCATTCACGAACGGCGTGATGAAACTGGCATTTGCAGGCAACCGCGTCACGGCAATTGCCGCGCCGCATGCCGGCAAGGCCGGTTCGGCGCGTGTCCTCATCGATGGCAACCCGCCGTCGGCATTCCCCGCGCTCTACGCATTCACGCGCGCGAATGCCGGCCCGGGCGTTGACTGGCCGTGGAGCGTCAGCGCGCCCGTGGTGATCTCTTCGCGCACGAAGCCCGTCGAGGAAGACTGGGTGATCACCGTCGTCACCGGCGACGCCGCGTGCTTCACGTTCGATGTCCGCGGGTCGAAGACCGGGCCGGACGGCGCGGGTGTCAGCACGCAGGACTTCGTCTCGACATCGGGAAGGATCGCCATCGCCGCGGAGGACTGGTGGCTCGAAACGGGCAAGGGCAGACCGTCGCCCATCGCGCCCGGGTACGAGCTCCGCTTCGCCTCGATCCTGCTCGGGACTGATGTGTATGTGCCGCCCGCTGTCACGGATACGGCGCATGAAATCGAGACGGTGCTGGCATCAGGGCTTGACAACGGGCCGCATACGCTCGAGCTTGTCGCTGAAAGCGGTGGCAGTGTGCCGCTGAAGGCGATAAGGGTGTACAGTCCGCCGAAATGAACCGCGCTGCGCGCCACAACGGGCAAGACGCCCATTCCGCACGCAGGAACAGGAGACACACCATGAACGCACGCACCATCCGCTTCATCATTCCCGTCACTGCAGCACTTGCGGCACTCGCCTGCCTCGCCGCCGACACGCCGCCGCCATGGCTGAACACCACGAGAGGCTGGTACGATTTCAAGCCCGCGAACGACAGCGGGCCAAGTGTCATCGGCATGCAGGACTGGCTCGAGAAGCCCGCGGGAACGCGCGGCGGCGTGCGCATGGTGGGCGATCACTTCGAGTTCGCCGACGGCACGCGCGTCAAGTTCTGGGGAGTCAACCTCGGCAACATGGACTGCGCGCCCGACAAGCCCGCCGCGGACACATGGGCCGACCGTTATGCCAAGTACGGCGTCAACTGCGTCCGCCTGCACAAGTTCATCAACAGCGGCTCGGAAGGCATAGGCGGCGAGCGCGACTCGACGAAGTACGACCCGCGGAAGCTCGACCAGCTCGACTACTTCTCGGCGAAACTGAAGAGTAACGGCATGTACTTCGGCTGGTCGCACTCGTACCACTTCAAGGTGCGGCCGGGCGACCGGGCGAGACTGGTCGCGTATGACGAGATCGAGACGAAGCTCAAGGGAGACACGCTCGGCCTGATCAACGCCGCCGAGGATGTGCAGGACGTGATGATCGCGGCCGTGCTCGCGCTTCTTGCGCACACCAACGCCTACACGGGCATCCCGTACGCGAAGGAGCCGGCGCTCGCCTTCATCGAGTTCCAGAACGAGGACGACATCCTCTTCTACTCGACGACGCAGAACGCGCTCGATGCGTGCCCGACGTACAAACGCCTCTTCGTCCGGAAATGGAACGCGTGGCTGACGAACAAATACCGCACGGAACAGGCGCTCGAGAAAGCGTGGGGCAAGGAAGCCTTTGACGTCTACGGCGTCAAGAACGAATCGCTCGAGAAACAGAACATCGCGCTGCAGCTCAACGGCTGGTTCATGGGCAACGCGGGCCTCACACAGGCCGTCGACCGCGGCACGTTCGTCCGCCTCGTCGACAACGCGGCCTTTCTCCATGAACAGCAGAACGCCTATTACTCGAAGTTCCTGAAAGCGCTGCGCGACGCAGGATACGAAGGCCCGACCGTCGGCTCGTGCTGGCAGGCCCCGGCCGGCATCGCAAGCTACTACAACCTGCTCTCAGACTACCTTGTCGGGTTCATCGACCGGCATAACTACTTCGGCGGCATGGGCGGCTACCGGCCCGTCACGGGCACGTTCAGGAACGAGGCACATGTGACGCATCCCGGCTCAGGCCTGTTGTCTTCGGGGCTGCAGCAGGTGGTTGACCGGCCGTTCGCGCTGTCTGAATGGGCATCGGTCTTCCCGAACGAGTGGTACGCGGAATCGCCCGTGATGATAGCCGCGTACGGTCTTGGCCTGCAGGGCTGGGACGCGTCGTACCAGTTCGCCTCGTCAACGGGCCGGCGCGGCCTTGGCTACCAGAAGGCACTGCACCTCGGCACGGGCATGTGGCTCACCGAGATACCGACGCAGATCGGCATGTATCCCCTGATCGCGC
>JAAYZF010000410.1 GCA_012514975.1 bacterium
CTTCGAGGCAAAGAACATCTGGCATGGCAACTCGTGGTGGCTCCAGCAGTCAGCCCGCAACGAAGACGAGCTCAACGCCCT
Organism: bacterium; assembly: GCA_012514975.1. Lineage (GTDB taxonomy): Bacteria > Auribacterota > UBA3054 > UBA3054 > JAAYZF01 > JAAYZF01. Next base: position 82 of record JAAYZF010000410.1, read on the forward strand.
GCTCGACCGCGTGGACGAACGGCTGCGCAATCTCCGCGCGTTCATCCTGCCTCCCAACTGGGCCGAAGAGAAGACGCGGCTCATGGGCATCGGCGTCAAACCGCCCGTCTACCGCGGCCAGCGCGGCCCGGTCACCTTCGCCACGTCGGTCTACGGGGCCGAAGACCTCATTTTCCTCATTCTTGACAATCCGGATCTCGCGACGCGTTTCAGCAACACCATCAAACGCGCCATGCTCGAACTTGCGCGCGTGCTGGACGAGGAGGCGGATTACACGCCCGAAAACGCGCCGCGCGGCTTCTGGTTCGCGGACGACAATTGCTGCCTGCTCAACCCCGAGATGTACAAGCTGTTCGGCTATCCCGTGCTCAAAGCCATGTTCGACCGCTATTCACCCGATGCGAACGACCCGCGGTTCCAGCATTCCGACTCGAACATGGCGCACCTGCTTCCCCTGCTCGGAACGTTGAACCTGACGGGCACAAACTTCGGCCCGACGCTCACCGTGAGCGAAATCCGCGAGCATCTGCCCAACGCGGTGATCCAGGGCCAGCTCGCCCCGTTCACCTTCAGCCGCAACGAGGAGGAGAGCATCGTTCTCGAGTTCCTCCGCGATTTCGACATGGCGCGCGAGAAACGCGGCCTGCGCTTCGAGACCGCCGGATCGATCAACAATGGCTCGCGCCTCACCGGCATGCGGCTCATCATGGCCGCCATCCAACGGTATGGCCGATTCGATTCCTGACGTGCAGTTCAAGCCCGCAGGCCTGGCTGACTGCGGCACCATCACGCGGTTCATCGAGGAGTACTACTCGCTGGACGGCATCGCGTTCAACCGCGACCACGTTGCGCTCGCGCTCAACGGGCTCGTCATGGACAAGCGGCTCGGCCGCGTGTATGTCATCCGCTGCAGTGGCGAACCGGCAGGCTACCTCATCCTCATGTTCTGTCATAGCGTCGAGTTCGGCGGCCGCGTGGCGTTCGTCGACGAGCTGTTCGTCTGTGAAGCGCATCGCGGCAAAGGCATCGGCACGCTCGCCCTCGCCTTCGTCGAGAAGGAGTCGCGCGCGGAGGGTGTGAAGGCCCTCCGGCTCGAAGTCACGCACAAGAACGCCGGTGCACGTGATCTCTATGCGCGCAACGGCTTCATGCTTGAAGACCGTCACCTAATGACCAAACGGCTATCGGTATGAAACGCACGGCACTTGCGGCAAACTTCATCCGCGAACTCGTCGCCGCCGCCATTGCGGCACGGAAGAATGCGTACGCGCCATACTCGGATTTTCACGTGGGTGCAGCCGTGCTCGCGGGCAGCGGGAGGATCCACACGGGATGCAATGTCGAAAATGCGTCCTACGGCGCCACGCTGTGCGCGGAACGCGTGGCAATCGCGAAGGCCGTGTCGGAAGGCGAGAGGACGATGCGCGCAATTGCCATCGTCGCGCTTGACGACGCGTTCGTCCCGCCCTGCGGGATCTGCCGCCAGGTGATGAGCGAATTCGCAACTGATGCCGTGGTGATCCTGTGCGACACGAAGGGCCGGTGGAGGAAGACCACGCTGAAGAAACTCCTTCCTGAAACGTTTGAGTTCAAACAAGCGTAGGAGGGACCTCCCTGTCCCGCCTCAGCGTGAGTTGCCTGAATTGCCTGCCTCAGGCAATTCGCCGATATCCTCGTTCCATTCCTCGGGATGCGCCTTGATGAACGCGGCCATCAGTTCCTTGCACGCCGGGTCGTCAAGGACGGTCACTTCCACCCCGCGTGAACGAAGCAGGTCCTCCTCGCCCATGAACGTCGCGTGTTCCCCTATCACGACTCTGGGTATGCCGTACAGCAGCACGGCACCGGAACACATCGCGCACGGCGACAGCGACGTGTAGAGCGTGCATTCGCGGTACACGGACGCCGGCAGGCGGCCCGCGTGTTCGAGTGCGTCCATCTCGCCATGCAGGATCGCGCTCCCGTTCTGGATGCGCCGGTTGTGCCCGCGGCCGATGATCCTGCCGCGGTGCACCAGCACGGAGCCGATGGGAATGCCGCCTTCACGCGCGCCCGTCCGCGCCTCTTCGATTGCAGCCAGCAGGAATTCGTCCATGTCGTTTCCTCCGTTGCCGGACATTGTTTGGTGTCCACATACGTACGCGCCACGTTGCGAACAGGTGTAGACGCGGGCCGTGCCGTTCGCCCGGGTCCGCGGCCGTTAACGACCGCCGATCCCACACGACGGAATCGGCGTCTGCATTGGCACGCATGTGTATGCAAACGCGCTCAGAACAGCAGATTGATCGCGCCTGCCGCCGCAAGCAGTTGCGTGAGGACCTCGAACGGCTTCTGCGGCACCTTCTTCACGAAGTAGAACCCGAATGCCGCGCCGGCGACAATCGTCGGCGCCAGGACGAGATTCAGTCCCAGCGACTTCACGGTCACCAGCCCAAGATACGCCGAGAACGGTACCTTGACGAGATTGATGATGAAGTAGAACCACGCGATCGTGCCGACGAATTTCTCCTTCTCGAACCCGAGCGCGAGGAAATAGAGGATCATGATCGGCCCGGACGCGTTGGCAAGCATCGTGGTGATGCCCGCAAGCAGGCCAAGCACCACCGCCGCCACCGGATGCGCCGTCACCGCGCCCTTGCCCCGCGCTTTCAGCACTGCGTTCAGCACCAGCAGGACGAGTACGATGACGCCGATCACCGGCTTGAGCTGCGCATCAGTGATCCTCCCCATCAACAGGAATCCCGCCACGATCCCCGCCGCCGCCGGAGGCAGCATCCGCCCAAGTTCCTTCCACTGCGCGTGATACCGGTAAAGAATTACCGCGATCACGTCGGCAAAGCACAGCAGCGGTAATAGCGCCCCCGTCGATTCCTTCGCCGGAAACACCATCGCCATGAACGGCACCGCAAGTATCGCGGCGCCGATCAGCCCGGCCTTCGATGCCCCGATGACAAACCCGGACGCGATCAGCAACAGCCAGTCGGGGAACGAGTAGGACACGTTGGCTCACTGCGCGAGGCGCATCCCTGCGCCGATGAATACACTACGGCTGGTCTCTGAAATCCGTTGCGTCTCTCAGCAACGGATTTTAGTAGGTCCCCAGCTTCTTGGCAAGCCCGATGATGCGGGTGAAATCGCTGAAGCTCACGCTCGACGGGATCGAATGGTCCGACGCGAAGATGTACCCGCCGTTCTTCTTCATCTCCGGCATCACGCGCGTCATCTCGGCCTCGATCGCCGCCGGATTGTCCCAATGGACGGCGTTGATGCCGCCGTGGAGCACCAACCTGTCGCCGTACAGCTTCTTGATCGCCACTGGGTCCATCCCCGCCTTTACCTCGAGCGGGTTGAGCCCGTCAAGCCCGATTCCCACCAGCTCCGGCAGCAGTGGGTTGATGTCGCCGCACGAGTGGAGATGCGCCTTGATGCCCTTGGCGTGAGCCCAGTCGATCGCGCGCTTGTGCACGGGCTTGAGCAGCTCGCGGTACATGTTCAGCGAGAAGAACTGGTGGTACTTGTACCCCATGTCGTCCGGCCAGGTGACCACGTCGAACGTGTACCCCTCGTCCCACACCATGTCGAGCAGCGCGATGCTCACATCGAGGAAATGGTTGAACATGTCGACGCACCACTCGGGCTGTTCGGCCATGGCCATGAGGAACCGCTCGGTGCCGACAACGAGCGAGTGCGTGACGTCGAAACCGAACCAGAGGACGCCCTGTATCCACGCGCCGCGCGCGCGCCACTCCTTGTAGTTCGCGCGCAGGTCGGCCCAGTTGATCCGGTCGCGCGACGGAGTCATCCGCGCCTTCATCTCCTTCCAGTCGTCCGCCGTCTTGATCCGGTAATCGATGTGCTCGGGCACGGTGGCCGCGTGTTTCCATGCGCGCTCCGTGCCGCCCCACGCGGTCGTGTAGGTGATCGCCTCGTCGTTCTCCTCGATCGTCCTCCTCTCGTACCGCGGGCTGTTGTCGGGATGGATGCCGGCGATGTGGTCAAGGTCGAAATGGTCGACATAGTCCACGCCGGCAGGAAGGCCTTCGCGCCGCCAGCGCTCGATCGTGGACGCCCAGGCATAATCATGGATCGGCACGCGATCAGCCTCGCGATGCGCGTACATGCGTGTGAAACGCTCGTGCGTTGTCATTGGGATTTGATGATTTGATGATTTGGTGACTTGATGACTTGATGATATCAGATTGCAGATTGAACGATCCGCCGTTACTGAATGCTGAATACTGAATACTGAACACTGAATACCGTCCCTTCCGTGTTTTCCGTGGGCACAAGCTGGGGAGGGATGTGCCGTACCTTCAGTGCTTGGGCGTTTTTCATGCCTTTCCCCAGCCCGCTGGGCTGGTATGTATCGGCCCATCAGGCCCGATCCGTGGCAATCCGCGTAATCCGTAGTTCAACCGATCACCGATTACCGACCACCGGCCTTCCCTTCCCACTTCGCCTTGAGCATCTCTTCCGTCGCCTTGGTGAAGACTTCGCCGTCAAGCAGCGTCTTCGACGCGCCTTCCGCCGCCTGGTCGACATGCTCGATGGGGACGAGCGGCATGTCGATCGCGTTCGGGTAGATCACCGTCTTGCCCGGATACCGCGCAGTCATCACTCCCTCGATGCCTTCCTTGAGCGACATCATGCCGCCTATTGCGCCGAGCGCATAGATAGGCGACAGTTTCCCCTCTTCCGTCATGCGCAGCGTGTAGCCGATATCCTCCATTGACGAGCCGCTCGAGCCGAGATACCGCGCGCCCTTCGAGGCGACTGCGCCGAGGCTGATCGGCGCCATGCTGCCCACGGGCACGCCGGCGAAAACGTTCATCAGGCCGTCCGTGCCGAGGAAGCGCGAGTAGACACCGATGAGCGCGGGCACGGGCACGAGCATGACGATGTCGTCGAATCCGTCCGGCGCTTCGGCGGTGAGGCGCGCGGCAACGGCCCGTTCGTCGCCGACGCGTTTCGGGTTGAAGGCGACGAACTCGACGCCTTTCTCCCTGATCTTGCCCGCGAGGCGCTGTTCGAGCTTTCGCAGGCGAGTGTCGTCAAGATCGGTCACGACGATCTTGCGCGGCGTCTGCGGGCATTCGAGAGCGAGCTGCACATGCATCTGCCCCATCGCGCCCGCGCCGCCCGGGAACCAGGCCACGCCGCCCTTGCGCAGCACCGAGCGCGCGTTGCGCGTGTAGGCGTCGGCAAGGTTGTTCAGCGTGGTGCCGTAGTATTTCCACGCCTTGTAGTGCACGCGGCCGACGTCGATCTGCACCGTGCTGTCCTGGTACTCACCCGCGAGGCACAGCACGCCGCCGGTATTCAGTTGCGCGGCGTATTTCTCGAGCTGCGCGTCGCTGTGCGCGCCCGTGATGACCAGGTCATCGGCGAAATCCTCGCCCGGCCCGTCTTCCACGACGGCAAAGCCGAGCGTCGCGCCCAGCGCAGCCAGCTCGTCCCTGAACGGCCCGGCAACGTTCTGCACCACGACTTTCGCCGGCTTGTTCTCCGCGGTGATCAGGCCGCCGCACGTCACGTTCGACGGCGCGCCGTCGCCGATCACGCGCATGAGGCCGCCATTCTTGACCGTCGTCCGCAAGGGAATGCGGTACGCCGCGATCACGCACGTCCATGGCTCGATCAACGCAGCCTCGGCCGCCGAGAGCCTGTCGGAGATCGGCAGGAGGTAACATCCCGCATCGCCGCGCAGGATCGGATCGGTCATCAGGCTGTACTGCGCCATGCCGCCGTTGAGCGCGTAGCCATACGCGAGGTTGACGCCCTTGTAATGGATTTCAGCCTGGATGATGTAGCGCTGGCCGGGCTTGAACTGCGTTGCCATCTTCGCCCCGGCCTTCACGACCCGCAGCACCGCCTCGTGCCCCGGCGTCACCGGCTCCTTCTTCAAGTCATTGACCACGACGCGCGGATGCTCCTCGCCCGCCTTGATCAGCTTGACATCGGAGAAACACAGGCCGATCGCCTCGACCCGCATCAGCACCTCGTCATCCCCCGGCTCCGGCACGGGTATCGCGGCCGGCCTGCCTTCCCTGCCGAAATTCTCCATCCCCGCACCGTATAACTGCCACGCGAGCATCGTATCGGGTATCATCGCACATCCTTGATCACGGTTAGATCACAATACAACTCTGAACCGCGATTATACCATATTGGCGGCTGAATTGGTATAATCTCACTACGATAACGACCGGGAACATGCCATGTCATTGATCCGCCACGTGCCACAGGAAGACGCAGCGCTCGACCTTACGCTCCGTCCGCAGAAATTCACCGATTTCACCGGCCAGGGCCCCATCAAGGAACGCCTCATCATCGCCGTCGAGGCCGCAAAACAACGCGGCGAGGCGCTCGACCACGTCCTCCTCTCCGGCCCCCCGGGCCTCGGCAAAACCACCCTCGCCACCATCCTCGCCAATGAGCTCGGCGCAAAGATCAGGACGTCGTCCGGCCCCGTCATCGAGAAACCGGGCGACCTCGCCGGCCTGCTCACCAACCTCGAGGAACACGACATCCTCTTCATCGACGAAATCCATCGGCTCAACCCCGTCGTCGAAGAGTATCTCTACCCGGCCCTCGAGGATTTCACCCTCGACATCATGATCGACCAGGGGCCCCAGGCGCGCTCCGTCCGCCTCAATCTGAAAAAGTTCACCCTCGTCGGCGCCACCACGCGCACAGGCCTGCTCACCGCGCCGCTGCGCGAACGCTTCGGCATCTCATGCCGCCTCCAGTTCTACGCGCCAGACGAAATGCTTCAGATCGTCCATCGCTCCGCCCGCATCCTGAACATCGAGACGCTCGAGGATGGCGCGCAGGAAATCGCCCGCCGCTCGCGCGGCACGCCCCGCATCGCCAACGCGCTCCTCCGCCGCGTCCGCGATTATGCCCAGGTGCGCGCCGATGGCATCGTCACCAAGGACGTCGCCGACAGGGCGCTTCGCATGCTTGACATTGACCAGGAGGGGCTCGACGAGATGGACCGCGCGTACCTCTCGGCCATCGTCACCAAGTACGACGGCGGGCCTGTCGGCATCAACACCCTCAGCGTCGTGCTCGGTGAGGAGGAGGACACGCTCGAAGAGGTCTACGAGCCGTACCTTATACAGCAGGGCTTTGTCAAGCGCACGCGCGGCGGCCGCGTCGTCACGGACAAGGCCTACAGCCACCTCGGCATCGACAGCCTCAAACGCAGGCAGTCGGACCTGTTCTAGCGGACGGCATCGAGGAAATTATTCGAGGGCGCTGGACGACGCACCCTCAAACAATTTTGTGGCGGCACTCGGCACCATATGAACGGACAGCGCATTCATCATAAGTGATCAAGCGCACCGCGCAAGGATCGGAGCCTGATTGGCTCACCCGTCTTAGGCGCACACCGACTGTCCGTCAACCCGCCGCCGTGTGCCGCCATTAAATTCTTTGGCGGCACGCCGTTCATGCCGCCAAAGAATTTCC
>JAAYZF010000411.1 GCA_012514975.1 bacterium
CGCGACATGCTGCGCGACATGAGCGGCAGGCAGCTCACGTCATACGAGGAATGGCGCGACTGGTGGTCCGCCAGCCGCGCTTCCTGCCCGACCGACAACAAACGCTCGTCCTGGAATTCCTGGTGGGAACAGCAGAAAAAACAGTAGCTCAACCGCGTGGTGACCGCCTCGTCTGGATTGACCTCGAAATGACCGGGCTCGACCCGCGCGCGGACACGATCCTCGAAATCGCCGTCCAGATCACCGGCGCAGCGCTCGACCCGGTCGCCCCCCCGCTCTGCATCGCCATCCATCACCCGCCGCGCGTCCTTGCGCGCATGGACCGCTGGAACACGACGCATCACACCGCCTCGGGCCTCGTCGACCGCGTCGCGTCATCGCGCGTGAGCCTCGCCCAGGCCGAATCGGCCGCCCTGCGCCTCGTGCGCGCATGGTGCACGAAGCATACGGCGCCGTTGTGCGGGAATTCAGTGTGGGTTGACCGCATGTTCCTCGTCCATCACATGCCGCGGCTGAACGCATTCCTCCATTACCGCACCATTGATGTCAGCACGCTGAAGGAACTTGCGAAACGCTGGCGCCCGCGCATGAAGCCGTTCAAGAAGGCCAAACGCCACCTCGCCGCATCCGACATCGCCGAGTCCATCGCCGAGCTCGAGTACTACCGTCAGGCCTTCTTTGCGTGCAGATAGTGGATCACCTGCACCTTCTCGATGGTGACGAGCCCGCCGCTGTTCGCCTCGGCCATGAGCGCGTGGAGCCGCGGGAGGAATAAGTTGATCTTCTCGATTTCGTCGACTATCTCGACAATCACGGGCAGATCAGCGGAAAGATCGAGCACCTTGGCCGTCCGCACACGGCTTGTGGGGCCGAACGCGAGGATGCCGCGCGACACGGTTGCGCCTGCAAGGCCCGCGGCGCGCGCCTCCTTGACGATGGCCTCGTAGAGCGGCGTATGCGTGTGCTTGTCGGACTCGCCGATGAAAATCCTCAGCAGCTTCGCTTCGTCCGGCAGTTCCATGGCGCCTCCATAGTGTAGTGCGTCTTACATTCCTTGACATATGATTGTGGCTATTTGCCTCATCATCAAGGCACTGTGCGTCTGTGCATACCGAGTGTATGCACGACGCGCAGGAACGCCGAGGATGAGGCAAAGAGGCCAACCCTTCGGGCGCAACGCCTTGCGGCAATCTGCCGCGTTGCCGCTCATCGCCGATGCTTCGGCATCGACTCTTCGCGCCGCCTTGCATCTTGCCACAATCCGTAGCGTCATATGTCAAGAGATGCAAGACGCACTACACTAGATGCGCGCGAGGCCCTTGACCGCAAGCGTCCCCACAAGGAACGCAAGGGCCGAGCCGATGAATGTCGCGTTGAGATACACCAGCGCGTGAAGATACTCGCTGTCCTTGCACATCTGCGCAAGCTCGTAGATCAGCGATGAGAACGTCGTGAACCCTCCGCAGACGCCCGTCGCAATGAACAGCCGCGCCTGCGGCGACAGAATCTCCGTCTGCGCGGCAATCTCCGCGGTGACGCCGATGATGAAACACCCGCAGATGTTCGACCACAACGTGCCGAACGGCATCACGATCGACTGCTGCTGCAGCACAAGCGTCAGCCCGTACCGCATCACCGAGCCGAGCATCCCGCCCGCGCCGACGCAGAGAAATGACATCCACGTGTTCATACGGGCATATATGCTACCAAACTGCCGGCGGGGAACGCAACTCACCCCCATTGCGGCATTGGGGGATGTGCGTCGGTTGTGCGCGGCGGATAGCGTCCGCGTCCCGCCGGCTCTCCGTTGCCCGGACTGGGAAATCCACCCGCTCTTGACAATCCGCGCCGCATGGCATACAATGTCCCTTGAACCTAACGCCATGGAGTGGACAGCATGAGAAAAAGCATCATCGCGTGCGCGGCGCTTGCCCTCGCCGCGTGCGGCAGAAATGAACCGGCTGTGCCGCCACAGCCCGCGCAGGACGTCACGGTTACCGCCGAAGAGGCCATCGAGGGCGCCGTACCCCTCGCGCCGCCCGTTGACACCAAGCCGCTCCTCGCCCAGCTCGGATCGCCCGACACCAATCTCGTCTTCGCGGCGCTCGACGAGCTGGTCGAGGTGGACGGCGGGTCGGAAGAACTGCAGCGCGCGCTCATCAAGCTTCTTGACTCGGGCCCGCTGCACGTGCGCGAAGCAGTGCTCGAAGCCGCCTATTCGCTCGAAGACAAGTCGCTGCTCGTGCCCGTGCTCGAACGCTGCCTGAACGACCCGTCCGAAACGTTCAGGGATGATGCCGCCGACGTGCTCGGCGACGTCGGCACGGTCGAGATGGTTGACGTTCTCGTCAGAAACCTGACCAACGAACACGAGGACGTCCGCGACAATTGCGAGTTCTACCTGCAGGCAGGCATCGAGGTCGCCATCACCAATACGGCCGACTGGTTCGTGTGGTGGGCGTCGAACAGGGCGACGTTCATCATGGAGGACTGACGCGCCACGCGTGCGGCAATGCCTGTCTGCCGCGGGATGACAATGGAAAAACGCCGGCGCATGCCGGCGTTTTTCCATTTCTTCGGCCTCGATCCCCTACTTCACCACGATGATCGAGTCCAGATACTCGTCCGGCTTGGTGAACCCCAGGAGCGCGAGGAGCGTGGCGGCGATGTTGCCCAGCCCGGGCATCTTCACTTCCGCGTTGAGCTCGTACCGCCCTGTGTCAGGCCCGTGCACAATGAACGGCACTGGATTGAGCGTGTGGCTCGTCAGCGGCTCGAATCCGCCGCCCGCGCTTTGCACCGGCTTGCCCGTCTTCTTGTCCACGGCAATCATCTGCTCGCAATTCCCGTGATCGGCGGTGATGACCGCCGTGCCGCCCGCGCGGTCAATCACCTCGAGCAGTTTGCCGAGCGCGGCGTCAACGGCCTTTACCGCCTCGACCGCGGCGGGAAGCGAGCCTGTGTGCCCCACCATGTCGCCGTTCGCGAAATTCACGCGCAGGAACTTGTACCGGCCGGAGGTGATCGCATGTTCGAGCTCGGCTTCCACCTCGGGCGCCTTCATCGCGGGCGCCTGGTCGAACGGTATCTGGTCCGACGTCACTTCCTCCCATTGCTCGGTCTTGTCATTGAACTTGGCTGAATTGTTGCCGTTCCAGAAATAGGTGACATGGCCGAATTTCTGCGTTTCGCTGACGGCGTACTGGGCGATGCCGTTGTGCGCGAGATACTCGGAGATCGTGCGGTCGATCGCCGGCGGCTCGACAAGGTAGCGGGGCGGCATGTGGGTGTCGCCGTCGTATTCCATCATGCCGGCGTAGCAGACGCGGGGCCAGCGTGTGCGTTTGAACTTGTTGAAATCCTTCTCGACGAACGCCCTGCTGATCTCGATCGCGCGGTCTCCGCGGAAGTTGAAGAAGACGACGCTGTGGCCGTCCTCGATCGGCCCTATCGGCCTGGCCGGGTCGTCCGGGTCTTGCACGACCCAATGCGGCAGATACTGGTCGTCCTGCTTTGATTCGAGGCGCATCTTCCCGATTGCGGTGAGGCAGTCTGGGAATCTCGGCCCGTCACCCAGCACGTGCGCGTTGTACCCGCGCTCGACGATGCGCCAGTCGGC
>JAAYZF010000412.1 GCA_012514975.1 bacterium
ACGTGATGCCCTGCTTCTTGAGGTCCACAACCGGTTTCTGCTCGGGCGGTTTAAACGTCATGAGAACCCAGTCGCGAAGCTCCTCGTCCATGCGGGCAAGGACATCTTCGGGAGGATGATCGAACGCATCGGCGAGCACCTGGGCGATGGGGTCGCCGTTGCGCAGCCTGGCGAGCAGCGCGCCCATCCTGGCCGGCGGGAGTTTCTCGCGGAGGAACATGCCCCACGCGGCGCCTGTGTTCCAGACGTCGTGATACAGCGCGTCATCCTCGATCGCATCATCGCCAAGGGCGAACAGGCGCGCGCCGGCCACCCAGCTCTCCCCTGCCGCGCCCGCGGCGGCGAATCCGGCAAGGTTGCTGGCGAGCGACGCCTCGAAGGTGCGCGCGAGCCCCTCGCGCAGTGCGAACGGCGCATCCGTGCCGCCGAAATAGGCGTCGAGCACAACGTGCGCCACCTGGCTCGGTATGTCATCCAGAAGGACGGCGGTGCGGAACATCCCTGTCTCGTCAAGCTGGTGCGTCCCGACAAGGCGCGCATCGTGCCAGCGCGGAAGCGGGAACGTCGTCCTGAATCCCCGCTGCCGCGGGGCCGATTCGGCCAGGTCGCGGAACACGAGCAGCTCGACCGGGCCTTTGGTCGCGGCGGAGATGCCGAGCGAGCGCTGGGTGTTGGTGAGCGCGGCCTCGGCGGCTTCGAGAACCCGGGCCGACAAGGCTCGGTTGTGGGTGAGCACGGTGAACTGGCTGGTGCGAACGCGGTACCAGACGGACGTGGCGGCGGTGAATTCCGCGATGTCCGCCTGTGTGGGCGCGATGCCGCGGCGCGCGCCGCTTTCCCAAGGAATCTCCTCGGCAGTCTCGTTTGACAGCGCGCCCGCGCCGGTGGCGAAGGCCCCGGCGGCGAAGGCAACCGCGGCGAACACCGCGGCGCCATAGCGCGCGCGCCGTGCGGGCCGCACGGACGCGCGGCCCCGCGTGCGCCCGCGGGGAGGCGCATCGCAAGCGTGGTTCCGTGCGTGCATCATACCTCGGTGAGGGCCACCTTGTTGAGGAGGTCTTCGTCCTCGATGATGACACCCGTACCGAGCGCAACGGCGGCGAGAGGATCGTCCGCAAGGTTGACGGCCAGGCCGGTCTCCTCCTCGATGAGCTTGTCAACGCCGCGAAGCAGCGCGCCGCCGCCGGCAAGGACGAGCCCGCGGTCGATCAGGTCCGCGGAAAGCTCGGGCGGGCAGCGTTCGAGGGCATAGCGGATGGCGCCGACGATGTTCTCGATCGGGTCGCTCATTGACTGGCGGATTTCCTGGCTGGTGACGACGACGACCTTTGGCAGGCCGGCCCCGAGGTCGCGGCCGCGCACTTCGAGCGTCAGTTCCTGTTCGAGCGGATAGGCCGAGCCGACGGCGATCTTGATGTCCTCGGCCGTGCGCTCGCCGATCATCAGGTTGTACACGCGCTTCATGTACTGGACAATCGCCTCGTCGAGCTCGTCGCCGCCGATGCGGACGGAGCGGGAGAAGACGATGCCCGAGAGGGAGAGGATGGCGACCTCGGTCGTGCCGCCGCCGATGTCGATGATCATGTTGCCCCGGGGCTCGTGGACGGGCAGGCCGGAGCCGATGGCGGCGGCCATGGGTTCCTCGATGCAGTAGACGCGGCGCGCGCCGGCGCGCTCGGCGGAATCGCGGACGGCGCGGCGCTCGACCTCGGTGATGCCCGAGGGGACGGCGATGAGGATGCGGGGCGAGATCAGCGTGCGCCGGTCGTGGACCTTGCGGATGAAGTAGCGGAGCATGCTTTCCGTGATGTCGAAGTCGGCGATCACGCCGTCTTTCATGGGCCGGATGGCATCGATCGTGCCGGGCGTGCGGCCGAGCATGCGCTTTGCCTCGTTGCCCACGGCGAGGACGGAGTGGGTGTCGCGCTTGATGGCGACGATGCTCGGCTCGTTGATGACGATCCCTTCGCCGCGGACGTAGAGCATGGTGTTCGCGGTGCCGAGGTCGATGCCGATGTCGCGCGAGAACATGCCTGCAAGCGCATGGAACGGGTGCAGGAAGCTTTCCCGGAATCTGCTGATCTGGCCGTCTCGTTTCATAGGGGCACTCATGTGTGCGTTAAGCAGCGCGGCGCTGCGTGGCGGGCTGCATGCCCAGCGCTGGCGCGAGCGCCCGGCCCGTCCAGCTCTGCGGCTGCGCGGCGATGTGCTCGGGCGTCCCCTCGGCGACAATCCTGCCGCCGCCGTCCCCGCCTTCCGGCCCGAGATCGATCACCCAGTCCGCGCTCTTTATCACGTCAAGATTGTGCTCGATGACGATCACCGTGTTGCCCGCCGTGACGAGCCGCTGGAGCACGCCGAGCAGTTTGTCCACGTCGGCAAAATGCAGGCCGGTCGTCGGCTCGTCAAGGATGTAGACGGTCCGGCCCGTCTCGCGCTTCGCGAGCTCGTTCGAGAGCTTCACGCGCTGCGCCTCGCCGCCCGAGAGCGTCGTGGCCGGCTGGCCGAGCTTGACGTAGCCGAGCCCGACGTCATCGAGCGTCTCGAGCACCGTCCGTATCTGCGGGACATTGGCGAAGAACTCGCGCGCCTCGGCAATGCTCATGGCGAGCACGTCGGCGATGCTTCTGCCGCGGTATTTCACATCAAGCGTCTCGCGGTTGTACCGCCTTCCCTGGCATGCCTCGCACGTCACGTACACGTCGGGCAGGAAATGCATCTCGATCTTGATCAGCCCGTCGCCCTCGCACGCGTCGCACCGGCCGCCGCGCACGTTGAACGAGAAGCGGCCGGGATGATATCCCCGCATCTTCGCCTCGGGCAGCCGCGCGAACAGGTCGCGGATTTTCGTGAAGACGCCGGCATACGTCGCCGGGTTCGACCGCGGCGTGCGCCCGATGGGCGACTG
>JAAYZF010000413.1 GCA_012514975.1 bacterium
AACCATAGTCGAGGACAGCGCCGAGTGCGTCTCGTGGCGGGCGTCGTTCGCCTGGGGCGCCAGCACGTTCAGAATGACCACGACCGTTCACGCCGGTTCGCCGCGGATCGACACGGTGCTTGAAGCCGACTGGCTCGAACGCGGCCGTTCACCCAAGCGCCGTGCGTCGTCGGCTTCCGACATCCCCGACACGGCTGCGCTCGAAGGTTCGCCGACAAGCACGATCGAGTGCCCGATGCTGCGCGCCCTGTTCGATTTCTCCCGCGCGCCGAAATCGCTCGTGTGCGACACGCCGTTCGCCGCTGTTGCACGCAAGCCGGGCATCGAGGCGCCGGCGCAACGCTGGGCTGACGTGCCGTTGCAGGGCGGCGGCGTCGCGCTGCTCAACGACTCGAAATACGGCCATTCGCTCGACCGGACGACGCTGCGGCTCGGCCTGCTCCGCTCGTTCATCAACCCCGACCAGTTGCCCGATGTCGGCAGGCACACGATCAGGTGGGCGCTGCTTCCCCACAGGGGCGGCTGGCTCGAAGCGGGCGTCGCGCGCGAAGGTTTTGCTTTCAACGTTCCGTTCGAGACATGGCAGGTGCGCGAGCAGGAAGGCGTGATCGGCGACGCGCACTCGTTCCTCGAGACAGGGGGCGATGCGGGCTTCATTGTCACGGGCGTAAAGCGCGCGGAAGATGGTGACGGGCTGATTGTGCGCGGATACGACGCCTCGGGCAGGGGATCCGAGGCATCCATCGCGGGCCACACGGCCTTCACGGCGGCCGCGGAGACGGACATCCTCGAGGAACCGCACGACGCGGCCGGCAATGCAATCGCCTGTCAGAACGGCGTGGCGCGCATCATCGCACGCCCGTCAGCCATCGTGACGATGAGGCTAAAGGCATAGGACGTATAGGACCTATAGGACCTATGGGGCCACGGTGAGTGACGGCTCCGGGGCTGGGTTCATTTTCTCCCTGGCGATCTTGAGATACTTCTCCGGGTCGGCCGTGAAGGTCTTTATGCAGTCCGGGCAGCAGAAGTGCACGCGGGTGCCGTTGTAGACGACCGACACGTTCTTGTCGACCTTTCCGCCCATGACAGGGCAGAGCGCATTGCCCAGATCAACGATCTTGCCATTATTGGGCAGTTTGGCAAGGCATTTTGCCGGGTCTTCCTTGAATGTGGCGTCGCAGCCCGGGCAGCAGAATTCGTAGCGGATTCCTTCATGGACGATGAAGGACTTGCTGCCTTCGGCTGTGAACGGGATCTTGGTGCCCATGACAGGGCAGATGGTGTTGTTGAACCGTTCAGGCTCGGCCCCGAGGGCGCACAAGGAGAGAACGGCTGTGACTGCCATGGCTATCGCGATGGTCTTCATCTGCGTCTCCATCTTCGCTTTTTGTTCGCCGGCCCGTCGCCTCCCGACAGTTCTAGTATACCGCGTCAGGAGAGGGAAAGTCAAATGAAGCCCCGCCGCTTCCCGCGCTCGCTGCAATGCGGACATCCGTTTGCGTTTTTTGGTATACTACAGGACACAGTGAATCACTCCGCATAACCATGCTCAGATATGAGGCCGGAATGCCGCGCAAGACAAAGCATGCAGCAACACGAAGCCGCACCAGCCTGTGGTTCGCCCCGTCAGAACCGTCGCACGTAATCAGGCCGCTCGAACGGATCAGCGTTGCCGTGTCGCGGCCGTGCACGATTGCAGTGACGGATGGGGGCGGCAACGAGTACCATCGCGGCGCAGCCGGCCCGGAAGCCGCATTCATCGTCGGCGGCGCGCTGGGCATGCACACGGTCACCGCCTATGGCAGTGACGGGCGGAAGGCGGCAACGCTTTCCTTCGCCGTCGATGCGCGGACGGAGATTGATGACGACCGCGGGGTGTACAAGGAATTCCTTCGCATTCTTCACAAGACCATGTGCTGCTACAGCCCGACGGGCGACATCGCGTTCGAGTGGCGCGGCAGGACGTACCGGTATTTCGTCCACTGGATTCTCGATCATGGCCACACGGCAAAGGGCATGCAGTTCTTCAGCCCGCACACGGCGGGCCTGGTCGATCTTCTCCGCGACGTGCAACGCGAAGACGGGATGATCTGGAGCAATGTGAACAAGGACACGGGGCCCGGCTGGTACGACACGTGTTACGGCCCGTACGGCTACGCGCGCAGGACGAAGGGCCTGCTGCTGGTGCGCCAGCCGGTCGAAAATCATTGCGAGTACAATTTCGTCGATGCCGCATGGCGCGCGTGGAAGGGCAGCGGCGATGACGCATGGATGAAGCGCGTGCTCAAGGCATGCACGAAGGCGCTCGACTACACCGTCAACGACCGCGCGCGCTGGTCCGGGCGGTTTGGCCTGTTGAAACGCGGCTACTGCATCGACTCGTGGGATTTCCAGGCGCACGATGAGTACGAACCGGAGTTCGCCGTGCCGAGCGCCATGCTCATCGATCCTGACCGGACGAAGTTCGGCGTGTTCTACGGCGACAACACGGGCTACACGTTCGCCTGCGAGCAGCTTGCCGAAATGCTTGAGCATGCCGGGCGGAAGAAGGAAGCCGCACGGTTCCGCCTGCGCGCGGCGGAGATGCACAAGCGGCTCAACGACATTGCGTGGAACGGCCGGTTCTATACGCATCACGTCGAGGAAGACCCGGCGGTGAAACGCAACTTCGGCGTGGACGAGAAGAGCCAGATTTCGTTCTCGAATGCCTATTCGCTCAACCGCAACATCACGGACGAGCAGTGCAAGGCCATCATCGGCACGTACCGCGACCTGCTGGCGCATCTGCCGCCGGGCTCGCCGGGCGAATGGTATGCGATCTACCCGCCGTTCGAGCGCGGCTTCGGCAAGGAGAACGCGAAGTGGCAGTACATGAACGGCGGCGTGCACGGCCATGCGGCCGGCGAACTCTCGCTTGGCGCATTCGAGCACGGGTACGAGCGCTACGGAGCCGACATCCTCGAACGCATGTACAGACTGGGAAAGAAGCACGGAGGCAAGATCTACTTCGCCTACACGGGCGCGTATCCCCCGCCGCCGCCCCCGCAGCGGTTTGCGCCGGTTGATCTGTCCGCGCTTGCGAACATGGACATCACCGATGCGGGCAGCGACACGGCGCGGCGCTGGATGGACGACCGGGCGGGCAACGACATGCGCAATCTTCCCGTCGGCACGCAGGTGTTTGCCGGC
>JAAYZF010000414.1 GCA_012514975.1 bacterium
GGTCTGATGAGGTCGGACTGATAGACCGGAATGCCGACCTGGCCGTTCTCGATGTCCGTGAAGAACGAGATGCATTTGCGCATCTCATTGGTGCGTTGCGGGACAGGAATGACGGACTCGACCGCGTCGCAGTACATGAGGCGCGGGCGCTGGACTTTCACCGGCACGTTCCACCAGCCCTGGAAGTTGTGGGACTCGACGTCGATCGTGCACGCGCGGACGTGCGTGTACAACTCCCAACTGCTGCTGTGGGCGAAGATCTGGACGACCTGGCCCGCCGCCGAGCCGCGCACCGTGCCGCTGGCGATGCCGATGCCGTGCGCGCTTGACACCCAGTCGAGATAGTAGTGGTATCCGCCGGCCATCCTGTTCTCCACGTTGAAGTAGCGCAGGTACATCCATTGCGGGCGGTTGTCGGTGCCGAGCACGGCGATGCAGAGCATGGGCTGTGCATTCCTGGTGACGACGCACGCGCTCATCTCCGAGCGGTACTTGTCGCCCCACGAAGCCGCATCGTCGAGCCAGGCGACGAGCTGCCATTGCTCGCCGTCGGGCGATGAATGGATCGTGAAGCGGCCGTCACCCGTGCCGGTTATCAGGTAGATTCTGCCGTTGAAGACCACCGCCTTGAGGCCGGTGTGCATGAATCCGTTCTCGTACGTATGCGCGCCCTTGAAGGGCAGGAACCCGATGTTCTCCCACTCGACCTCGGGTTTCGAGCTTCTGCATGCATAGATGTTGAACGTCGTGCCCGCAACAGGCGTGTCGAAGAACAGGTACACCTTGTCCTTGAACACGCATGTCGTCAGCCGGCTCGCACTCCTTATCGTTGCAACGCCCGGAGCGCCGACCTTGACGCCGATGGTCTTGCTTATCTGCATGGCGCCCGAGCCGTCGATCGCCCCATCGGTCAGGACAACCTGGTCGTAGACCTTGGTGGGGATGGACAGGGCGTACACCCGGCCGCCGAAGTAGAAGGGCGCCTGGATGCTCTGCGGCCCGTAGGCGTTGAATGCCGGTGACGTCCCTATCGGGTACTGCGTCATATTCTCAGGCGAGGAATCGCGGATTGCGGAAAGACACCGTGCGGACGCTGCCGCCTGCCGTGCTGCCATGGCGGCCCGGGCGAACCGCGTTCCATTGACTGTGTGGATCTGCGCGGACGCCTGCACCGCCGCGGGCGCGTGCCACGCGTACCGGGCGAACCCGCCCGTGCCGGAGACTCTCCACGAGACGATGTCGTCCCCGATCTTCTTCAGCATCTTCGACCGGGCTTTGCCGGCGTAGGCGACGCCTCCTCTGGCAACCCAGACCGAGCACCAGTCCCTGCCCTCCATGACGATCGAGAGCGGGATGCCGCCCGTGTCCTCGCTGTCGATGGAGAACGTCTTTCCGCCGTTCCTCTTGTAGAGACCGGCGTACAGGCTGGCCAGGTTCTGCTCGGCGGGCGGCTTGAGCATGTACGCAACCTGGATGCCCTTTGCATTCCAGGTGAGTGAAAGTGAGCCGCAGGGCTTCGCCGCCCCGGGAGAGAACTGGTCGAACGAGGCGGCGCCTGACGCGCCCCTGCTTTTCAGTTTCGGGTCCTCGGAGAGGACATGCCCGGCGCTGACGTCGCCGGCATTCAACTGCACGAACGTATCCTTGTCCAGCGCCATGCCGGCCATCTCCGCCTGCAGCGCAGCCTTGACGCCCGCGCGGTTCTTCCGGATGAGCGACAGCCCCGATATGTTGCCTTTGTACGACGAACGCACGGACACCGTGCCCGTATCCGCATGCAGCACGAGAAAATGGGCGACGACCTCGATGTTTGTTGCCGCGCTCCCTTCCGCGCGCCGCACCATGGTGCTCTGCGAGCCGGCATCCAGCAGCTCAGCGCCCTCCGAGTACGTCCATTTGTAGAAAATGCTGTCTGGCGGCATGTCGACCGCCTCGACCATCGCGTAGCCGCCGGTGCCCAGATCGCCGAGCGCGGCGATGGTGACGCTGCCGGCGCCGTCGGGATGGACGCATGCTGACAGCGTGCACGCCTCTTCCGCATCTGCGAGGCCCACGCAGAGAATCGAAAGAGCCAGAAGGACGCCTGACACTCCCTGCCGTCGCGTGTGCGCCGCAGGACATGCACACCGCCCCACCACCGGAATGGTTTTCATACTGATATCACCCTCACACTGTTCCGCCCCACATTCTGGAGCACACGTTTGAGATGCACTGCTTGATCATTATAGCAAAATCGCAGCGGGCGAGCCTAACCGTCCCGTTGCAGCTTCCGCACGCTGCCGCCGGTGATGGGCAGCGTCCAATCATTGGCATGCCGCAGTGATGGCAAACTCGTGCGCCTGCACCGTGTCCTCGTAGTCTGTTGCGTGGCCGCCTTCCGGGCGGTGCAGGACGAGGACGTGCGGGTTGCGTTTCCGTACGGCTTCGGCCAGCCTCAGCACGCTTGCGGGCGGCACGGCAGTGTCTTTCCCGCCAGCCGTGACGGCCAGCGGCATGGTGAACGCCTCGGGATGGAACTCAGCGCTGCGCATCCGGTATTCCGCCGGTTTCATCTTTTCAGTCCCGCCGAACGAGGCCTCGATGGCCTGGCCGATTCCGGCAAACGCCGGTGCATACCCGGCGAAGTTCGCCAGGCCGTTCTGACTCACCACGCCGTCAACAAGCTCGGGGTGCAGCGCCGTGGCCGTGGAAGGCGATGAGGACGTCGCAAGCCCTGTTCGTGTCAAAGCCCGCCGGGAGCATCAGCACGAAGCGTTGTTCGGAACCGTCAACGTCTGCCTTGAACGTCATGTCCTCAGGCTGGCCCATCGCGGGTATGGCTGGGGGGATTGCCGCGCCGGACGCTGCCGGAAGGGCCGCCAGCAGCGGCACCGTGCGCAGCGTGCATTGGCTCACAAGCATGCGCGCGGCGGTACTACCTGTCTCGACGACGATCACGGCGTGCCCTCGTGCCCTTCGTGTCATCCGTGTACTGCCACGCCGCGCGTCAGCCGGGCATGGAGAGATACGCGAGCGTTTTCGTCAGGCTTTCCCTGCTTTCAAGCAGCGGGACGTACTCAAGGCCGAAACACCCTGCATATCCCGCCCGCGCGATGCGCTTGAGAAGGAACGGATAGTTGGTCTCGCTGTCGAACACCTCGTGCCTGCCCGGGATGCCGGCCGAGTGGAAATGCCCGATCCACTCGATGTTGTTCTCGATGAACACCGTCTGGTTGCCGCCCATGATGCCCATGTGATAGACATCGTACAGCATCCGGACGCTGTCGAGGCCGATCTCCTTCACGATCGCCACGCCGTCCCGCGGCGATGAGAGGAAATAGCCCGGATGGTCCACCTCGGTGTTCAGGGGCTCGAGGTTGATGCGGAACCCTTTCCGCGCGGCGAGCTCGCCCGCGGCGCGCACTGCGTCCACGAGTGCGCGACGCTGCTCCTGGTAATTCATGCCTGTGATGGACTGGCCGGCAGTGACGATGCCCTGCCGGCAGCCTGCCGCGAGCGCGTTGTCCGAACAGCGGTCGACCTGCTCGACGAACCGGCGGCGGTTGTCCGGCGCGATCGGCGCGGCCTTGGCGTCGGTGGCGAAATTGATGACGATGCTCACCAGCTCGACGCCGCACGCCTTGCACGCGTTGCCCATCTGCTTCACTGCGGCTGCGTCGCCACCCTGCCACGTCTCGACGCAGCGGTAGCCGCACTCGGCTATGCGTGCGACCCGCTGATCCCACGGCAGGCCGTCGAAAAACAAATCGACCAACGCATCAATCCTGATCATGAACGTCTCCTGGGCATCTCTCTGACTGATTGTGAGCCGGACGTGCACCTGGCGTCA
>JAAYZF010000415.1 GCA_012514975.1 bacterium
CAACCTTGATGAGGATCCAATACCGGCATCGGCAGATCCCGCCGGTCAACTCTGGATTCATTGTTCGTCCATCGCCAAGCTCATTGAACGTGTGTCAGACAGGGATTTCCTCAACCGGACACTGCATGATGAAATGGCGCAGATTGAGTCTTGGTCGGAATACACTGCAAGTCCCACGGACAAAGCGGTCGTAGTACCAGCGCTGCAGGAGCTGCAACGACGACTTGCTCTAGCTCACGGGATCGCGTCGCGACACATAAGCAAGCTGTTGATCCTGGTAACGGGTAGTGGGATACCACTCCGACAACTGGCCGTGGACACGGCCGATTGCAGGTTCGGCAACCGCGACATCCTGACAACGTGCAGAGTGGCTCGCCAGATCGTGCCGGGGAAACAGTTGCTGACAGAACGCGACGCGCACGTGTACGGCGTAGACATCGCCGCTAGCGATGGGCCACTTGATCCCGTCGCGGTGCTGCTGAATGCGCTTGAGTACGACCCCTACATCAGAACGCTTCCTTGGTATGGTTACGACGTTGAACCATTCCTGCTTCCTGGGGGCGGGCACACGCTCGGCGGCATCTTCGCTCGTTTCGATATGCACGCGCGATCCAGGATTGTGCGTGAGATCGAGGCGGCCTAGCGCTTTCAGGTCGTGTTCTCGATGCCGCTGGGGCCACAGCGAATGCGAGCAGAAGACGGTGATTGGGATGCTCGGACGGTCGCGCGTTGGCATCGAGTCCTGCCCCCGCGCCGGCCGCTACGCGATTTCACGCACCCCGCCCGTCCCCCCGGTGAACGGAACGTGTCCGCTGAATGAACCGCATTTACGCGCCGGGTTTTCGGCGTGTCATGCTGAGGGTCATGAGCAAGGCGAGGGAATGAGACGCGGCCGTGCGGTGGTGTGAGACTGGCGGGGGCATGCGGACAGCGGGTTGTCGGTGGCGGCGTACTGCCATCGAACCCACGTGCCGCAGGCGTCGACCGCCGCCCGCCGGCCGACGCCGCACCCGTACTCCCCGCCCCCGCCGCCGCATCCGCAACCCGCATCCCCCTTGCTCCGCCCACCCCCGCAGGCGTACACTGCCCCGGTGGGCACGCCGCGCGGCGAGCCAGCCGGGCGGGCCGGAGGAGTTCGCGCCCCCCTCGACGAGCGGCCGCGCGCGGTCCATTCGGCGGGCCCGTCTGGCCGAACACGATGAACTGGGCCTGCCGCTGCACATCACGGGCGTTAGGACCCACATACCTCCAGCAACGAAAGGCCTACGCATGCGAGACACGGTAGTGAAGGCATTCGTCGTGCGGGCTTCAGTTCTGGGTGCCATCCTCGGCGGCGTGGCCTCCATCGTGTGGTTTGGCATTCTTCTCTTGGTGCCCGCGGACACGTTTCGCGGAGTCATGCATACGCTGTACGCACCGCTGGGGTGGATAGTCGACCAACTACTTGGGCCCGTGGTTGATCTTGGCGTGCCTAAGGATACGCTCATACTCCCTGCGACAGTGCTCTTCTTTGGCCTGTTCGTCTCGGCACACGCTCTTCTCGGCGCGGCGATTGGGGCGGCTCTGGCCATCTGGAAACGGCACAGGCTCCGCACTCAATCATGGCGGTGAGTCCTTGGAGGAACGAGAGGCTATTCCGAGACGTCTTACAGCGGGAGTTACACGCGGCGGGTGAGATGCGAGCTGGCGGGCAACACGGATGAGCGGCATGGGACACAGCGTGGCGTTGCGGGTGACATGAACTGCGACGGGTCGATCGACACGGCGGACATCGACGGCAGGGTGGCGGCGGTGGCAGACTGCGACGATTACTACCTGCTGTACCCGAACTGCAACTGCCTCAACGCCGACATCAACGGCGACGGCGAGGTGAACACGGCCGACCTCGACGCGTTTGCTGCCCTGGTCGTCGGCTACGGCGGCAGGCAGGGCGTGGACCGGCTGCTGTTCACGTACGACGCGGAGAACCGGCTGACAGGCGTGTCGCCGGCCACACCGCAGCCGGGCAACGCGCGGATGCTGGTCATGTGCGACTCCCGCGGCATGATTGACGAGCAGCAGTACGATGTTCTCGATGTTCTTGGCGGAGATGGACTCGATGGCCGGAACAACACAACGTTCCGTCCGGGTGGCGGCGCGTTGACGATGGCGGAATCAGATAGGCCGATGACGACGATTGGCATGCCTGAGCTCACGGTCTTCCTTGCTCTGCGTATCAGGCGCTCTCCGCGATGTCCCTGTGACTACCAGAATGGACAACACGCGTATGCTGCTCAGAATCTTGACAATGACGGCAACGAAATCACCAAGCAGCAGTTCCGGCGCGGCAGCATTCCGCCGGAGACTCTCAAAGGTGCCAGGGGTCATCGACGCGATTTGGCGCCTGTTGCCGAGCTTCATCGTGTGCGCCGCCTGCAGCTGCGCGTGCGACACGAAGACTGAACAGCAGTCGGATCGCTCGGTGGACGCACGAGAGCAGTTCTTGCATGATCTGGAGGAGGTCGCCTATATCACAACTTCCGCGGGAGTAACACACCGG
>JAAYZF010000416.1 GCA_012514975.1 bacterium
CATGTGAACTCCTCGGGTTTTGAGTTAAGTGCCTCTGTAGAGCATATTTACTCTACATTATACCCAGCTAAAATCCTTTTGTCAAGCCCTTTTCTTCAAAAAACTGCAACTATTTTACCGTGCGCCCGTCGTTCATCGTTCATCGTTCATCGTTCACCGTGCTCGTCCTCGGTCGTCGATAGTTGATAGTCGATAGTTGGGAGTTGGAGGTTGGGGGCTGCGGTGGGGGCTGGGGATGCGGCGTGGGATGAGTGGAGTGCCGTCACCAGCCACTGGTCTCGAGCATCCGGGCCACTTTCGCCGCTTCGGTCACCGCGGCTGGTTTGCCCGAGAGGGCGGCGGCGATGGCGGCGATACGGTTGCATTCGTCGACGGCCTTCGTGGCATCGAGTGTGCGGGGCATCGGGCCGGCGATACGCGTGAAGTTCTTCCGGTATATCTTCCCGAGCGCGTCGGTGGGAAGAGCCATGCCGCGGATGACGCCGTCTTCAGGCGGGCCGAGCAGGAAGTCAGCCGTTCGGGGCACACGGAATGTGTCGGCGCTTTCGAGCCAGCGGAAGACGATGCCGGCGCGCGCGCGGCCTTCCGCGACGCTCATGCTGCTCGCGAGGTCGGTGCCGAACACGATGCGATCGGCATACTGGACAAAGAACTCGCGGCTGGCATCGGGAGTGCGGGACAGGTTGTAGAGCATCTCGATGCCGGGCGCGAGGTCGAAGCAGACCGTGGGATGCTCATCGAGGAAGCGTTGTGCGCGCGGCAGGTCGGCGGAGAGGAAGTAGAAGTGGGCGAAGATGATCTTGAGCGCGGGGTGCAGCGCGAGCACCGCGTCCACCTCGGCGTAGAGCGCCTCCTTCCGCACGTCCCGCGGGCCATAGCCCCAGTCGCGCTGCTTTGCCCAGCCTGGCGTGCGCGCCGGATCCCAGAATTCCTCCGGGTCATTGACATGCCAGATGACGGGCGTGCCGCGCTCCTCGACCCGCGCCCAGTACTCCGCGTAATATGCATCGGTGACGGGGACGTTCAAGCGGCGGCGGGAGGTGGGCTTGCCTTCGATCATCTTGATGCCGTCGCAGCCCATGGCGTCAAAGGCATCGGCCTGCGCGGCAAGCGATGGCGTCTGCACGCGCCCGCCTGACAGCCTGGCCGCATGGTTCAGCCCGGCAAAGACGAAGAACCGCCCGGGATGACGCGCCTTCATGTAGAGGGATTGCGGCAGCCCGGCGCCTGCCTCGGCATTCTGGATCGAGACGAGTGCCATGGCCTCGATGCCTGTGGCGGCGGCAATGCCGAGCATCGCCTGTTCCTCCGCCACGGAGCCCATGTGGACGTGGGAGTCGATGATCCCCAACATCGCTGATTGGTAGCAGTCCATCCATCGCCCAGACGCGGTGAGTGCCGCCAGTTGCGCACGCACCGCCACTCAGCTTGTGGCTCTTCGCACCAGGGCCGCGAGGCCGGCAACGCAGAGCAGCACGGCCGGCTCGGGCAGGCCTGATGCGCTGAACGTGCGGAAGCCGAACGTGCGGTAGTACGCCCCGGCGCCGCGGCCCATCCAGCCCACCGCGGTCACGTTCGTGAACAACTGCGCGGCGAACGACAGGCTGCCATCGTCGGGCACGTCGAACGACGCGGCCGCGAGGTTGACCTGCGCCCAGCGGAAGCCCGCGGCGCCGTTGTTGTTGAAGTTCGTGAGGGTGAACGTGACGGGCATCGTGGCGACGTTCGTCGTTGCCTCCGAGACATAGTACTGCGCGCCGTCGCGCACGACGAAGCGGAACAGCGCACCCGGAGCGCGCCAGTCTTCAAACCAGTCGGACGTGGTCGTCATCCGCAGCTCGTCATCGGGCGAAAACGTGATGCCCGGATTCGCCGACAGGTTGGCGAAGTCGGCTTTCAGCCACAGATAGATGACGTTGACCTTGTTGAAGCTCGCGCCGCCCGATTCGTCGCTCGTCGAGAAGAAGACCATCGGTGTGTTCGGCCAGCTCGGCGGTATGTTCTGGTGGTAGCGAAACGTGGAGAACGCGCCGCCCGAAACCGAGTTGACGACGTGCAAGCCGCCATAGAACGGCGGGCCCTCGCCGAACAACGGCGTGGCAGTGCTGAACTCGAGCAGCGCGTTCGACAGGCTGTTCTCCGCGAGCGGGCGCTGGAGACCGGCATAGGATTCAGTGAGGTTGCTCACACTCGCATCGAAATTGACCAGTGTGAGACCGTGTGCGGCCGCTGCCGCGATGCAGAGCACTCCAATGAGGGAAAGACGCGCGCGTTTCATGTTGTCTCCTTGGACACTGTGGTTGAGCCTCAGCACAGCATTGATGGATAGAATAGTATACCACACTCCGCGGCAGTCGTCAAGTGCGCGCGCTGCGCCTCCCTGTTCCGGCGGCAGGGCCCGTTAACGAGCCCGGCTTTCGCGTGCGCGGGCCGCGCGTCCGGCAAGGGTGCATGCAGCACAGGCAAGCGCCGCCGCAGGCTCGGGAACGAGTATCACGGCGACCGTCGCGGAGTCCGTCTCCCCATGTCCGTCGTTCATCACGTAGGTGAACGAGTCTGTTACGGACGCGAGGCTGGGCGCCGTGTACCGGACGGCATTGCTTACGATCACCGCGCTGCCGTAGACTGGCGCGCCGACGCTCTGCACGGCAAGTGCGTTGCCATCCCAGTCGCTGTCGTTCGCGAGGACGTCGATGCCGAGGGTCTGCTGCGCGGTCGCGGCTGCCGTATCGTCAATGGCGATGGGGCGCTGGTTGAAGGTGACGTTGCGTGCGGTCAGCTTAAACGCGCTGAGGCTGGTCCTGTGGCTGCTGTACTGGCCCGCGAAGGCATAGATGCGGAACTCGACGGGGCCGGTGAGGTGCTGGTACGCAGCCGTGTCCGGCAGCGTGAACACGAATGTCTCGGGCAGCGTGCTCGAAAAGCGTGGTGACTGGTAGACCTGCGCGCCGCCGGTGAAGCCGCCGATGCTGGTGAAGACGGCATAGCGGTGCGGCGCGTAATAATCGATGCGCCCGACGGTGAACAGCACCTCGGCGTTGCGCAGGTCCATCGTCACGCCGGCGGGGGGCGCGACGGAGAACGTCAGGTATTCCCTGTCCGCGATGGCAAGCGCAAGCGTCGCCGCGCTTTCCGTCGGGGGCATGTCGAGCGAGAAGGTGAAGGCGTCGTTGACGGCGTCGCAGAAGACACCCGCCCCGCGGTCCCAGCCCGCGCTGCTGAAGCCGGGCGCGCGGCAGTAGAGGTTCGTCCACGGCCTGTTCATCGAGGGCGGGCCGCCGGTGAAATCGGATTCGATGATCGTGCCGTTGCCGCCGGCGATCTTGAGGACGAACCTGCGCCAGGCCGGGTCGCCGTCCGCATCGAGCACGCGGGCAAACACGGCGCACTGGCCGCCGGCGACGGTGCTCGTCGTCATGCCCGCGATCCGCAGCCGGTCGGGCGCGCCGGGCACGGAGGTCACCGTGATGCCGCCGGCGAGATACGCGCCGATCAGCTTCGCCGTGCGCGCGCCGTTGCCGCCGCTGGTTGTCAGGTCAAGCTTGTATGGCCGGCCTATTTCCACCGGGGGCAGAGCGGGGTCGTTGTCGAATGCCGGCACGGCGCCCAGCGGCTCGTCGATGTGGCGGATGGACGCCTGCTCGGCCATCCAGTCGATCATGTACTTGTATTTGACGGCGCAGTCGCGCGAGTAATAGTTGGTGGACTGGGCGGTGAACTCCTTGTGGCCCCACTGGCCGTACTTGCCCCAGACGCCGACGTCGGTGAAGATGGCGTGCGTCGTCAGCCCGCGCATCTTGCAGAGATTCATGTTGATGTTGTACGTCTCGACCATGCGGGGATCGCGGTTGAATTCGACCATGAAGGACGTGAGCCACGAGCCCGTCGGCTGGTTTGACGGCGTGTCGATGTCGGAGGTGTAGATGCTCGGCCCGCCTTCGTAGTTGACGAGCGGGAGATCGTACTCGACGCAGACGTCGCGGATGGCCTGGTCGATGCCGCCGCCCGTGTCGTCGTTCATGACGGACGAGCCGGC
This sequence comes from bacterium, assembly GCA_012514975.1. Taxonomy (GTDB): domain Bacteria; phylum Auribacterota; class UBA3054; order UBA3054; family JAAYZF01; genus JAAYZF01. The sequence continues at coordinate 4,037 of JAAYZF010000416.1, forward strand.
GACGCCGGAGAGCAGGCGGCGCTGGAGCTCGTCGTGTGCACGGTTGATGTTGGCCGAGCTGCGGACGGTGAAGAACGCGGCGCCCTTCGCATAGATCCAGTCCTCGATGTCGTTGCCGAAGTACGGCGCGACACTCAGGAAATGCGGTTTGACGCCGTTGGCGATGGCCTCATTGATGAAGTCGCGGCAGTATCTCGCGTCGCCCGAGCGGCCCGCGCCCACGCGGACGATGCGCTGTGTGTTCGCCGCGCCCCACACGCCGTCGAAAATCCTCCACACGCGGCTCGCTTTCCTGCCGGCGAACTGGCCCCACGCCAGCCCGAGCGCCACGGACTGGTTGTACGCCCAGTTGCCCTGGTTGAAACCCGGATTCCACACCTCGTTCGAGAACTCGACGAACACGCGCAGGTTCGTGCCGAGCGGCGGATAGACAGGATTGGCCATGCGCGCCGTGTAGGCGTTCGTCCCGTCGCTGCCATAGAGCACGAGCCGGGCGAGATTCGTCACGTATTCGTCCGTGGCAAGGTGGGGCACGCAGAGCCACATGTCCGCCCCGGCCGTGTTGCACAGGGCGATGCACAGCTCGTACGCGACTTCGCCGGCGATGGCTTTGTCGATGTGATGCGAGCCGTGCATGAAGCAGTGCGCGGGGGGGCGCCGGTCGCTCCAGTCTTCCGTCTGGTTGTTGTTGGTTTCGAGCCAGTCCATGAAACGGAACAGGCGGAATGGCCTGACGAGATCGAGGTACGTCGGATGGAACAAGGGGCCGGGCATGCCCGCGGGCGGGGCGAGGCTCCTGTTCATCGGGTCGGCCGGATGGGGGAGCCAGAGCCGGATGCTGCGGGGCGGGTCGTTGGTGTTGATGGCGTAGATGTGGATCATCATGCGGTTGCCGCCGCCGTCGCTGCTCAGGTAGTCCCTTCGCCCGTTGAGCACGACGCCGGAGTACGTGCCCGAGACGAGCGTCGCGTTGGGCAGCCTGATGTCCGCCGCGCCCTCCCAGGTGAGCGAGAGACGGCCTTTGCACATGTTGGTATGCTCGATGTCAGTCGCGTCGAAGAGGGGGAGGGCGACGAGGGGCGTGTTGGGCAGGACATAGCGAGGGTTGCCATCCGCGTCAAGCTGGGGCGCCTGCACGTTCTGCCACGTCCACCCGCCGCTCGCATTGGTCACCCATTCCCCCGCCGTGTAGAGCACATTGGCGAAGCGGGCCTGGCCGTAACGGGCTATGTTGCCAAGGCCGAGCTGCAGCTCGGGATACCCGCGCGCGGCGTGGCAATGTGAGGCGATGGACGTGCAGAGAAGAGAAAGCAGGAAGATCGGCTTGAGTGTGTGCATGACGGCATTCGAGGCGTGTGAATATCCTTCGGGCAGGCGGGCGGAGCGCGCCAGAACTGATCCATCCGGGCACGCGAGGCCCGGGCGCGGCAACCAGGCGGCTGCCGCGCCGCGGGCATCGCACATATTTCTGCTATCGACGAGCTCTGCGTATCAAGGCGGCGAGGCCGGCAAGGCAGATGAACGCGGCGGGTTCGGGAAGGCCCGTTGCGCTGAATGAGCGGAAGGCGAACGTCTTGCCATACGCCCCTGAGCCGCGGCCCAGCCAGCCCACCGCGGTGACATTCGTGAAGACCTGGGCGGAGTAGGTGAGTCCGCCGGGCATATCGAACGACGAGGCCGTGGGATTGAACGGCGCCCAGCGGAAGCCCACGGCGCTGTTGTTGTTGAAATTCGTGAGCACGAAGGTGATGGGCGGCATCACGCTGATGTTCGTCGTTGCCTGGGAGATGTAGTACTGCGTGCCTTCGCGCACGACGAAGCGGAACAGGGCGCCCGCGCCGCCGGTCCAGTGTTCATTCCATTCGGTGATTCTCAGGCGCAGCTCGTCAGTGGGTGAGAAGGTGATGCCGGAGCTTGCCGAGAGGTTGGCGAAATCCGGCTTCTGCCAGAGATAAAGGACGTTGCAGATGTTGTAGCTCGCCCCGCCGGAGCTGTCCTCCGTGCTGAAGAACACCATGGGGACGTTCGGCCAGGCTGGCGGCACGTTCTGGTGGTAGCGGAACAAGCTGAGCGTGCCGCCGGAGCCGGTGTTGGTGATGTGGAGTCCGCCATAGAAGCGCGGGCCGTCGACGAACAACCGCGTGTCCGTGTTGAATTCGAGCAGTACGTTCGTCGCGTTGTTCTGTGCATAGGGCCGCCCGACAACGGTATAGCTGTCAGGCAGGTTGGTGGCGCCCGCGTCGAAGTTGACGAGCGTGAGCGCCTGTGCGGCCGTGGCCGCGGCGAAGACCAGTGCCAACACCGCTGCGGTACGATGGTTGGGTTCCATGTGTACTCCTCCTGTAATGAGGTTAGACTGCCAAATCGCAAAGACTGCTCCCACAGTCTACAATGGCGGGCCCTGCAAGTGAATGGCAGATTGTCACATTCTGCCCGTGTCTCCCTCACGGCCGGTTGCGTCGGGATTGCATTTTGTAACGTGCCGCGCGCAGAAATCTCCATTTCATCGAACTTTGCAGGCATGCCTTGGCGCATCTGGCCGGCAGGCGCCTCCGCGCCGCTGTTGCATCTTCCGACCGATTGCGGTACAATCTGAATCCTAACCATCGAAGGGCTTGTATGTACGGACCGCTCTCATCTCTCGCCACGCTGGAACACGGACGCACAAGGCGCATCTCGAGCTACGACCGCACGGGAGGCAATCGCGACTGCATCACGATCCCCGCCGGCAGGGCGGTGACGATTGCCGCGATCAACGGCGCGGGCTGCATCAGGCACGTCTGGTTCACGATTAATCATCCCGACCCGCTCCACCGCCGCGCGCTGGTGCTGCGCATGTACTGGGACGGTGAGAAGGAGCCGTCGGTGAACTGCCCGGTGGGGGATTTCTTCGGCCAGGGATGGGGCGAGCAGTATTCGTTCATCTCGCTGCCGCTTGCGGCCGCGCCATCGAACGGCCGTGCGCTGAACTGCTACTTCCCCATGCCGTTCGCCAGGGGCGCACGCATCGAGATCGCCAACGAATCGGCCGAGCCGTGCCGCTCGTTCTATTACTACGTCGACTACGAGGAGCTGCAGGCGCCCGCGCGGGACAGCGGCCGCTTCCACGCCGTGTGGAACAGGAATGTCTCACGGCCCGCCCAGGGCGTCGAGAATGAATGGGGCGTGCTGGGCGCCACCGCGCGCAATCTTACCGATGCCTGCAATCACGTCATCCTCGATGCGCGCGGCCGCGGGCACTACGTCGGCGTCAACTACTATGTGGAGTGCCCGAGCACGATGTGGTACGGCGAGGGCGACGACATGTGGTTCATCGACGGCGAAGCGTGGCCACCGTCGCTCCATGGCACGGGCACCGAGGACTACTTCAACTCGTCCTGGTGCCCGAAGGAAGTGTACATGCACCCCTACTTCGGCTATCCGCGCGTCAATGAAGGCCAGACGGGCTGGCTTGGCCGGACGCATTGCTATCGCTTCCACATCGAGGAGCCCATCCGGTTCGAGAAATCGCTGCATGGCAGCATCGAGATCGGCCATGCAGACTCGCTGACGGCGGACGTGGTGACGGTGGCGTACTGGTACCAGGCCGAGCCGCACAAGCGCATGCCCGCACTGCCGCCGTATGCGCAGCGGGGGAACATGCCGCACATCGGCCCGCGTGAAATCCACCAGTGGCGCGAGGCATTCCGGCAGGCGCATGGCGGCAAGGCGGTATGGGGCAACGAAGGGCTTCCCAAGGCGCTCGCCGGTACACTCGAACGGAAGTTGAGAAAGACGGCGAAACGCCTTGCACCGCCCGCCGCGGTGCGGGCTTCGGCCGCGGAAATGAGGAAACAGAAGAAGATGCTCGACGAACGGTAGATGCCGTGGCAACCGTTGACCGCCTATAGGACTTATAGGACCTATAGGACTTATACTACTATGAAGGGATGGCGACCATGAACACAAGAACATGCAGGGCGATCACCATTGTGCTTCTCATCCTGGGCGCTGCCGCACTGTCCTCGCGCGCAACGGTCTTTTTCGAGCGGGACGATCTTGCGATCGTTCATGGATGGGTGAAAGGGGAGATGCCCACCAACGATCTCTCAGGCCAGAAGACCTACACCAACGCCGCCTGGCGCGCGAAGATGCTCACGCAGTTCCCCAAGGCGGATGCCGACGGCGATGGGGTGCTGACGGAAGCTGAAGCCATCCAGTATCACATGGCGCAGGTCCGCATGTTCACGCCGCAGGGGCGCGAGGAGGAGTTCGTGCCTGCGACGGCGAGCAGGTGGACGGAGTACGTTGCCATGCGCGACGGCGTCAAGCTGCCCACGGAGATCCTGCTGCCCGGCGGCAGGGGGCCGTGGCCCGTCATTCTCTCGCGTTCATCGCGCGGCCGCATTGACAGCGGGTTTGACTATGGCAACGAGCTGCTGCGCCATGGCTACGCTTTTGTCGGCCAGGACCTGACGCCTGACAGCGACGCGTTCAACGCGGACTTGCTGGGCCGGCCGGTGGGGGACCAGAAGCTCACCACGGAGCAGGCGGCGGAAATCCGCGCGCGCCAGAGCAGCCGCGACAGCGGCATGGACGGCCATGATGCGGTCGAATGGATCGCCAGACAGCCGTGGTGCAACGGCAAGGTGGCCGTGACCGGCTACTCGGAAGGCTCCGGCCAGAGCAAGTCGACACTCGCAAACAAGCCGCCGCACCTCACCGGCATGGTCACGTCCATCGGCACCCTCTCGCGCGGCTCGCGCGGCCCGATCGGCCTGCGCCCCGGGCCGCGCATCGGGTGGAACCGCGTGATCCCCGACCCCACCAACACCTGGGCGCCCCCCTCGGCGCGCGACGATGCCGGGCGCCCCGGCGGCCGCAGGTACACTGACGCGCTCGTCGAGGCCGCGCCGGGCATCCAGACGTATGTCAATGACAGGGACGGGTGGTTCGACTTCGCCGTCCAGGGCAGCATCGACGAATGGAACGCCCTCAGGCCGAACGGCAAGGCCGTGCTCATCATGGGCATCGGCGGCCATGGCCCCCTCGACCCGAGCTCGCGCATGGCGCCCGCGTTTGGCGACGCAGACATCTTCATGCGCGAAGTCGACGCGTTCAAAGTCCTGAAAGGCGAGCCCGCGCCCCCGTCAATGATGTACTACTTCCTCATGGGCGATGCCACCGACCCCGGCGCGCCGGGCAACGTGTGGAAGATGACTGACACATGGCCGCCGCCGCACACCGCAACCGCGTGGTACATGACCGGCGACGGCCTGCTCGCATCCGAGCCCGCCAGCGGCGAGCCGGCTTCCCTCTCATATTCCTACGACCCGAGGAACCCTGTCCGCACGCTC
>JAAYZF010000417.1 GCA_012514975.1 bacterium
CATGTGAACTCCTCGGGTTTTGAGTTAAGTGCCTCTGTAGAGCATATTTACTCTACATTATACCCAGCTAAAATCCTTTTGTCAAGCCCTTTTCTTCAAAAAACTGCAACTATTTTACCGTGCGCCCCGCGGCTTGGCCGGCCGCCGGGACCGTGAGACCCGTGGCTGTTGTGGAACCCGGCGGGGATTGTGTATACTATGAAGCGGGAATTGTTGTCGCTGCCGTCACAACGCAGGTGAGCACAGGCATTCACCACGCATGTGGAGCCGCCATGAGCAGGCGCAAACAGGTCCGCTGGCTGCACGGCCAGGCAGAAGAGTGGGTCGCCAAAGGCATCATCACGCAGGAGCAGGGCGCGGCGATACTCGCGCAGTACGCCGGCGGCAAGGGCGGGCCGCCGTGGGGGGCGATCATTTTCTCGGGCATAGGCGCGGTGGTCATCGGCCTGGGCGTCATCCTCCTCTTTGCATACAACTGGGCATACATGCCGAAGGGGATGAAGCTCGCGCTCGTGTTCGGCGCGGTTGCCGCGGCGCACATTGCGTCAATCAGGCAACTGGGCAGGGATGACTGGCGGCGGCACCTCGGCGAGGCGCTGAGCGTGCTGGCGACAATGCTGTTCGGCGCGGGCATCTGGCTGATTGCGCAGATATACCATATTGACGAGCATTTCCCGAACGCGTTTCTGGTATGGGGACTGGGCGCGCTGGCGATGGCGTGGGCGATGGGATCGGCTGCGCAGGGCGTTGTTGCCGCCGCGCTGCTGACGGTCTGGGGCTGCACGGAGGCGTGGGGATTCGACACGCCGGTTCACGTCGCGCCCCTGCTGATCGCGGCCGGGGTGGCGGGGCTGGCGTTGCGGCTGCGGTCGCGTGTGCTGCTCGCGTGCGCGCTGGCCGCGCTGTACACGTGCACGGCAGGCACGGTGGGCGTCATTGACGGCCGTCTGGTCATTCCCGCGCTCATCTACATGGCCGGGCTGTTCATTGCGCTTGGGCTGCTCGCCGCACAGACGCGATGGTTCCCTTCATCGGGGCCGGTGTGGGGGTTCTTCGGCTGGTCTTTGCTGGTGGGGTGCATGTTCCTGCTGACGTTCACTGACGCGACGCGCTACCTGCTCCTCGCGAGACACCGGGCGGGGCCGGCTGCGATGGCGTATGCATGGGCGCCGTTCCTGGCGGCAATGGGTGCGTGGGTGATGGCGGGGCTGGGATGGCTGCGGCAGCGGAGCCGCGCGGCGCCCGTGGGGCCGGCAGGCGAAGCGTGGCTTGTGCCGTGCATCGTCATCGTGTGCATGGCGGTGTCGAACGGCGCTCATGCGGGCGCATCCATGATCTCGCTGGCGTTCAACCTTGTGTTCCTCGCGTTGTCGGTGTCATGGATGGCGCGCGGATGCCGCGAGGGCGCTCCGGCGCCGGCGGCAGTGGGATCGGTGATGCTGGCCATGCTTGTTTTTGCGCGGTACTTCGACCTGTTCGTGAGCCTTGCGGCGCGCGGATTCATGTTTCTTGTGGTTGGCGGAGTCCTGTTCAGCGAAGGCATCATGTACATGCGCGCACGCCGCCGCATGAAGAAGCAGGAGGTGCAGCAATGAAGACCGCGATGCTCTACACGATTGCCGCGCTCGAGCTGCTCGTGCTGGCGTACATGGCCGGCGAGCGCGAGTGGGTGGTGCGCTTTGGCCGGACGGTCTACCTGCGCACGGCGCCCGTTGATCCCCGCGACGTGATGCGCGGCGACTACGTCCGCCTTGCCTACGACATCACGCGCGTGTCCACTGGGCAGTGCTCGGCCACGCTTGCGGCCCTGTTGTCCAGCTCGAACGGCGCGCCCGAGGACGCAAAGGTGTATGCAGTCCTCCGCACGAACGAGGACGACCTTGCCGAGCTTGACATCCTGACGGACGAGCGGCCGGCGGGCGGGCTGTACCTTCGCGGCAGGCTCGAACGTTCATGGGCGCTCGGCGCGAACGTGCGATACGGCCTTGGCGCCTATTTCATGGAGCAGGGGGCGGCCCTCGCGCTCGAAGAAGCGCGCGTGCGCGACGGCGTGATGGCGCCGCTCGAGATGGCCGTGGGCGTGGGCGCGCGCGGGCTGGCGGTCATCAAGGGCCACCGCTGGTGCGCCCTGGGCGCCAAGCTCGTCATCCAGGAAACGAACGTCGTGCTGCAAAGCGGCGACACGGCGAGCCGAAGCACGCGGGCGGAAGTGCTGCTGGTGAACACAAGCACGGGCCCGGTGGCCGTGGTTGACATGCCGGGCGGGCGTTCGCTGGCGCTTCTGCCCGATGCGCGGTGGGATTGGGGGCGGTGGCGCTGGTCTGGCGAAGGGCGGGCAGTGCCGGCGCCGCAGGCGCGCGACGTGTTCGTGCTGCAGACCGGCGAGTGGCGCTCGATCCACGTCGAGTTCGCCGACCCGTACTGGAACCTGTTGCCGCTGACGAATGGAGATGCGGGCATGTCTGCCGTGCCGCTGCGTGATCTCCTGGACACCAGCTCGCCGTCGTTCGAATGGAGCGACCGGTTCCGCTTCGAGTACCGGCCGCCTGGCGCGGAGTCGTGCGCGGGCCTGCCGGGCGCAGGGCTGATCTGGCACGGCACGCTGCCGACACGCGCGTTCTCGGCGACGGGATTTGACTGATGCCGGCCTGCGTGCCCGGTGTGATCAGAGCGGCGCGCAGTCGGCCGATGCGGTAAGCACGCCGAACATGGGGCCGAGATCAAGCGAGACCTCGACCGTGCCGCCCTCGGTGGGCATGCGCGCGATGTACTTCGCCTGCTCGGTCTTCCTTTCACGCGCCGCCTCGATAACGGAGCGCGACCGGTAGCCGACGTCCGAGAATTTCTCGCGGTCGGTGGCGAACACGGTGCCGTCCTTCTTCTTGATGACGATTTCCACCTCGGGCTCCGAACCGCCTTTCTTGCAGGTGATGAGGTTGTCGATGTACCCGTCCCCCGTGGAGCTCGAACGCGAGCCGCCGTAGTTGAGGAGAACGACCACGCCCTTCTTCATCTGCGAGAAGGCCGAGTCAACAATAACGACCTCGAGCTTCGGCGGGGTGGTGAAATCCACTTCCACCGCCTTGTCAGGGCTCGCGCCCACGTCGAACGTGCGGCGGATGTCGTACTGCCACGACCCAACATCCTCGCGCATGTCGAAGCGCACGGTGACATACAGCGGCCTGAGAGGATTGGGATTCCCCTGGTGGCTCATGTACCGGTCGCGCTTCCGCTTGTCTTCGTCCCGATCCCAAAGGCGTTCCTGGTTGCAGTAATGGGCAAACTCGATCTTCGTGTAGTTGATCGACTTGTCGCTGTAGACCGGCGGGAATGTGAGCGTGCTGAAATTGGCGGATGACATGATGCCGTACTCGAACTTGACGTTGGCGGGGACACGCAATGGCTTGGTGAACGCGCCGTCGAGCGTCGATGCGTGGTAGAGCAGGTTGTACCCGCCGCTCTCCGCCTTCG
>JAAYZF010000418.1 GCA_012514975.1 bacterium
GGATCCCCGCCTGCCGCGGATGCATGCGGCTGGCCCGCATGCGCGGCGGCCGGGTACGGCCGCCCTCCACGGCATGCACCGCATGCCGACAATAACGGCAACGGCCCGCCTGAAGGCGGTACTCCAAACATCGGCGCGTGCACTCGACGCCTGCGACTGGCCTGAAGGCGGTCCATGGTGGGAGTACCCGCTTCAGCGGGGCCTTTTGGAGGGCAGGCGTCCCCGCCTGCCGCACGATGCGCGGTCTGACCGCGCGCTGGAGGGTCCCGCCCTGCAGGATCCCCGCCTGCCGCGGATGCATGCGGCTGGCCCGCATGCGCGGCGGCCGGGTACGGCCGCCCTCCACGGCATGCACCGCATGCCGGCAATGACGGCAACGGCCCGCCTGAAGGCGGTACTCCAAACATCGGCGCGTGCACTCGACGCCTGCGACTGGCCTGAAGGCGGTCCATGTTGGGAGTACCCGCTTCAGCGGGGCCGTTTGGAAGGCAGGCGTCCCCGCCTGCCGCACGATGCGCGGTCTTGTCCGCGCGCTGGACGGTCCCGCCTTGCGGGATACCCGCCTGCCGCCGCGCATGCGGCAAGCCGCATGCGCGGCGGCCGGGTACGGCCGCCCTCCACGGCATGCATCCGCATGCCGGCAATAACGGCAACGGCCCGCCTGAAGGCGGTACTCCAAACATCGGCGCGTGCACTCGACGCCTGCGACTGGCCTGAAGGCGGTCCATGTTGGGAGTACCCGCTTCAGCGGGGCCGTTTGGAAGGCAGGCGTTCCCGCCTGCCGCACGATGCGCGGTCTTGACCGCGCGCTGGAGGATCCCGCCTTGCGGGATCCCCGCCTGCCGCGCATGCATGCGGCCAAGCCGCACGGGCGGCGGCCGAGTACGGCCCACCCTCCAACGCGCGCCGACAGGTTTCTCCGTTGACCTCCATGCCCCGGTCTGGTATCATTACTGCGCAGAAAAGCCTTGGCCCCCTCATTGTCAGGGCCGTTCGGCCTTGCGATGTCGTTACTGAATGCTGAATACTGAACACTGAATACTCTATACTCCAGCGGGAGCCACACATGCCCCATCCACTTCGTCATCCGCAACCTGATCCGAACGCCGTGCCGCGCGTGCCTGTTCTCGCCGTCACGCCGTACCGGCTGTGCCCGATGCCCGATCTTGGTGAACTCGCCGGGCCTGATCCGCGACGCCAACACGTGGTGGACCATGGCTTTTTGCACGAAGCGGATGGCTCGTGGCTGCTGTGGGCGTGTATCCGCGGGACCGCGTGCGGCCGTCTGCTGTACGCATGGAAAGGTGGCGGGTTCGACGGCAAGGCATGGCAGCCGAAAGGCGTTGCCGCCCGTGCCGACGCCGCGTGGAGCGAGGCAGTCAGACCGGGCAACGAAACCATTGGCGCTCCGTTCTTCGTGCATGATGGCGGATGCACGTACTGCTTCTACCATTCAGGCAGCATCCGCGTCATGGAACGCAAACCTGACGGGAGCTTTGAGCGCGTGGCGTGGAACAAGGATGGCTCGAATGTCGTGTATCCCGACGGCGGCCGCGATGTGATGATCACACGGTTCGGCGATCGGTGGTTCAGTTACTCGTGCGTCACCACGGGGCAGAATCCGGCGCGGAGCTTCGTCATGCTGCGCACGTCGCCCGACCTGCGCGACTGGAGCGACTACATCAACGTGAACGAAGGCGGCATCATGGGCAATGGCCCTGTGGCGGCGGAGAGCCCCTTCGTCATTCATCTTGATGGCTGCTACTACCTGTTCCGCACATCATCCATCACATTCGACACGGCAGTCTACCGATCGTTGACGCCGTACCACTTCGGTGTCAACGATGACGGCAAGCTTGTGACGATCCTGCCGGTCAAGGCGCCCGAGCTGGTGTTGCACGAGGGGCGGTGGCTGTGCAGCGACCTTGGCGATTTTGGCGGGATCATGCTGCATGAACTGAAATGGGAACCCGAGGGGAAACAATGATTTCCGTCCACAACCATGGCGTACTCGATCTGACGCTACAGAGCGAGCGGACCCACGAGCATCCAGACAGCGGGTGCGTTGTCGAGGCAGCGTTCACCAGCCCCGGCGGGCGGCGCGTCGCGGTGCACGCGTTCTGGGATGGCGGGCGCACCTGGCGCATCCGGTTCAGCCCTGATGAGGTGGGGCTGTGGCGCTGGAGCACACGCTGCCTTGCGGGCGGTGATCGCGGACTCGAGCGCGCGGACGAGGAGTTCATCTGCACGAAATATCGCGGGAGCAACCCGTTGTACCAGCATGGGCCGCTCACGTTGTCCGCCGACCGGCGCACACTAGTGCACACGGACGGCGCGCGATTCTTCTGGCTGGGCGACACGGCATGGAACGGCGTCATCCGCGGCGGTGACGATGACTGGCGCGAGTACCTCGAAACGCGCGCACGGCAACGCTTCACCGTCATCCAGTACGTCTCGAGCAACTGGCGCGGAGACGCGTTGGACGATTTCGGCGAGGCATCGTATGTGGAAGGCACTCCGCTGCGGATCAACCCCGCGTATTTCCAGCGGCTGGACAAGCGGGTCGCGATGGTCAACGAGCACGGCCTCGTCGCCGCGCCGGTCGCGTTGTGGAGCCTGCTGAAGACCGACCCGGGATACAAGCTGTCCGAGGAGGATGCCACGCGGGTTGCATCGTACATCGTATCCAGGTATGACGCGTACCAGGTTGTGTGGCTGCTGGGCGGCGACGGGAATTACCAGGAGATCGGCGTTGATCGCTGGAAGCGCATGGGCCGCGCGGTATTCAGCGTTGGCCATGACCGGCTCGTCACCCTGCATCCCTGCGGGCAAAACTGGATAGGCGCCGTGTTCGACGATGAAGACTGGTACGACATTGTCGGCTACCAGTCAGGCCACGGCGACGGCGAGGATCATCTGCGCTGGCTCGTCAAGGGCCCGCCGGCGGCCGCCTGGCGGAGCGAGAGGCCGCGCCCGGTGATCAACCTGGAACCGAATTACGAGACCGCCCACGGCTACCAGCACAAAACCGAGTTCACCGCATACCACGTCCGCCGCGCCGCGTACTGGAGCATGCTCGTCAGCCCGACCGCCGGGCTCACGTACGGGCATGACGCGATCTGGAACTGGAACGCGACGACCGGCCCGAGCGAAGGCCACAGCGGCTGGCATCGCGATGCAGTGCCTCCCTGGCGCACGGGCCTCGACACGCCCGGGATTCGTTGCATGACCGTGATGCGCGGCATCTTCGAGCGGCTTGACTGGGCGACGCTGAAACCGTGCCAGGAGATTCTTGCGGAGCAACCGGGCGATGCCAATGTGAGCACGTTTGTCGCTGTGGGCCGCACGGCGGATGGCACGACGGTAATCTACACGCCATGCGGCGGCATCATGCGCTTCAAGCCCGATGCGGGATTGCAGCCCCCGGTTCGCCTCATCGATCCTGAGACGGGTGATGAGGTGCGCGAGCTTGATGTCAGCGATCATGCCATCGAAACGCCCGCGGGTCGCGACTGGCTTGTTGTGTGCGGCAAGAGATGGCGATGAGCAAGACTGCGCGAAACTGCATTCACATGCACACCAAGGAGCACCTAGTGAACGCACACCGCACTCCCCTATCCGCGTGTCTGGCCCTGATCGCATGCGCCGGCTGCCTGACGGCCGCCGCAACCGTGTCCGCGCCGCCGCCGGGAACGAATCTCAAGGTCTATCATCTTGGCAACAGCCTGACGCGCAACCTGCCGCTGCAGCGCTTGCAGAAGCTGTTCGAATCCGCGGGCGGTTCGTATCTGTACGGCACGCAACTCGGCGGCGGCATCCGGCTCGACCAGCATCTTGTCAAACGAGGTCATCCGGGCCCGCCAGGCAGCGGCGAGTACAACGCGATCGCCCCGTACGGCGAGTACGACAAGGTTAACGAGGGGTCGGACCACGGCAACATACTGATACAGAGGATGTTAAGTGCAGAAAACAGGCTGTTTTGGGCCTTAGAAGCCTGTTTTTTGGCCCAAAAATGACCTTCTAACGATCAGGAGGCACCATGCCGAGAGCTAACAGGTACATCATACCAGGCGGAATCTGGCATCTCACCCATCGCTGCCACGAGCGTGCGCATCTATTACGCTTCTCGCGCGATCGTGAACGCTGGAGGCACTGGCTGTTCGAGGCGGTCAAGCGCCACGACCTCACCGTGCTGACGTTCTGCATAACGTGCAATCACATCCACTTGGTGGTGCGCGACAAGGAAGATGGCTCGATTCCCCGTGCGATTCCCCGTGCCATGCAGTTGCTCCAAGGCAGAATGGCGCAGGAGTACAACACCAGGAAGGACCGCACGGGCGCATACTGGGAGGATCGTTACCATGCGACCGCGGTTGAGAGCGGCACACACCTGCTGCGCTGCCTCTGCTATGTCGAACTGAACATGGTACGCGCGGGGGCAGTGGCCCACCCCAGTGAATGGATGCA
>JAAYZF010000419.1 GCA_012514975.1 bacterium
CCATTCCATCATTCCACCATTCCATCATTCCACCATTCCATCATTCCACCATTCCATCATTCCAGCTCGCCCGGTCACCGGGGACGGTGACCCTCCAGGGCTTCACCGCCGGGGCTGGGCCAGAGTTCATTGAGCTTCACCAGCAGGGATTCGTCGAGCCTTATGTCGAGGCAGTGAAGGCTGCTCTCCAGTTGCCCGATCGTGCGCGGGCCGATGATGACTGCCGGGACGGCGGGATTGTGCAGCGTCCACGCGAATGCAACATCGGCAGGCGACTCCCCTGCCTCCCTGCACAGCGCGACATACGCCGGGAGCCTGCCGCCGAAGCGTTCGTACTCGCGTTTCAGCCGTTCCGTCGCTTTCTGTCCACGATGTCTCCTGGCGCCACTCCCGGCGAGGAACCCGCGGTTGAGTGTTCCCCACGGCAGAAAACCAACGCCATGCGCGCGGCAGGCCGGGATGACTTCGAGCTCGGAGTGGCGATAGCACAGGCTGTAAAGGCCCTGCTCGGAAACGATGCCCATGAAATTGCGCGCGGCAGCAGCGGCCTGAGCCTGCGCGATATGCCATCCGGCGAAATTGCTGCTGCCCACATAGAGGATTTTGCCTTGACGGACGAGCGTTTCCATGGCCTGCCATATCTCCTCCCAGGGCGCCGCGCGGTCGATGTGATGCATCTGGTAGAGATCGATATGGTCGGTGCGCAGGCGCGTGAGCGAATCGTCGCACGCCTTGCGGATATGGTACGCGGAGAGCCCGCCGTCGTTCGGCCCGTCGCCCGTCTGCATGAAAACCTTGGACGCAAGGACGATCCTGTCGCGCCGGCCGCCCTGGGCGAGCCAGTTGCCGATGATGGTTTCAGTCGCGCCCTTGCCTTCTTCCCAGCCGTAGACATTGGCAGTGTCGAAGAAGTTGATGCCGAGCTCGGCCGCGCGGTCCATGATGGCGAAGCTGTCCGCTTCACTCGTCTCGGGGCCGAAGTTGAGCGTGCCGAGGCAGAGGCGGCTGATCGAGAGGCCGGAGCGGCCGAGTCGCGCATGAGTCATTTCTTCACCACGCGTACGCTTCAGGCGCTTCGCCGCCCGGGCCGGGGAACAAGGTGTCGAGCTTCGCGAGCGTGTCCGGGGAAAGCTTCACCTCGAGCGCGCGCAGGCAGCCGTCAAGCTGCGCGGCGGTGCGCGGCCCGATGATTGGCGCGGTGACAGCGGGGTTGTGCAGCAGCCATGCGAGCGCGACGTCGGCGGGGGCTTCCTTGATTTTCGCGCAGAGCTTCTCGTAGGCTTCGATCTTCGTGCGGTTCTTTGCCAGGCGTTCCTGCATCCATTTTTCCGAGCGCCTCCCCTGCTTCGCCTTCTTCAGCACGCCGCCGAGGAGGCCGCCGCCAAGCGGGCTCCAGGGAATCAGCCCAAGGCCATAGGCCCTGCACGCGGGGATGACTTCGAGCTCGATCATGCGCGCATTGAGATTGTAGAGGCTTTGCTCGGAGACGAGGCCGAGGAAATTGCGTCTCTGCGCCGCGGCCTGCGCCTGCGCGATGTTCCACGCGGCGAAATTGCTGCTGCCGGTGTAGATCGCCTTGCCCTCGCGGACGAGCTGCTCCATTGCCTGCCAGATCTCATCCCACGGCGTGTCACGGTCGACATGGTGCATCTGGTAGAGGTCGATGTGGTCTGTCTTCAGCCGGGTGAGCGAGTCTTCGCATGCGCGGCGGATATGGTAGGCGGAGAGCCTGCCCTGGTTGGGCCAGTCGCCCATCGAGCCGTAGACCTTGGTGGCAAGAACGATCTTCTCGCGCCTGCCGCCCCCCTGGGCGAGCCAGCGGCCGATGATCTGCTCGGTGACTCCCTCGCCCTTTTTCCAGCCGTACACATTGGCGGTGTCGAAGAGGTTGATGCCATGGTCGAGCGCGCGGTCCATGATGGCGCAACTGTCCTTTTCAGCCGTCTGCGGGCCGAAGTTCATCGTGCCGAGGCAGAGGCTGCTTACCTTGAGGCCTGTGCGGCCGAGTTTGGTGTAGCGCATGGCGGTGTGATGACGGAGGTTAAGGGTCAACGGGCAACGGTGAACGGTTCGTTGTCAACCGGCAGCCCGGGAATGACGATTGGCGATCCTCGTCTACGAGGGATCAGCCAAAGAGATCGGGTTCGCTCGAAGTGCCTTTCCGCTTCTTCGCGGGCTTGTCAGCATGGCGTTCCGCCTGCGGTTCGGGCGTGAGTACTGCCGCTTTTTCCTCAGCCGGTGTCTGGGCAGCCGGCTCGTCCTTCCTTTTCCTCCTGCGCGGCTTTGGCGCGGCCCGTGTGGGCGCCACCGCGGATGCGGCGTCGACCGTCGGCTGCGCAGTCGCCGCGGTCTTAGCCTGCTGTGCAGTCGCCGCAGTCTTCGCCTGTTGAGGAAGCGAAGACTGTTTCACGTACGCTTCGGCGACGCCGGCGGGGCGTTCCCGTTCGCGCATCCGGCGCGCGCGCTCCATGATATCCTTCTGCGATGGCTCCTCGATGGGAACCGGATACCCGCCCTCATAGCATGCGCGGCAGAAGTGGGTGCCGCCGCCGCACGCCTTCACCATGCCATCAAGGCTGAGATAGCCAAGGGAATCGACGTTCAAATACTGCGCGATTTCCGCGATGGTATGGCGCGCGGCGATGAGCATTTCCTGCGAGGGGAAATCGACGCCGTAGTAGCATGGGAACCGCGTGGGCGGGCAGCTGATGCGGAGATGGACTTCTTTCGCGCCTGCCTTTTTGAGCTCGATGATGCGCGAGAAGGTCGTGGTGCCCCTGATGATCGAGTCGTCAACGATGACGACGCGCTTGTCCTTCACCATGGCGGGCATGAGGTTGAGTTTGACCTTCACCTTCATGTCGCGGTCGACCTGCGAGGGCGAGATGAACGTGCGGCCGACATAATGGTTGCGGATGTAGCCGAAGTCGAACGGGATGCCGCTTTCCTCCGAGAAGCCGAGGCCGGCGCTGCTGCCCGAGTCGGGCACGGCGATGACGACATCCGCGCTGACGGGGAACTCGCGTGCGAGCTCGCGGCCGAGCTCCTTGCGGACGAGGTGGCAGAGCCTGCCGTCAATCACGCTGTCCGGGCGGGCGAAATAGACGTACTCGAAGATGCAGAGCGCCTTGCGCGCCTGCGGGGCATATTTGACGGACTGGATGCCCTTGTCGCTGATGAAAACGATTTCGCCCGGCTCGACGTCGCGGACGAACTTTGCGCCGACGAGGTCGAACGCGCATGTCTCGGACGAAAGGACATACGCGCCGTCAAGGATGCCGATCGAAAGGGGCCGGATGCCATGCGGATCGCGCACGCCGGCGAGGACGTCGCGCGTCAGCATGACGAGGCTGAACGCGCCGTGCAGCCGCTGCACCGAATAGGCGAGCGCCTGCTCGAACGTCCCGTTGAACGGCCTGGCCATGAGGTGGACGATGATCTCGCTGTCCGTGGTCGACTGGAAGATCGAGCCGCAGTCCTCGAGCTCCTTGCGCAGCGCAACGGCGTTCACCAGGTTGCCGTTGTGCCCCACGGCGAGCTGGCCGCGCGCATAATCGACAAGGATGGGCTGGGCGTTCTTGACGTTGCTCGATCCGGTGGTCGAGTAGCGCACATGGCCGATTGCCGCCGAGCCGTCAAGGCGCTTCAGGATGTCAGGCGTGAAGACATCGCCGGCGAGGCCCATGCCGTTGTGGCCAACGAGCCCGTCAGGCCCGCGGGCGACGATGCCGGCGCTCTCCTGGCCGCGATGCTGCAGGGCATAAAGGCCGAAAAACGCCAACTCGGACGCCCTGGGATGGCCGTGGATGCCGAACACGCCGCACGACTCGCGCGGCTGGCCCGCGGCGAGCTGGTGATGGAAACGTTCTGTGGGTTCTTTCATGAAACAGCGTGATGAAGTTACTCGCTACTCTTCCGCATCGGCGGCAGCAGGCGCCGCGTCCGGATGCAGCACGCGCGCCGTGAGGCGCAACCGCGCCTCGTTCGACTCCTGGATCGATGCCATATAGGCGCTGAGCGCCGCCGTCTGCTCCCCGGTGAGGAACGCGCGTGCCTCGCCGAGCGCGCGGGAATCAGCGGCGCGCTCCTGCCTGGTGAATGTGTCAACTGCCGTGTCGGTGATCTCCTCGGGGGCGATGAACTCGAAGTCCACGAAGCCCGGTTGCGCCCGCGCCCATGCATCCGCCGCGGAGAGCGCCGAGGCAAGGCGCTCGGCCTGCACGGTGCTGAGCGTCTGTTTTCCTTTCAGCAGCAGGTCGAAGTTGAACCAACTGGCGATGAGGCGGAACCGTTCCATCGCGACGAATGCTGCGTAGCGTTCCCGGTCGTCGCGGTTGAGGAGGGCGGAGATCCTGGCGTCGATGCCGGCCTGGTCGGCCTTGATCTTCGCGATGGCCGCCTCGCGTTCGGCGGGCGGAACGCCGACGCGGGCGAGTGTGGTCCGCGGCAGCGCGCGTGCGAGCATGCGCTCGACGATCAGCCGTTCGATCTCCTCGCGCTCGGACGCATCGAGCAGGAGGGCGTCGAGGAAGCCGCCGTACGCCGAGCGGACATGCGATCCGCGGAACTCGTGGCGGAGAGTGTCGGCCAGCTCGGGCGCGGCAACGAGCGCCGCGCGGCCCGACAGGTAGTTGATCGCCTCCTGCGTCTCGCTTGGCACGGCTGCCGGCCCGCCCGCGCGACGAACGGCGGCGAGCTCGTTGCTGAGTGCCGCTTCGCGCACGAGCGCCGCGCGCAACGCCTCGCTGTCTGCCGCGCCGTCGCGCCGCGCGATGCGCACCGCCTGCCACTGAAGCGCCGACACGGCCGCGAACACCGCGGTCAGCACCGCGAGCACCGCCATCATTGTACGCTGCATGCGCTGCCCCCTCGGCAAGGTCTACGGGTGCCTGTACTCACTATGCTATTGTACCAATTCTTGCGCTGGGAATCCATTTTAGGATACAATAGTGGCTGATGATTCACCCGAACGGGACGGCTATGACCATTGCGGCAGCATTGATGACGGCATTCGTTGCGGCGGCGACACACGCCGCAACGGGAACGGTGATCACCACGAACGCGCTGGCCGGGGCCATTGCCACGAACGTGCCATGCGGCGCCGCCACGAACGCATCGGCGGACGCGGAGCTGAACCGGACGGCGGCGGTGGCGCGTCTCGTTGCGCGGCTCTCATGCACGAACGAGCAGGAAGTCGTTGCGGCGTTGGATCTGCTGTCGAAACTCGACCGCGGCTCGCCCGAGACGCTTGCCGCATACAACCGCCTGCTCCGCAGGCATCAGAGCACGCCCATCATGGAGGCCGTGCTCGACAATATTTCCCTCATCGACGGCGGGAAGCTGGTTCCGCTGCTGCCCGCGCTTGACTACTGCGTGGACTATCCGGACGAGGATGTGCGCGAGGCGATCATGGACATCCTGATGGACATCGAGCACAAGGAGACGATCACGATCCTTGTGAAGCGGCTGTCGAGCAGGTTTCCCGACGTGCGCGAGAACGCGCTGCTGAATCTCGAGGTGCTCACCGGCGAGGATTTCTCGCTGAGATCGCAATGGCAGAGATGGTGGGAGAAGAACGGGAAGACCTTCACGTTTGACGACTGAACGAAGCGGGCCGGTTCATCCGAACCGGCCCGCTTCGTTCCCTCCCCGGCGTCAGAACTGCAGCACTGACAGCGCGAGGCGGTTGTCGTCGTTGATGTAGACCTTGTTGTCGATCCGGGCGTCGAACCCGCCGTCCGGCTCGTCTGATCTCATTGACGGAAGGATGCGGTCAAGCCCGGGCACGTCGTCATCGGCGCTGGCAGGCCTGCGCGGACGGTCAGCGGGCTCGGACGACTCCGGGACGATCGAGGGGCGGCGGAGCGCCG
>JAAYZF010000420.1 GCA_012514975.1 bacterium
CAGGGCTTCCTGTCAGCGCGAACAGCGGCTTGCGGATGCAGAGCGATTTCCTCCCCTGTTTCATCACGATGAAATGCAGGTCGCTCGTCGGATTGTCAACAGGCAGCGCCTTCACAAGATTGCCGAACGAAAAGATGCCTTCGGAATTGCACTGGCCGTCGAGGCGCACGCCCGGATGCATCACCATCGTCACGTCCGCATCAGCCGCGCCAAGCACGCGCGCGGAATACGGATAAGTCTTCACTGGGAACGCGAGTGTCTGGTAGCGCAGCCGGCCATTGTACAGTGTGTTCGTGAACGTGTACTGCACGCGGACGTCATCGCCGTTGGCCGTGCGCTCGAGCTCGACAAACGCCTGCGCATTGGCTGCGCGGTCGAGCGAGAGCCATCCATCGAAGTCCGATCTCGTGGCTTCGGTATCGTCATGGATGCCGAAGATGTTCGTGTTGGCGGGATTCACCGAGCTGTACACGCCCCAGACAGGCACGGGCGCCTGGAACTCCCCCGCAACAACATTAACCGCAACGCCCGGCACGGTGATGGTTATGCGCGCAGGCGCGCCGCGCGCCTCGCCATCGAACGCCACCGCCTCGAATGCATACTCTCCCGGCACGCCAAGCGGGCCGAGGGCGATCTCGAGATTCGTCCGCACGGCATCGCCGATCAGGCGTTGGACCGGGTTCGCCGCATCCTCGCGCCATTCGACCATGAGCCTGCCGGGCTGGGCATCAGGATCGCTGATCTGCGCCCTGAGCGAGATGTTCGTCGCGGGAATCCGGTCAACGTCGAGCACATGGCTCGATTGCAGTGCCGCCCACGGGCTGTTCGTGGCGAAAGAGAGCAACGCGATCGGCGGCTGGTTCGTCACGTTCACATGCGCAATGCCCTGGCCGCCCAGCGGGCCGTTGTACGTGCCCACCGCGCCGGGCCAGGTGTCTGACACTACGCACACGATGTACGAGTTGTAACTGCGCGCCCAGACAAACGTTGCCGTGGGCGACGGGTCGAGCGGGGTGAACGGCCCGTCAGGCGGGTCGAACTGCCAGGCATACATCAGCTTTTCATCCGGGTTCGGGTCGCTGCCTGTTGCGACCACGGTGACCGTATCGCCGACATTGGCGGAATACGGCCCGTTGGCATCCACGCTCGGCGCCGAGTTCCACACGCGAAGCATGCGCGAGTCGACATCGCTGTTCCCATGGCCGTCCGTCGCATGCAGGGTGAGGAGAAGCTCGTCAGGCTCGTCGAACGTGAGGTCGTCAATCGCATTGCTCGAGAGCGGATGCGAAGGGATCGGCCCGCCGGAATAGTCGTTGGTTGACTAGAAGAACGCGAGGCTGAAGCCCTGGCTGTACCGCGCGTCAACCCTGAACGGCCTGCCCGCATACGCGCGGTCGTCAGCATGAATGCGCGCGCGGATGCCGCGCTCGGTGAGCGTGACCGCGGTGATCACCGTGGCCGTCGCCGCCTGCGAGCCTGCGGCGGCGATGACGAGCCCGGTATACGTGCCGATCGCAACCAGCCGGTCGCGCCGGATGGTCAGCGGGATCGCGTTGGGCGTCGAGGCGGA
The DNA here is from genome assembly GCA_012514975.1 of bacterium. Lineage (GTDB taxonomy): Bacteria > Auribacterota > UBA3054 > UBA3054 > JAAYZF01 > JAAYZF01. The sequence goes on from JAAYZF010000420.1 coordinate 1,571, forward strand.
GATGACGCCGCTGGTAACGCCCAGTTCACACCACACCGGCGCACTGCCCAGTTCAGTCCATGCAGTCCATCGAGTGTTTGTCGCATCGGGCGTGGTGAGCATCACGGCGGTCGTCAGATTCGGCGTGCCCGTGTCGATCGTCTGCGGCGCGATGGAAATGGCTGACGCGTTCGAAACAAAGAGCAGGACGATTGCCGATCTGACAAGTGAAAGTGAAAGTGAGAGTGAAAGTGGCCGAGGCTGCGCCTTGGAAAGTAAGAGTGAAAGTGGCCGATCAAGCCGCTTACATCTGGCGCATGCGCTCTGCAGCCAAAGCCTGCAGCGTCTGGCAAGGCCATGGAGCGATACTGCGCGCCCAACTGCGTATTCAGTGGGATGCATCATTGGCTGTTTGAGCTACTTCTACTTACTCTCACTTCCACTTACTTTGACTCTGACTTTAGCTTCAACTTTCCAAGGCATAGCCTCGGCCACTCTCACTTTGACTTTGCACTGCGGCGCGCAAGGATGAATGCAAGCACTGCATATGCAGCCGCAGGCTCCGGCGTCTCGAGGAACACGTCCTGGCGCACATGGCTTTGGACATCGAGCGGAATGATCTGCGGCTCGTAGCCGTCCGCATCATACCGCAACCGCCGCGCGCCGCGCACCACAGTGATGTCGTAGTAACCAATGTCGCTCGACCATGCGTACGCCAGCGGCGCGCCGCGGCTGTCAAGCACGCTCACCAGCACATTGCTCACCGGATGGCCGGGGCTGTACGCGTCATACACGCCGCCATGCACGCTGAACGTCCCGCCGCGGATCGTCAGTTGCTGCGGCTCCTGCCCATCAAGGATCGAGACCGTGGCGAACGACGGAACGAACCCAGGCGCGGTCATACGCGCCAAATACGCCCCAGGCATGATCCCCGCACAGACAAACCGGCCGTCAGGCCCTGTCATCACCGTCGGAAACGCCGCGCCAAGCTCGACACTCGCGCCCTCGACAGGCATGCTTGAAAGCCCGACCACAATGCCCGTCGCCGTGATCGCTGATGCAGGATGCAAAGCCGGCCGGTGCCACGTCACGCAATTCCGGTCGACCTGTAATGGCAGCAGCGCGCTTTCGTACCCGGGCTTCTGATAGCGCACCTGGTAATTGACCGTCGGGCCGAGAGGCCAGAGCTCCGGCACGTCGCCCACCGCAATCCCGCCGTCCAAGTCTGCCGAGCCGGCAAAGGCGATCTCATTGCCGACAATGATCTCGACGCCCGCATACGGCAGCGGCGCATACGCGGTCGCATTCGTGTAGGCGGAAACGCACGCGCTGAACGCGCAGAGCGGCGCGGGAAACGTCAGTGTGCGGCCGACCGACCCGCTCTGGTCAACGCTCGTGACTGCGCATTTGCGCGCACCGTTGCGTTCGAGCGCGATCTCGATGTTGTCCCCTTCGCCGGTATCAAGGGCGCACCAGCCGTCGAAATCGGTTGACTCGATGTCAACACGGCCCGTCGCGCGATTCGTGACGCAGAGCTGCACGCCGTAGAGCGGCAGCATGCTCTCGTTTTCAGACCGGACGAGACCCGAGAGCCCTGGCACACGGAACTCGACCGTTGCCGGCGCGCTGTTGTACTCGCCGTCGTTCACGACCAAATGGATACGGTACACGCCAGGCAAGGGAAAATCAGTGATGCGCAACGAACGCTGCGTGCGCGCGTGAGGGCTGAGCAGCGGGCCGGCCGGATTTGCCACATCCTCGCGCCAGTCGAACGTCATTGCGCCGACAGCCGTCCAGTCATCAGTCGAGTGCAGGCCGTCGAGATCGACGTCCACCGTCATGCCGGGAAGGTGAACAACAGGGCCCGTTGCCCCGGCAACTGCAATCATCGCCACAGGCGGCCTGTTCGACGAATCGACCAGCGCGACCGCGTAGCTAGAATTGCTCGCGCCATGTTGGTCCCTCACCGTGCAACGAATAGCGAATTCGCCGCCGGACCAGAAGGCATGCGCAACTGACGTTGTGCAACTGCCGCGTGCGACGGCGAGCCAGTTCGACGACATCCCGTCGCCAAAATCCCACCGCACAGACACCATGTCGCCTGTGCCCGGCTCGCTGATGC
>JAAYZF010000421.1 GCA_012514975.1 bacterium
ACGCTCCCAGAAGGGAACGACGCTCTCGAACAGCTCGCGCCGGTACGTCTCACGCAGTCCCTTGATGAGCCGGGGATTCATAGAGCCACTCGCAATAGCGGTTGAATAGATTGCGCGCCGATGGGTACACGCTGTTCGGGCTCATGAAATGCGAGAACTCGAACGTGATGACCTTCTCCACGCCCGCCTTTGCCGCCGCATCGAGCTTGTACCGCAGGTTCTGCCAGTTGATCGGCAGGAAATCAATCGGCATGCCGCGCTCGAACGTCTCGACATTCGACCATGAGCGGATATGGTGCGCCTCGGCGAGGCGCTTGTTGATCGCCAGATACTCGGGCAGCTCGCCGAATTCCACCTGCCCGTCCTGGAACGCCACGATGTCCACAAGACCCTCGAGCCGCGCAAGCACCTGCGCCCATTCCTTCTCATGCTGCCCGGGCGTGATCGCGTCGGCAAACTGCTTCCTTCCGCGTACATAGGGCGACATCAGTATCGGCACGCTCTTCAGCGCGCGGAGGTGGCGGGCAAGCCGCTCGTACAGCGTCATCACCCGGTCGTCAAACGCGTTGATCTCGTGCGAAATGTACCAGCCGCGGAACGCCGGATGGGCGGCATAGCGCTCCGCCACCTCCTCGGTGAACCGGCGGTTGATGTCCAGCTCGCGTTCCTGTCTGCCTTCGCGCCAGTGTACGCCCGAATCGTACGTCCCGAAGTAGAAATCCATCCCGCACCGCCCGGCATTCTCCAGGAACAGGCGGACAAGATCGGCGTAGGCCGGGCGCATCGCCCCTTCGGCCGCCAGCACGCGCGAGTTGAACGTCGCGCGGTCGCGGTACCCTGCGCGGATGAGGATGACGGTATCCATGCCGATCGACTTCATCGCATCGAAATCGGCTGCCCATTCGCGTTCGCCCCAGTTGGCCGAGGGGATGTCGTGCGTGATCTCGTCGAGAAACGTGCCGGTGATGTTCATCTTGTCTCCAATGCGCATATTGTACCACTGCCCGCGCGGCGGCGCAAGTGGGGCGCGTGAACTGTCGCGGACACATCCGAGTGGGTCTTGCGAGCCGAAAATCACAAATACTTGACAAACGGGGAGATTTGTGGTATAGTATATCCGCAACAATGAATGGCGGCAGTTCACGGCCTCTGTTCAGGCATTGCACATTGATCTTTTGAAAACCGCACCGCAGGCAGCTTATAATGCTGGCAGTTAAGGAGGTGATGAGATAGCGTTCAATTTGCCGTGAGCTGCCCACGTGGTGATCACAGAATACAGTACAGTCGACAGACCGGTCGCGCCGCGACCGCCTGTTGTATCCACACGCCCATGCAGTACGGACGGCCTTCTGTAGCGAAGCGTATCGCGGGCGCCGTGACAGGTAAACTGATATGATTCTGCATTTCGGAACCACTTTCAGGTCGACCTTACCGGCGGCGTCCACTGCGGAGAGGGAGCTACGTGCGGCTGCCCAGCCCCTGTATGAGCGCTGGAGGACTGGAACGTGAACAGTGAGCTTATCGAAATCAAGGGCGATCTCTTGATCAGCTTCTGACGATATGCCAAGAAAACCCCGCTCGGACAACCGGGCGGGGTTTTCTCTTTAAAGTCGATGGTCGATAGTTGATAGTTGGGAGTTGTGGTTCTGGGGTCGGGGGGCGCGCCTCGTCCTTTCTGTCCCTTTGGTCCCTTTCGTCCCTCAACGCCTTCCCCATACCAGCGCCACGACAACCACCAGCACACTCAGCATCAGCGCCAATACCTGGAACCCCAGCACCGGCGGCACCACGATGCTGAACAGCGCGGCGCCGGCCATCGCGCCCGCCACGTCCGCCGCGTAGAGCGTCGCGCCGCCCCCGCGCGTCTCCCGTGCCCGCGCGGCGAGCAGGGCGAAACAGGCGCCGCACGCGCACCCCGACAGCATGATGAACACGCCGGAGACCGCCAGCGCCGCCGTGTGCCCGGCGGGCCATGGCAGCATCGTGGCCGCGCAGAGCACCAGGCAGAGCGCCCCTGCCGGCCCCAGCAGGCCTGAAGGCCCGCCGAGCGGCCGCCTGCGCCCACATTCGTACACGGCGAGCGACAGGCCAAGCATGTATGCCGCAAACAGCACGCCCAGCTCGTGGTACGGGCTGCCGCGCACCACGACAAACCGCGCGATCACCAACAGCTCGCTCGTCAGCCCCGCCATCGCCACGGCAGCTCCCGTCAGCGCAAGCTGCGTGCGCCGCCATGCGCCAAACGCGCATGTCTGCGCCGCAAGCGCCCAGCAGGTGAACAGCGCGAACGTCACCACCAGAGCCCGCTGCGGCGAGTCGTACAGCCAGGCCAGCACGCCGCCAATCCCGTGCGCGAAGCGCGCCTCGTAATACCTGAGCGCGTCGCCGTACATCCGCGGCGCAAGGTCGCGCTGCGGCTTCTCAGCCGCGAATCGGCTCAGCGCGGTCCGAAACTGGTTGACGCGATAGGGATTGAGATGGTCGCGCAGCAAAGCCGGGCTGAACCATGGGCCCGGCATGTTCGTTCCTGACCGTTCGAGCCACCAGGCAGGATCATCACTCACCGCCGGCCCCTTTCGCGCGAACAGCAGCGCCGATGTCGCCGGGATCAGCGTCGCATTGCCGCACACGCCGCCCAGCGTGTTCCTTGCCCTCGCGAGCAGCCGGGCCAGATCGTCCGGCACATATCCCGCACTGCCCGGCAGGACCACCATCACCACGCCCCCCGGGGCGAGGGCCTCGCGGACATCGCGGTAGAACTGCTCCGAGTACAACCGCGCGGCCGCATAAGAATCCGGCACGCCGGCATCGATGATCACGATGTCATAGCCGTTCGAGCCCGGCGTCCCACGCGCGGCATTCTTCGCGCACGCATGGAACCATGCCCGCGGGTCCTGCTCGAGCACCCGCACGTGCGGCTGCGTCAGCGCGCGCGCATCCTCGGCACGCAGGTGCGGCGCGATGCCGGCCAGCAGCTCCGCCTCGGGATCGATCACGTCAACCCATGCCGCGCGCGCGGCAAGCTCGCGCACGAGGCCGTTGTACGGGAAGCCGATGACTGACGCGCGCCCATGGCCGTGCGCGGCGAGCGACGCATACGATGCAAGCTCCTCGGCGTTTTCGCGCGCGACGCTCGAACCCGCCAGCCTGCCGTTGAAGAAGAACGCAGTCTCGCCATGCCGGCGTGTCACCGTGAGACGCACGCGGGGGGCATCATGGTTCAGAACGATCGTGGCGCCGAGCAGGCGCGATGCCATGGCGTCCGCGTAACGCTGCAACGCGCCGTTGCAGGCGAGCCCGGCAGCCATCAGCGCCAGCGCAAGACCGGCGGGCGCAAGGCGGCGCTGCCGCAGGCCGCGCAAGGCGAGCAGCGCGGCGGGCAGGCACGCCAGCGTGAACCACCACTTCCCGGCCGGGATCAGGATGAATGTCGATGCAAGCCCCGCCGTGCACGCGCCCAGAGTCTCCCAGAGGTACAGCCACGCAACCGTCCTGCCCGGCACATGTTCGAGCAGCCGCGCCGCCGCTCCTGCCGCCGCGCCGCCCAGAAGGCACGGCAACGCGGTGAGAAGCAACGCCATGTACGCCGCGCGCCCGAGGTTGAAGGCATGCCCGGCCATCCCCGATGTCCATGCCCAGAAGCAGCGCAGGGCGATCAGGATGGCCAGCGATGCCGCCACTGACAGCCACCAGAACACAATCGCAAGGCGCCATGCAGGGGCGACCGCCGGCGGCATGCGGTCGCGTACCGCGGCATCGTGCCGCGCGCCGCCGTGCCGCGCACGGGGAAGTGAGCTGAGGGCATAGCCTGCCGCCGTGCCTGCCGCAACCCACGCGAGCCAGACGCCGAGGATGCATGCGACGACAAACTCGTTTCCGCGCAGCCACACGCCCGCCTCGCGCATGAGAAGGATCTGCGCGAGGAGCATCGTGAAGCCGACGCCGAACATGAGCTCAGCGAGCGGCCTGCCGTCCTTTCCGCTGTTGTTTCCTTGCGCGTTCATGCAGGGCACGCGCCTCGAGTGATGTGCGAATGACCTGCTCGATCGGATCGACCTCCGCCTCGACGTAGTCTTTCTCGAAGATCGAATCGAGCACGCTGTCAAGCGATTTGACGATCGACTGCGGCGTGATGCCGTGCCGCGTGTTGTACGCATCCTGCAGTGCGCGCCGGCGGTTCGTCTCGCTCACCGCGCGTTCGATCGCGGGCGTCGCACCGCGCGCATAGAGGATCACCTTGCCGTGCACGTTGCGCGCGGCGCGCCCTATGGTCTGAATCAGCGAGCGCTCGGAACGCAGGAATCCCTCGCGGTCCGCATCGAAGATCATCACGAGCGACACCTCGGGCAGGTCAAGCCCCTCGCGCAACAGGTTGATGCCCACGAGCGTATCGCACTCGCCCGCGCGGAGCGATTTGATGATCTCGACGCGCTCGATGGTGTCGATGTCGCTGTGCAGATATTTCACCTTCACGCCCGCATCGGCCAGGTAGGCCGTCAAGTCCTCCGCCATGCGTTTGGTGAGCACGGTGATGAGCACGCGCTCGCCGCTCGCGACGCGCCGGCGGATTTCGCTGATCGAGTCCTGCACCTGCGTGTTCGCGTCGCGCAGCTCGACCTCGGGGTCGATCAGGCCGGTCGGCCGTATGATCTGCTCGACCACCGGTTCGCCCGGCGCCTCGGCGCGCGCCTGGCTGGTTTCGTACTCGGCCGGCGTCGCCGACACGTAGAGTATCTGGTGGACGCGTTCGCGGAATTCATCGAATTGCAGCGGCCGGTTGTCCAGCGCCGCGGGCAGGCGGAACCCATACTCGACAAGCACTGTCTTGCGCGACCGGTCGCCCTTGTACATGCCGCCGAGCTGCGGGACGCTGATGTGGCTCTCATCGATGATCAGCAGCCAGTCGTCGGGGAAGTAGTCAAGCAGCGTGAACGGCGGCTCGCCCGGCCGGCGGCCGTCAAGATAGCGCGAGTAGTTCTCGATGCCCGAGCAGTAGCCCATTTCGAGCATCATCTCCATGTCGTACCGCGTGCGCTGTTCGAGCCGCTGCGCTTCGAGCAGTTTGCCCGCCGCGCGCAGCTCTCCGAGCCGCGCATCAAGGTCCCCGGCAATCTGTTCCGCGGCCTCCTGCACTGTCTTGTACGTCGCGGCGTAGTGCGTGGCGGGATAGAGGTATACGGTGCCGAGTTTCTCGATCTCGCCGCCCGTGAGCGGGTCGATCATCGTTATGCCGGCAACCTCGTCGCCCCAGAGGGAAAGGCGGATGGCCCGGTTGTCTTCGTACGCGGGCAGGATGTCAATCGTGTCGCCCAGCACGCGGAACGTCCCGCGGGTGAAGCCGACGTCATTGCGCTGGTATTGCATCTCGACCAGCCTGCGCAGGAACACGCTGCGTTCGAGCTCGTCGCCCACGGCGACGGAAAGCTTGAGCGCCTTGTACGTCTCGGGCTTGCCGATGCCATAGATGCACGACACGCTCGCCACGACGATCACATCCGGCCTCGTGATCAACGAGCGCGTCGCCGACAGGCGCAGCCGGTCGATCAGGTCGTTGCGCGAGGCGTCCTTCGCGATGTACGTGTCCGTGCGCGGAATATACGCTTCAGGCTGGTAGTAGTCGTAGTACGAGACGAAGTACTCGACGGCATTGTGCGGGAACAGCGTCTTGAACTCGGCGAACAATTGCGCGGCAAGCGTCTTGTTCGGAGCGAGCACAAGCGTCGGCTTGCTGCTCGCCGCGATGACGTTCGCCATCGTGAACGTCTTGCCCGAGCCGGTGACGCCAAGCAGCACTTGGTGCTTCCGCCCGCGCGCAACGCCGGCCGAGAGCCGCTCGATCGCCCGCGGCTGGTCGCCCTGCGGCTGGTAATCGGTGACAAGAGTGAACATATAGTCGCCTGCCTCACGGGCTCAACGCCCGTGCCTAGTACCTGCTTTCACGGAAAAGCGATGGAATGGGCACTCGAATCTGGATGCAGCGCAAGGCGGGGCAGACCGGCCATATCGGGCATATGGCCGGTCTGCGCCAACGCCGCGATGCGCCGGAGGCGAGTGCCCCTTCGGGCGAGCGGGGCACGGCATCTGGCGGTGTTGCCGT
>JAAYZF010000422.1 GCA_012514975.1 bacterium
AAAGAGCAGGCCCGTGTTGCGCAGGTGGAACCGGCGGGCCGCGGCAACGCTGCCCGTCATGTCGAACTCGCAGTTCACCACCTCGATCGTCCGCGCGCCGAGCCGGCCGTAGAAGATGATGCCCGCGTAGTCGGATGCCACGGTCCATTTGATGTCGAAGGCGTGGATGGCCTGCGCAGCGGCGCTGTTCAGGTAGATCGCCGCGGTGCCCGTCCGGTTGCTGACAATAACGGTTGGACGGGCGCTGCCCCACGGGCGCAGTGTCACGTCCTGCGGCATGCGGTCGTGCGTGTCGCCGAAGTAGCACACGGCGGAGTCAGAGATATACACCGTGTCGGCAAGGTTATGGATCTTGACGAGCGTTTTCCACGGCGCGGCGATCGAGCCGTCGTTGGCGTCATCGCCGTTCAGCGGATCAACGTACTTTGCCGCGCCGGCGGCGAGCGTCATGACGGTGCAAGCCAGGAGGATGCGTTTCAGGAAGGTGGTGTTCATGGGTCCATACTCCATCACGAGGGTTGCCAGGGTTCGGTGCGGCCGGGCCGCCACCGCAGGTACGGGAACAGTATACCATATCAACGCCGAAATGTCAATGATATACCGTTTTATCACCGGTATCCGGGCGTGGCGGCAATAACGCCCGACGGCGTCCCACGAGCGCGTGCGTGTTCGTAGCGCGCCCGCAATGGCATGAACACACCTGCCGGTCTCGCATGCGGGATCGGCGGCTTACCTGCCGCCGCCGCTGGCGTGGTGCGCGGGGATGACGAGCGAGGGATAGTGGATGCCTTTCCGCTCCTTGAACCTGAGCATGGCGATGCCCGTCAGCGCAAACTGGAAGCGCCCGAGCGGGAAGGGCGGGAGACCGAGCAGGAACGAAAGCAGGACATTCAGCGAGCCGCCGTGCGCGAAGACGGCGATCGAGTGCTTCTCAGCGCCGTTCTCGAAGATGTAGCCGCCCATGCGGTGGTGGACGCCGAGCGCGGCGAGTTCAGAAAGGAAGGCCGGGCAGATGCGCGCGTACATCTCGAAACATCCCTCGCCCATCTCGGTCTTCCACGTTTCCTCGACGAAGCGCTCGTCATTGCGTTTCATCAAGGCCTCGTACTCGTGCGTGGGCAGTCTCCTGATGCCGTGGTCAGGGAGCCACTCCTTGAGGAAGTCAAGCGTCTTGACGCGCAGCCCGCGGCCGCGCAGGACGATCTCGGCGGTCTGCACCGCGCGGCCGTACGGCGACGAGAAAGCCGCGGTGACGGGGGTGTCCTTGAGGGCGGCGTGCGCGCGTTCAGCCTGGCCGACACCGGCATCCTCCGAAAGACAGCCCTTCACGGGCGACTCGGGGCAGATGTACGGATCACCCGCCATTTGTGCATGTCGCACGAGAACGATCTGCATGGCAGGCGCTATTTCCTCGCGTAGATGAATGACATGATCATCAACAGTGCCGCGCCGAGCGTGGCTTCAGGCACCACGTCGAACGTCCGCGCCGCGCTGGTGGTCTGTACGCCCGCCTCGTCACTCACGGTGACAACCCATGAATACGTGCCGGACACCGAGGTGTGCACGAACTCCGTCACGAACTCCCTTTCGCTCGCGTTCGTGAGCACCAGGCCGTCGGGCCTCGATACGATGAACGCCACGTTGCTCACGGGCCTGCCGAGCACCGTGTAGTCGCACGCCAGCGAGACCGGCCAGCTTGCCATCACCACCTGGCCGTTGGCGGGGCTGACCGGGCTGACCGCCGGCGGCGCGCCGCCGAATCCCGGGACGAACGGATCCACGTCGCGCACGGGCACGCCGGGGAAAGTCACCGCGGGCTGCGGCCGTACCGGGTCGCGGGGCTGAAGGCCTTCGCTGTAGATGCATCCCCATTCATAGAAGTACGCGTCATCCGTGTCGGCGCACATGGCCATGTCGGTGTCGGGACAGAGGTCTATGCCGCCATTGAGTCGGACGCTGAGGCTGCGGTAATCGTTGTACCCCGTGTTCCATCCCGAGGAGCTCTGCGTCAGGTTGGCGGGCCCGAGGCCGTTCTGCAAATGGTTCGGCCAGGCGATGGGCATGCCCGGCCATGCG
>JAAYZF010000423.1 GCA_012514975.1 bacterium
CGAAAGAGACGTCTTGCGCATAGAAGCCCTCCATCCAGATGCCCGGACGAGGCGAACCGGGAAGCGAATTGCCGCCTGAGCGCCATGAGAGATCGCCGGATGGGTCACCGATGATGAGCACGGCGCTGTAGAACCCGTATCCGGGCGCAGTGGATGTGGCCGTGTTGCCAACGAACTCGATCGTGCCCCCTTTGAACGCAAAGCAGTCGCCATGCGGGTGTGCGGCCACGGTGTTCGAGATGACGACAAAGGCGCCGTCGGCCACCAGCATGGCATTGGTGATCTCGGGAGGAGGGAGAAGGTCACCGCCGCCGCTGTCAATAACGCAATGGCTGAGAAGGCAGGTGCTGCCTGGGCTGCACCAGATCCGCCCCCAGTTCTCCCCGGGGTGATCGGCAGTAAAAGCCGTCCCGTCCGCCGCCAGCGTACCGTTAACGACCAGCGAAGCTGTCACCGCGACGAACTGGACGGTTGAGCCGTCAGAGACAGTGAGGGAAACGCCCGGCGCAATTGTGGTCTGGTTGGAGACGGTGTGGACGCCGGGCGGGAGTATCGTGTTCGTCGCAATCGTTCCCGGGAGCACGACGGCGGAGAGCGGGGAGGCACAGACCAACAGCAAGGCGATACACGCAGCGGCAGAAGCAGTTCTCATGATCTCCTCCGTGAGCTACTTCGGTTTGCCAGTCTGATAAGCACCACATCGTCCCGCAAAAGTATACCATGACGCGCCGTCCACCGTCAAATGCAGCACGCATGTCCCGCACGGACGCGAGAAGAGCGCACGAGGCGTCTGTGAAGGGAGTGCTATCTGGCGCCGGGAATCTGTACGACGGCGCTGAACGGGAAGGCCGAGTAGGCGGTTCTCCGAGCGTTCAGAAAGAGCACGCTGATGTGGTGAGAACCCGGCCCAATCAACGTCACAGGCACGGCGACCACGAAGCCGCAATGGCAGTAGTCGGGGTTGCTGAAGGCCCGTGCAATGTCATCCCTCCGGGCGCCGATGAAGACGGGGATGAAGGTATCGTCGATCACTACATGGATGCCGCCAGCGGGCCTGTGCGCCACTTGGTCGATCGCCCATCCAGTTACGTAGACAAACCTGGCCTTGTGTTCCAGGGGCACTGGTTGGTCCTGCGCGCGCAGAGGGATGGTGCCGATACTGCAGTCTGCCGTGATACCCGTTGCATCCGCATGCAACGTGGACAGATCGGGGTAGTCAATCGAGGGCGGGAACACAACGCCTCGCGTCTTGTAGCGCATGAAGCCTGCATCGAAGCGCTTCATCGTGCCCATAGCCATCGTTATGGCGTACGTGGGGGGATGGACTTCCACGAGGAACTCCTAGGGAATATCATCAAATGCCGTGAGATAGAATGCGTTCTGTTCCTGGCGCAGGCGGAAGTTCCGCCCCTCAGCAAAACCGTTTGTGTACGAAGGCATGGCCGACCAAAAGAGCAGGCCTGTGAGGATGACGATAAGGCCCATGCCAACGCGCGACCTCCACTCGCAGGCTGAATCGAGCAGTACGGCGTAGACCGCTGGCAGCAAGAGAAGCGAGAATGCTGAATACCGTGAGCTCAACGCTTGGTCAACGCCAAAGCCGCAACGTCCGGTCGAGATGACCGCCACAACGATCAGGGAAAACGCCGCGGCAGCAATCCAGAATGTGTTCTCCTGCCACCGTCTCCTCACGCACACCAACAGGGCGGCCCCGATGAGCAGCACTGCGATGACGACTCCTGCAGTTGTCGCGGCACCGACCGTCCAGAACAGCGATCCGCCCAAGCATGCAGACAGGTACTCGGCAAACTGCCGGGGATTGTGAAGCATGCCGAGCGGATCGGGCGTCTGCCATGGTTTTTTGAAGTGGTGGAAATACGCCAGCCAGACAAGGCAGCCGGCGACAGCCCAGACAGCAGCATAGAGCAGTTTCCTGCGTCTCGCGCCACACAGGAAGACCACCAGCGCACTCGGCCATACGAACAGTCCCATCATCTGCGAAAACGATGCAACGCACGCAGCCAGGAGCGCGAGGGCCAACAGACCATGCGTCGCCTTCCCGTTGCGGACAAAACGTGACAGAAGGAGAAACGCGGCAAGGCTTCCGCTGGTGGCAAGCATGGTCTGCGTCTGGATGGGCAGTATCATGTTCTCCCACTGCCTCAACTGGAATACCATGAACGAGATGGGCACGAATGCGCATGCAACGAATGCGCGCGGTTTGCCGCCAAAGCGATCCCTGAAGGCAGCAAGAAACACCAGCGCAACAAGAACGAACAGCATCTGGATCACATAGAGAATCGCCACGCCGTTGTAGTGCGTCAACCCGCCGGTGACAAGCATCAGCAGCCGGGCGAACGCGATACGATGCTCGTTGTGCTGGCTGAACAAGTCCGAGATGGTGAGTGTCCCGTTGCACCACTTGTCGTAATGATCTGCGACAAAATGCCACTCATCGGCAAAGGGAATGTTAACTCCACTCGAGTAGACAAACAGCAAGGCTGCCAGTGCCGGCATCATGCAAGCCAGAATCCCTCCATAGAAGAGGAGCGAGCCAAAGAGCGGACGGTGTCTGTTCAACTTTTCCATACTCTTTCCTTGCCCTCAGCGCCGTTTGTACAGGTAGTACACGTCGTTGCTCCACACCGGCTGGCTGCCTGGAAGGGCGTGGTCTTCGAGGCTGTATGTCCATGTGTCATTCGGGTAGCTGCGTGGCGTGTAGCCGAACGGCTGGTACGTGCACAAAGGCCTGTGCCTCATGACCATGAAGACATACGGCGTAAGGTACATGTCGCCGAAGTTGATCCTGATGATTTCGTTCGTCGGCACCACCCGGTCAATGTCTGTAAGGCCGGTGATGGATTCCGTTACGAAGCGGAAGGGCATCTGCGCGACGACAACCGAAAGGACATGCCAGCAGATCCAGAGGGCCGCAAAGCACACCAGCAGCACGCGGACAAGACGCCTGCGCGCGGCGGCGATGTGGGTGTCCCAGCCTACAAACACTGCCGTGACGAACAGTGGCAGGACGTACCCCATCGATTTGAAAAACACGTACCTGTTCGGCACCCGCCAGTAAGCCCACGCAAGCAGCGCGCCGACAGTAAGACTGGCGGGCCACAGGTAAAGTGCCTTCCACGTGCGCCAGCGCACGATCAGGAACACACACACGCCAAGCGTGCCCAGAGACATCAGCGCGTATGAACAGGCGTTGAACACAGGCGGTGCAATCCCGAGACGCGAGCGGCCCATGCGCCAGTCATCGATAAACCCGCCGAGGTAGAGCGTGCTGGTCATCGGATAGTTGGGACCACCGGCGCGTGTGTCGCTCATGCGGTGCATCGAGCTCTTCCGGTTGAGCGTTTCACGGACGAGCGTGGTTGTCTTTTGCGGCGCGCCGGCGAACGTGATCAGGCCCATCAGCCCGGCGATGCCAGCGATCGTCAGGAGGTGTTTGCAGTGCTTCGTGACGGCTGGCTTGGCAGCCGCCAGACAAGCGCTGAGAGCCAACGGCATCGCCAGCACGGGCATGTAGACGAGGTAGGCTGAGGCAATGCTCGCCAGCCCGAGCCCAACGGGCAGCGCAAGACGCCAGCGCCGCTTGGCGAACGCGCAGGCGCCCAAGACTGTGATGGGAATGAGCATTGGCAGCGCAAACACCTGCCCCATAAAACCGTCCCGCTGCAGCACCAGCGGCAGATAATAGAATGCCAGGAACATGCCCGCAACGGCCACCGTGCGCCGGCGGATCACCGCGCATGACAGCAGAGCGCCAACGCCCGCCAGCGGGACAAGCGCAAGCAGGATGGCGCTGACATACGCATACGCCTGCCACGCCTGTGTCCCTGTGAGCAGCGCAGACATGGCCATCAC
>JAAYZF010000424.1 GCA_012514975.1 bacterium
CTTCGGCCGCGCTGACTGTCAGCGCGAGGGCAATCACTGCTGCAACTGTTACGAGATACTTCATGGAGCCTCCTGTGTTGAACGTTAGTGCGAATGTTGAAGACGTAAATCCGGCCCCGGATGAAAAGCGCCGGACGTAGGACGCTGTTTACTATGTTTGAGCCTGTACTGGTACCATTTGGGAACTGCTCTGGCTGCCGTGAAAACAAACTGCATCTTCTACTATACTCTTTTCCTCCCGAAAAAGCAAATTCCGAAGCTTTCCACGGTCCGCGGCTCAACCCGCGGCGCCATGGCCAAGGACTGCATCGAGAACATCACGCGCGGCGAACGGGCGGGCAAGGCGGGCTGCGTCCGCGCGCATCGCTTCCACTCGCCCCGGATTTGCCAGCAGGGAATCCACCCGGTACAGCAGCCCGCCCATGTCCGAGGCTTTGAGCGCGGCGCCCTGTTCGAGCATGTATTCTGCGTTGCGTTCCTCCTGGCCGGGTATGGCATCGTAGAAGACCATGGGCAGATGGCGCGCAAGGCATTCGGTCACGCTGAGCCCGCCAGGTTTGGTGACGGCGAAATCCGCGGCGGACATGAGGCGCTCGATGGTTGTGCTGAAGCCGACCGGGACAACGAGGCCGTTGGTCTCGCGCGCGAGCTTCCCGAGGCGTTCGTGAAGCTGCGTGTTCCTGCCTGCAACGGCGATGAGCTGTGCGCCGCGGCCAAGGGCGATGATCCTTTCGCACACGGCATCAAGAGGCGAAACGCCCGCGCCGCCCGCCATGAGGAAGACGGTTGTCCTCGATGGGGCAATGCCGAGCTCGGCGGCGCACGCATCGCGCGGGAGATCGTCGCTGAACGCCGGCATGACGGGGATGCCCGTGACGCGGATTTTCGCCGCGGGGACGCCCTTTTCGATCATCCGGGCCTTTACTTCATCCGAGGCGACGAAGAACCCGGCGAGCTCAGGCTGAATCCACAGGCCGTGGCAGTCGTAGTCAGTCACCTGGACAAACACGGGGATGCTCAGCGTGCCGCGGCGGACATAGTGCGCAAGGATTTCAGCGGCCATGAAATGCGTGCAGATGATCGCGTCGGGCGCGGCGGCGCTGATGACGGCGGGAAGCTTGCGCAGCTCCCAGCGTTCGTAGAGCGCGCGGAGGCGCATGGCGGCCGTGCTGCCCGACCTGCGGTCCGTTCCGCGGTACAGGAAGCTCCAGAACGAGGGGAATCTGCTGGTGACCGTGACATACGAATCGGCGTAGGCGAACTTGAAGAACGGGCCTGCGAGGGAAATAAGGTCGAACAGCTCGCAGCGGACGCCGGGGAACCAGCGTTCGGCCGCGGCGCACAAGGCCTGCGCCGCGCGCATGTGGCTATTACCGACGGACGTGGTGAGCACGAGGATCGAGGGGGAAGCTTGAGTGGACGCAGGCATGGTCATTGCGCGGCTCGCCGGGTCAGTACGGCACGCGGGTTACTTCTTCGGCGCCGTGGCGGTTGTACCAGTCTTCGAGCCAGCGGTTGAGCGTCTGGCGGTCGGCGTTGCGCGGGAAGTCATCGGGGGCGAGCTCGCACTCGATGGTGACGGCGCGGCGCGGGCAGAAGAAGAGGCCGCGCTTGAGCAGCGTCTTCATGCCGCCGAGGATGCCCGTCTTCAAATCCGGCTTCGCACCGCCGGCGCACGAGAACGAGCTGCCCCAGAGGCCGCGCGTGCGCATGAGTATCACCGGCGTGTCCGGCAGGCGAGAAAGGACCATGTGGAGGCCGGAGGAATTGCCGATGGACTCGTGCCCGGTGCGCGAGAGGCGGCCGGACGGATAGAGCAGCACGTTGTCACCCGTGGCGAGCGCATTGACGACGTCCTCAAGCCGTTCGCGTAGGCGCTTGGCCGCCACGGGCGTGCGTTCCTTCTCGAGATCGGGGATGGGGATCGAGCGGCCCAGTTTGAGCAGCCAGTGCGCGTAGTTCGGATAGTAGAACTCTTCGAGCAGGATCGCCCGCTGTTTGAACCGGCGCCAGCAGAACATCGCGATGATCAACGGGTCGATCTCGGCCGGATGGTTTGGAAGGAGCAGCGCGCCCTTCCGCACCGGGATCGCGTCAAGGCCGGCAAACCTGACGCGGTAGCGCAGGGACAGGGCCTGCCGGCCGAAGAACACCACGGTCGCCCGGACGGGTCCGACCCATTCGCCCTCGGTGATGACCAGGACGAGGCAGAGGGCCATCGCCACGGACGAGATGGCGGCGATGACGATGAACTGCGTGCGCGGCGTGACCCAGTGTGCCAGGAGGCTGATGCCGACCGAGCCGCTGACGACGACGGTGCTGACGGCGACGAGGGCGCTTTGGAGCGCGGCGCCCATTCCCTCGCGTTTCTCGCGGCCCACATGCTCGAGGAAGCTCGAATCCACAAGATTCGTCACCAGGCCGAACAGCAGGCCGAGAACCATGATCGCCGGGATGATCACCGCGTACGAGACGGCGAAATACGGCATGAACGGCATGGCGGCCACCATCACGGCCGTCGAGATGAACGACACGCGGTAGCGCACCCTGTCCAGCAAGGGCGATACCGCCGTGCCGCCGATGACGCCTATCGCCGCCCAGAGCGGGATGAACGACGCGGCCTGCTGATCGGCAAGCCCGCGCTCGACCACGTAGGCCATCAGGGCCGAGTTCGATGCCGCGGCAACGCCCCACATCAGCGGCCCGGAAAAGAGCCACGGCGCGTAGCGGACGATGAGGCTCCGCGTTTCGCCGATGAACGTCCGCTGGCATTCCTTGAACGGCACGAGCGTCTCGTTAGCAAACCGCGCGCGCATGCTCACCGCCGCGGAAACCAGCGCAATGCACGCCAGCACGATGTAGCCCCAGTGGTGAATGTGCAGGGCCATCCACGTCCCCGCCGGAATGCCTGTCAGCAGCCCGATGAACAGCACGACCGACATGCCCGCGTTGATTGCCGCGGTGGACCGCCCGGTCTGCTGCGCCGCAAGGGGTACGGCAGCCATCTTGGACGCGTTGAACACGCCTATGAGCAGGCCGACGACGACAAGACACGCCCAGTGGAACACCGGCGTGTGAATGAAGAAGCCGGCGAAGAGCACCGCCGCCACTGCCAGCGTCGCGCCCGGCATCACCCGGTGCTTCCTCGATGAGGCGGCGAGCGGGCCTGAATACGGGAATGCCACCGCGGGCCCGATCGTCACCAGCGCGGCGGCAAGCTGGATGATCCAGTAGCGCGCGTCGCCGCTGTGCGCCTTGACAAGCAGCTCGAGCAGGTAGTACTGCATGCCGCCCAGGATGAACGTATTGAGCAGCGTGGCGAGTAGGAGGGCGGGGTAGCTCATGCGGCGAATTGGCGCGAGGAGGCGCGGAGTCACGTGGTGAACTGTTGCAGGACGGGCTGCTTTGACGAGAGGCCGGCGGGCGGCACGAACGGCACGCCGTGAGACTCACAGATGAGATTGGCCGTGATGCGTGCGGACTCGTAGATGGTGGGCAGGCCGCTGCCCGGGTGCGTGCCGCCGCCCGTGAGCCAGCAGTTGCGCAGCTCCTCGAACCGGTTGCGCGGCCTGAAATAGAGCATCTGGCCGATGGTATGGGCCAGGTTGAACGTCGCGCCGAGGAAGACGCCGTGCTCGTCCTCCCAGTCCGCCGGGGTGATGACCTTCTCGGCGGTGATATGGCTGCGGATGTCCTTCATTTCCGTCCGCCTGGCAATGGAATCAAGGACGAGATCGCGGAACCGCGTCTTCTCGCGCGCCCAGTCGATGCCGCTCGTGTTGTTCGGCACGGGCACGAGGACGTAGATCGTCGAGTGGCCCTCGGGCGCGAGCGTCGAATCGGTCACGCTTGCGTTCTGGACGTAGAACGAGATGTCGTCCGAGAGGCGGCGGGCCTCGAAGATGTCGGCAACATTTGCCCGGTAGTCGCGCGCGAAGAAGACGTTGTGATGGGGGAGGATGTAGCGCGTGTCGAGGCCGAGGTAGAGCATGAAGGTCGAGCACGAGTATCTGCGTTTCCTGAGGTTGCCCACGCTGTATTTCCTGAGGACGCCGGGCGGGACGAGGGTTGACATCGCGTGGGCGAAATCGGCGTTGATGATGACCTCGTCCGCGTGCGCGCGCGTGCCGTCTTCGAGCTCGACGCCCGTCACGCGCCTGCCGTCACGCATGAGCGACGCGACGCGCGTGCCCGTATGCACCGCGCAGCCGAGCTCCCCGGCCACGCGCGCCATTGCGAGCGAGATCGCGTTGAGCCCGCCGATGACGTGATAGACGCCGTACGCATGCTCGACGTACGGGAGGATGGTGAACGCGGCGGGGCATTCCCACGGCGACATGCCAAGGTACTTCGCCTGGAAGGTGAACGAAAGCTTCAGTCTCTCGGCGCTGAAATACCGGCCGAGATTGCTGAACAGCGAGCGCCCGAGCGACAGATGCGGCAGCGCCTTCATCAGCGGCGCGCAGAAGAGCGAGCTGAACGAGCTGTAGTCCTTCTGGAGGCACGGGAACATGTACTCGAAGCGCTTCCGCTCGCGTTCGAGGAACGCGTGATAGCCGTGCTCATTGCCGGGGAAGAGGCGGCGGACGGCCTCGAACATGCCATCCCGGTCGGTCGTCGGAAGCACTTCGAGATCATCGAACGCGAGGCGGTACATCGGTTCGAGGCGGCGGAACTGGAGGTAGTCCTCGACTTTGCGGCCCGCCTCATTGAAGACATCCTTGAGGACAAAGTTCATCATGAGGAACGTCGGCCCGGTGTCGAACGTGTAGTCGCCGATGCGCAGCGCCGCGTTGCGCCCGCCGACCTCAGGCTTGCACTCGTAGACGGTGACGTCGAACCCACGGCGAGCAAGGATCATTGCCGCGGTCAGCCCGCCCGGCCCGGCGCCGACGATGATGATCTTCTTCCGTGCCATGTGTCCTCCGGCCGCGTCACTTCAACCCGAACATCCGTTCCTTCAGATCGAGATAATAGAGATAGTCCTCTTCCTTCACGTTCGGCGGGCAGCGATGGTCGCAGAACGGGATGTACCCGCCGCGCTCGACGAGCGGGACGAGTGTTTCGAGGTAGGCCTTGATGGCTTTGGGGCCATGGCCAAGCTGGATTTTGTCCACGCCGCCCATGATGTGCAGCTCCTTGCCGTACTCCTTGAAGAGCTCGGCGGGATGGGCGCAGCCGTTGACCTCGAAGGGGAAGAGGCAGTTGATCCCGCCTTCGAGCAGATAGGGGAGGATCGGGCGCACGTCGCCGTCGCAATCGGTGTACCACAGGTCGATGCCGGCTGCATGGAGACGTTTGCTGATGCGCTTGTAGCGGGGCATGACGACGTTCTTGAAGAAGTCGACCGAGACGATCGGGCCGTTCTTGAAGCAGATGTCCTCCCAGGCGGAGGCATAGTCGAAATCAATCTTCCCGAGCATCTGGTCAAGCGAATGCTCGACCATGACGCAGCAGGTTTCGACCATGTCCTCGACCATGTCCGGATAATCGTAGCAGGCGTAGGCGAGGCCCTCGAAGGTGAGCATGTCGCGGACCTTCCCGATCATCGAGCCGCAGTAGACGCCGAGGGGATAGTCGCGCGTCGGCGGATGGTCCAGTTTCATCTTTTCGACGTTGACCAACCGCGCGGGGTCGTCGAGGC
>JAAYZF010000425.1 GCA_012514975.1 bacterium
AGGCGGCGGCATGAGGCCGGGCAGCATTCTCTCAAACCGGGTGTACATAGCAAAGCACATCGTTGTGCAGAGCGTGAACGGTCCCGGTGTGACCATCATCGAAGGAGCGCCACCAAGTGAGACGAACGGCGCAGGCGCAGTGCGATGCGCGTATCTTGCATGCAATGCCACGCTCTCCGGGTTCACGCTGACCAACGGGCACTCAGCAACCACGAACAGCCTGCCCTACGAGAGTGACTGCGCGGGAGTCCTTGTGGATCAAGGCGCTGTACTGACAAACTGCAGTGTGACCTGCAACTCGCCGTCTGGCGCCGTGGTGCAAAGGAGTGTCGCGGTGGACTGCGTATTCTCCCATAACAGGAAAATCGGACTCTATTGCCTCTACGGCACTGCCGTATATTGCGCGGTGATTGGGAACAATTCAGGCGGTATGATACTCGGCGCGTCATTCGCTTCAAACTGTGTGGCCTCGGATAACAGCAACAACTGGTCCGGTGGCGGAATGTTGACCATGTCTTCCCATATCTCACAATGCCTGGCGACGCGCAACTGCGCGTCAAATGGCGGCGGCATTGCCGTTTCCGCTGGAAGCATCATCGAGCACTGCACAATCACCGGGAACACAGCCCGGTTCCAAGGCGGTGGTGTGTGGAAGTCTCCCGATCACTGGCCTGCCCGCATGGCCAATGTGCTCATCGCCGGGAACTCTGCGACGGAGGGAGGGGGCATCTACGCCGGCGATGCATACAGCGGCGCGCTCAACCTCCGCAACTGCACCGTTGCGGGCAACACCGCAACAAATGGTCTTGGTGGCTGTATCCTTCATGAGTCGAATGTTGAAGTGTGTGACTCGATTTTCTATCAGAACTCACACGGCAACTTCACCAACCGGCGCGACTCAACCTGGATGCGCTATAACTGCTCATATCCGCTCATGGCCGGCACCGGCAGTATCAGCAATGATCCGCAGTTCGTTTGCGCCCAGTCCAGTGACTATCGTCTGCAGCCGGGGTCACCCTGCACTGACGCGGGCCAAGGCACGGAGTGGATTGCCGGCAACACTGACCTGGACGGCAACCCGCGCGTCGTGTATGGCCGGATTGACATGGGCGCGTATGAATTTGTTTCCGGCCCTCTTTGGTGCGGCTTCTCGGCAGCGCCGTCAACGTCATCAGTGGATGAAACAGTCTTCTTTACTGCCAGAGCCGGCGGGTCGAACCATGCTGCAATTTCCTACCACTGGGATTTCTATGGTGACTTTTCCAGCGACACGAACGGGCCGGATCTTGATTCGCCTGTATGGGCATATCCGGATGCCGGAGTTTACACCGTGCGGCTCGTCGTGCAGAACACTGCGGGCGAAGCGAGTTCGTTTTCCGTCAAGGATTGCGTAACGGTGATTCCCGAACCGGCGCTTGCGTGGTGCGTTCTTTCAGTGCTTGCCCTGCACGCCGGCAGGCGGCGCGTCCGGCACGCAGGGCACGCACCCTCCACTGGCCGCCGGGGTCTGAAGACCCGGTGCCCGTAGGTGCTGTCTCAGCAGCACCGTGCGATGCACTGCCCGATCCGCACCGCCCTGCCTGCCGCCATTCCGTCCGCAAGGCGGAACCTGCCGCGTTCGAACAGCAGGACGATGGACGAACCGAGCTCGAACCGTCCGAATTCACCGCCCTTGTGATACGCATGGCCGCTGCCTTCAGCCGGCGGCACCGGGTGATTGACCACGACGCGGCCGACGTTCGTCGCGCCGATGGCTATGAACGCGATCTTCCCGCGCGCCGTGTCAAGCTCGGTGACAATCCGGCGGTTGGTGACGAACGTGTGCGGCCGTTTCGCGACCGCGGCGGGATAGACGGGCAGCGTCAGCCCATCGATCCGCCAGCTCGCGGCCACGCTGCTGTCGTACGGCGCATAGAACCGATGGCAGTCGGCGGGGGAGAGGTAGAGCATGACGAAGCAGCCGCCGTCATACTCGTCACGGCGTCTTCCCAGCAGCTCCGCAAAGGAGTACGGAGTGCCTTTCACGAGCACGAGGTGCCCGCCATCAGCGATGCCGGCGGCAGTGACGAGCGCATCGGCAGGGGAGACGGCAGCGTCGGGCCGCGCGTCCACCGGCCGCGTTTCAGGCCGCAGCTCGCGCAGGAAGAAATCCATCAGCGACACGTACGCGCCGACCGGCCGGATGACGTCGTCCATGCCGATCCTGAAATGCCAGGCAAACGCGCGGCACAATGCGCGAACGAGCCAGCGCGGCCGTTCGAGCGAGGCGATGGCGTGGACAAGGCGCGCCATGGCGTCGCGGACGTGCTGTGAACCTGTGTGCGCGGGAGCCGGTGTCACGCGTTGTTTCCCCTGAAGTATCCGAAGCGAAGGAACTGGATGATGTAATCAAGCGTCTGCGGCTTCCGCACCGCTTTTTCGCATTTCTCGGGGCAGTAGTGCGAGGCGAGCGCGTCCTTCAACAGATAGGGCGGCGCGTACAACGAGTCGCGGGACACCTCGTGGTCGTGTGTGTCCGTGCCGGCCGGCATGGCCGCATTGCACACGATCACGCCGTACGGCACGGGCGGCACGCCGCATGACGAGGCGAACCCGGCCGGGCCTTCGGCGAGCTGGGAGAGCATGACGCCGTACCGGCGCCGCGCAAGCCAGCCAGGCCGCTTGCTGCGATAGCGGTCGCTCGGATGACTCGCATCCGCCACCACGACGCAGCGCCGCGCGGGCAGCAGCTCGTAATGCGACAGGTAGTACCGCGCAATCAGCGATCCCGTCCCGATGCCCACGAAACTCACCGACCTGTCGGCGGCGCCGGCAACGACCTCCCTGTCCACGTGCGATGCCAGTGAAAGCGCCGCGTGGTCAATCGTCCACTCGCGTGTGGGATAGGCGAAGAGGTTGACGGTCAGGCCTTCGGCTTCGAGTCGTTTCGCAAGAGGAGCGCACGCTTTGCCCGTGTCGCCCAGCGTGGGAATGATGACGATGTGATGATTGTGTCTGTCAGGGCTCATGAGGCCTCCCGGTGCGTGCGTGGATGTGACACTCGCGCGACCAGCGTGGCGTGTGCATCGTCAGGGCCTCCCGTCCGGGGAGGCGCGAATGCAGCTCCAAGCTGGCTCCGTGCGGCGGCCTGTGGCAGGCGTTGCGCGCTTCGTGCCGCCGTACAGCCGCCTGATGCCGCGCGGCTATCGGCCGTGCGGCTGCGGATGCATCGGTGCGCCGGGGTTCATCCGGGGTCGCATCTGGAGGCACGGCTGCGCGCACGGGCCGGGAGGGCAGGGCTTCATGCAGGGGCACGGCCGCGCGTGGTCAGGACAGACGCACGGATCGACATTGCGCGGCTCGACGATGTCTTCGCCGCCCGGGCATATCCAGTCGGCATCCCATACGAAATCGGGGACCACGCTGCTGTACATCCCCTCGCGTGACAGGCCCATCGAGACAACATCGACGATGCCCGCACACTCGCGCCAGACGGTGAGCGCCGCGCCTTTCACCGGCCCGGCGACGAAGCCCACCACGGGTATCCGCGAGTTCTCATAGATTATGCCGCGCGGCACCTCGAGCCACCCGGTTGCAAGGTTGGCAAAACCGCGGGCAAGCACATACGGCGGGTTCGTCTTCGTGCATTTCTGTTCGGCCTGCGCCAGGCCGGGCAGCATGATTACAGCCACGGCAAGCAATACGGGAAAGACGCTCTTCATGGTATCTCCTGTGTCTGGGTTACCAAACGTCGACGATCACTCCATTTCTGAGTCTATTCTACTCCCCTTCACGGCCATTGTCAAGCGCGCGCCGGGCCATGTGTTCTTCGTACGATGCGCACACGCCAAAGCCAAGCCTCGAGTAACAAGAGAGCGCGGCTGCGTTGTCGGCTTTCACGTTGAGCGTGATGCAGTCGCATAGCGGCGCCAGATGCGTGCACACGGCTGCTGTTGCCATCGTGGCAAAGCCGCGGCGCCGGTATGCCGGATGCGTCGCAATGTTGCCGAGCGCGGCCACCCGGTAGCGCGGAGAAAAGACGTGCACCCCGGCTACGCACACAAGCCTCCCGTCTGCGCGGATGCCGAAGTAGCAGCCAGTTTCGAGCATCCGCTCATCAAACCAGTTGCCAGGATAGCTTTCGTCGAAGAACGCCCTCGTCTCGACTGTGTCCTCCACACTCAACCGGGCCGCTGCGCGTGTGTCGGTCTGCGCGACGCGCGTTAGGTCATTGAGCGTCATTTTGCGGTGCAGGCCATGCGGTTCGAGGATGAAGCGCGGCGCAAGCGCATCTTCCGTGCCGGGCGTCAGGTGACAATAGAACCGGCCTGGGAGCATTGGCGCGAGTTGAGCCAGCAGGCCACCGAGCTGGTCCTGCTTCTTGTCCGCCAGTGCAAGCAGGACGGGCAGCGTGGGCGCGTCGTACAGGAGCGCAATGGCGGCTGGAGCGCCTTGGTCGAGCAGGGCGAACCACCTGGTGTGCGGCCAGAAGAAATCGTCAAGGTCGCCTAGTTGGTATGCAAAGAGCCCCGGATTGGCGCTGAAGAACCTCTCGAGCGTGCCTTTGTCTTTGATTTCGGTCATCGCAGTCCAAGTGAAGTTGTGAGAACGGGCCTGCCCCCCGGTCTCGGCTCACTCGGGAGTAGTGTATCATTTTCATGGCGTTTTATTGTACAATACGTCACGTGATGAGAAACATACGGCTGATCATCGGGTATGATGGCACGAGCTTCCACGGCTGGCAGTTCCAGCCCGGGACGCGCACGGTCGAGGGCGAGCTCGTTGCCGGCCTGTCCCGCGTGCTGCGCGAGCCCGTGAAACTCCTCGCTGCAAGCAGGACAGACTCAGGCGTCCATGCCCGCGGCCAGGCGGCCAATTTCATGACAGAGTCGTCGATCGACCTTCTTCACCTGCTCAGGGGCGCCAACAGCACGACGCCGTACGATATCGCCGTGTTCAACGCCGCCGAGGCGCCGCTCGACTTCCACAGCACACGCGACGCGATCGGCAAACACTATCGCTATTGCATGCGCCTCGCCGACATGGACGAGCCGATCGCGAGGCGGACGCACTGGTGGTACCGTTACCAGCTTGATGTTGATGCCATGCGCGCCGCGGCGCCGTTGTTGACCGGGACGCGCGATTTCCGCGGCCTCAAAGTCAAGTCGGGCAGGCCCAACGAGTCCACCGTCCGCACGGTCACTGACGTCGCCCTTTCGCAGGACGGCGCAGACCTGATGATCGACATCCGCGGCAAGGGATTCATGTACAAGCAGGTGCGCTCGATGGTCGGCATGCTCGTCGCCGCGGGCCGCGGCCGCGTGCGTGTGGCGGACATCCCGGCGCTGCTGGCGGGCGACCCGGCACAGCGGAGAACCGAGGTTGCCCCGCCGCACGGGCTGACGCTGATGGAGGTGTTCTATGCACCGCAAAGCAGTGCGATGCACGAAGAAACGGCGGACAACTGAGCACGAAGACGATTACGATTACGAGGACGATTACGAGGACGACCGTTGATCCCCTGACCATTGACCATTATGCACAAACGAGCAGACTGGAACACTTATTTCATGAACATCGCCCGCGCGGTGGCCACCCGGTCCACCTGCCCGCGCAAATACGTTGGCGCGGTCATCGTCAAGGACAAGAACATCCTCTCGACGGGCTATAACGGCAGCGTGCGCGGCATGCCGCATTGCACGGACATCGGCTGCGACCTCGAGAACGATCATTGCGTCGCCACCGTTCACGCCGAGGCAAACGCCATCATCCAGGCCGCGCGGAACGGCGTGGGAATCAACGGCGCGGACATCTACGTCACGGCAAGCCCGTGCTGGAACTGCTTCAAGCTCATCGCCAACAGCGGCATCAAACGGATTTTCTACGGCGAGTTCTACCGCGATGAACGCATATTCAAAGTCGCGCGCGAGACGGGAATCGAGTTGATCTCGCTCGAGAATGCGGGCGGGCTGGAAGAGGAATAGGGGCCGCCTGCCGCGCGTGATGGATTTGTGCGGCCAAGGCCGCACACGCGGCGGCCGGGGACGGCCGCCCTCCATGTGGCGCGGCTCAAGCCGCGCGAAGGGCATCCGTGCGGCCAAGGCCGCACATGCGGCGGCCGGGTACGGCCGCCCTCCATGTCGCGCGGCCCAAGCCGCGCGAAGGGCATCCGTGCGGCCAAGGCCGCACATGCGGCGGCCGGGGACGGCCGCCGTCCATGTGGCGCGGCTCAAGCCGCGCGAAGGGCATCCGTGCGGCCAAGGCCGCACACGCGGCG
>JAAYZF010000426.1 GCA_012514975.1 bacterium
ATGGCGCGTGGTCGTCCATTGCCGTGCCGGGCAACTGGACGATGCAGGGATTCGGCACGCCGCACTACACCAACGTCCAGATGCCGTTCAACACCGTGCCGCCCGATGTCCCTGACGAGAATCCCACGGGCATCTACCGCCGCATGTTCGACGTGCCCGGCGCGTGGAGCGGCAGGCGGATCGTCATCCATTTCGGCGGGTGCGAAGGCGTGCTCTATGTCTACATCAACGGCCAGCCGGCCGGCATGAGCAAGGATGCGCGCACGCCGGCGGAGTTTGACATCACGCGGCTCGTTGCCGCGGGCCAGCCGAACGAGCTGCTGGCCGTGGTCGTCCAATGGTCTGATGCATCGTTCATCGAGGACCAGGATCACTGGTGGCAGGCGGGCATCCAGCGCGAAGTGTTCCTGTACTCGACCGGGGCGCCGCACCTGCAGGATGTCTTTGCCCGGGGCGACCTGGAGGACAACTACCGCGACGGCATTCTGCGCGTGACGTGCAGGATCGGTTTCCCCGGCGAGCTGCACGGGGGATGCGTTGTGCGCGCGAAGCTGTTTGACGCCCGCGGCCGCACGGTGTCGGGAAAGCCTCTCGAAGCGCAGTGCGGCGCGGCAAGGGCGGCAGGGCAGCCCCGCAACGAAGTGCGCTTCGTGCAGAACGTGCGCGCGCCGCAACGCTGGTCGGCCGAAACGCCCCACCTTTACACGCTCGTCGTGACGCTGCACACGCCCCAGGGGGAAGAGCATGTGAGTTGCCAGGTCGGTTTCCGGCGCGTCGAGATACGCAACCGCACGCTGCTGGTGAATGGGAAAAAAGTGTTCATCAGGGGAGTGAACAGGCACGATCACGACGATACGTCAGGCAAAGCCCTCTCGCGCGAGACAATGGAGAAGGACATCCGCGTGATGAAGCAGTTCAACATCAACGCCGTGCGCACGTCGCACTATCCGAACGATGTCTATTGGCTCGAGCTGTGCGACCGCCACGGGCTCTACGTCGTTGACGAGGCGAACATCGAGTCGCACGCGTTCTACCAGGACCTGTGCCGCGACCCACGCTACACGGACGCGTTCGTCGGCCGCGTGCGCGCAATGGTCGAGCGGGACAAGAACCACCCGTGCGTCATCTTCTGGTCGCTCGGCAATGAAAGCGGCTACGGCCCCAACCACGATGCCGCGGCAGGCTATGTGCGCGGGGCCGACCCGTCGCGCCTGCTCCATTACGAGGGCGCGATCAGCTCATGGGCGAACGAGGGGCAGACGTGGGAAAGCGGCGCGCTCGCCACCGATGTCGTCTGCCCGATGTATCCGCAGATCAAGGATATCGTCAAATGGGCGAAGTCGACCCGGGGCCCGCGGCCGATGATCATGTGCGAATACTCGCACGCGATGGGCAACAGCAACGGGTGCCTCGCCGATTACTGGCACGCAATCGAACGCACCGACGGCCTCCAGGGCGGGTACATCTGGGAATGGATCGACCATGGGATCACGCAGGTCGCGCCGAACGGCAGAACCTACTGGGCCTATGGCGGCGACTTCGGCGACGAACCGAATGACGCGAATTTCGTGGCTGACGGGCTCGTGTGGCCCGACCGCACGCCGCATCCCGGGCTGTTCGAGTACAAGCATCTCAACCAGCCCGTCAGCGTCGAGCTTCTTGGCACGCGGCCGGTGAAGATCAAAGTCGTCAACAAGCAGGCGTTCGTCTCGCTCGAGTGGCTGCGCGGCGAATGGGAGCTGATGGTCGACGGCCGCTGCGTCCAAAGAGGCCTCCTGCCGTCATTGGCCTGCGCGCTCGGAGCGGCAAAGACGGTGGCCCTGAAACTCCGGAAACCGCTCGAGGACTTCAAGGGCGAAGTGTTCCTTAATGTGCGTTTCAAACAACGCAAGGCGACATGGTGGGCGCCCGCGGGCTTCGAGGTCGCGCACCAGCAGCTTCCCCTCGCGGCCAGCCGGCCACGCGCGGCAACACGTGCGGCAACAGCCGTTGAGGCGGGCGCGATATCCGTTGATGAAGACGCGGACACCATCGTCCTGCGTGCAGGTGCCGTCCGCGCAGTGTTCAGCAGGAAGACAGGCACGCTCGTCTCGTTCGGTGCGGACGACGCCAACCGTATCGTCGCCGGGCCGCTCCTCAATGTCTGGCGCGCGGCCACCGATAATGACGGCATCAAACTGAAGGGAGGGCAGGAATGGAAGCCCCTGAGGCGCTGGGAGAAACTGGCGTTGGACCGTGTGGCGCATCAGCTTTCGGGAATGCGGGTCGTGTGCGCGAAACACAAGGCGCCATGCGTCGAGATTACCCACTCCGCCTCAGGCCGGAACGAGTGGAGCGACTTCACGCACGTCCATCGCTACACGCTGCTGCCCAACGGAGAGCTGCGTGTCGAGAATGACGTGCGCCTCGGCAGAGACATCACCGACCTGCCGCGCGTCGGCGTGACCATGGCGCTCGTCCCCACGCTCGAACGGCTCGAATGGTACGGCAGGGGACCGTGGGAAAACTACTGCGACCGAAAAACTTCCACCATTGTCGGACGCTTCTCGGGGACGGTTTCAGACCAGTACGTCCCTTACATCATGCCGCAGGAACACGGGCACAAAACCGATGTCCGCTGGGCCATGCTGCGCGATGAAGCCGGCAGCGGCGTGCGCGTGATCGGCGCCCCGCTGTTCGAGTTCTCAGCCGGCCACTTCACCGCGGATGACCTTTTCAAGGCGAAACACACGTTCGAACTCGAACCGCGCGCCGAAGTGATCCTCAACATCGACCATGCGCATCGCGGCCTCGGCACGGCAAGCTGCGGGCCCGACACGCTCGACAAGTACAAACTGCTGAAACGGCGGTACGCGTTCACGTACACACTCGCGGCGCTCTGAGACCCGCCACGCGCGCACCGCACACCATGAAAGGCCGATGTCCATAGCATTCACCGGAGAACACCATGCTGTATCCACGCGAAAGCGAAACACGTGAACTGAAGGACCTTTGCGGCATATGGGAATTCAAAGTCGACCGGAAGGGAAGCGGCCGGCGCGAGAGATGGCAGGCCCGGCCGCTTGTCGGCACCATCCCCATGCCGGTCCCCTCGAGCTACAACGATATCACGCAGGACAGCTCGATACGCGACCACATCGGCGAAGTGTGGTATGAACGGACGTTCGTCGTGCCTGCGTCGTGGGAGGGAAAGCGTGTTGTCCTCCGCTTCGGCAGCGTGACGCACCATGCAACCGTATGGGTAAACGGCCGTGAGGCCGTCTCGCACAAAGGCGGCTACCTGCCGTTCGAAGCGGACATCTCCGCGTTCGTCTCGTACGGTGCGGCCAACCGTGTGTCGCTTGCCGTAAGCAATGTCCTTGACGGCACCTGCATCCCGCCGGGGAAGGTCGTCGCGGACAAATACGAATGGGGGACGGTCACCTGGCAGGACTACTGGTTTGACTTCTTCAGCTACAGCGGCATCCACCGCGCGGTGACGCTCTACACAACGCCGCGCGCCTTCATCGAGGATGTCACTGTTCGCACGGACATCAAAGGCGCCACGGGCATCGTCTCATGCGACACAGTGGTGGGCGGCGGCAGGCGGAACGTGCATCTGCGCCTGCTCGATGCATCGGGAAGGGAAGTCGCCTCGGGCAGCGGCGCGCGTTGCACGCTCGAAGTGAGGAATGCGCGCTTCTGGGCGCCGGGCGCGGCGTATCTGTACACGCTCGAAGTCACCGCCCTCAACGGCGGCAGCGTCGAGGACGTCTACCGCCTTTCCGTCGGCATCCGCACGGTGGCGGTGAAGGGCGGGCGGTTTCTCATCAACGGCGCGCCGTTTTACTTCAAGGGCGTGTGCAAGCACGAGGATGCCGACATACGCGGCAAGGGGCTCGACCACGCGCTTAACGTCAAGGACTGCAACCTGATGAAATGGATGGGCGCAAACTCGCTCCGCACGTCCCACTATCCCTACTCGGAAGAGTTCATGGACCTGGCGGACCGCGAGGGATTCGCCGTCATCGACGAATCGCCCGCGGTGGGCTGCAACTTCTGGGACAGGAAGGAGTTCTACAAGCCCGGGTCGGACGGCGTGAAGCGCCTTGCGCACCATGTTGACGTCATGCGCGATCTTGTCGCGCGCGACAAGAACCACCCGTGCGTCGTCATGTGGAGCGTCGCCAACGAGCCGGCATCAGACCATCCGTCCGCGCGCGAGTATTTCAGGCGCGTCGTGGCCGCGACGAGGAAATGCGATGCAACGCGGCCGGTGACCATGGTGATGTGCCGCGCCGTGCAGAAGGAACAGGCGGGCGACTTCCTCGATGTGGTGTGCGTGAACAAGTATAATAGCTGGTATTGGTACCCGGGCAGACTCGAGATCGCCGAGCCGTCAATGCTGCACGAACTGAGGCTGTGGCACAAGCGCTTCAGGAAACCCGTGTTTCTCACCGAATTCGGCGCTGACACCATCGAGGGATTCCACAGCGATCCCCCGGTGATCTTCAGCGAGGAGTACCAGAAGGCGTTCTACGAACGGTACTGCGCCATGCTCGACAAGCTTGATTTCATCATAGGCGAGCATGTGTGGAACTTCGCTGACTTTCTGACCAAGCAGGGCATCACGCGCGTCGGCGGGAACCGCAAGGGCGTCTTCACCAGGCAGCGGCAGCCGAAGATGGCGGCCCACTTCCTTCGCGAACGCTGGACGAAGATGGAGACCTCATGAACATCAAACCGCATTCGCGCCTCGTTATGATCGGCGACTCGGTCACCGACCACCAGAAAACGAATCCCGCGGGCGAAGGGCTGTTCGAGGCCATCGGCCGCGGCTGGGGCGGCTATGTCGCGCAGGTTGACGCGCTCCTGTCGGTCAACTATCCCGAGTACGCGATCCGCGTCACAAACAAGGGCATCAGCGGCAACACGGTGCGCGATCTTGCCAAACGCTGGCAGGCCGATGTGATCGACCTCAAACCACAGTGGCTTTCCGTCATGATCGGCATCAACGACGTATGGCGCCAGTTTGACGTGCCGCGCCAGCCTGAGAACGGCGTGCCGCCCGATGAGTACGAGCGGACGCTCGACCGCCTGATAGGGGAGACGCGCCCGCTGCTCGACGGCCTTGTCCTGTTGTCTCCCTACTTCATCGAAAGCAACAAGACCGATGCGATGCGCGCCCGCATGGACGTGTATGGCGCCCTGATGAGGAAAGCCGCCGCACGGCATGACGCCATCTTCGTTGATGTCCAGGCCGCTTTTGACCGCATGCTCGCACACATGCACTCCGCAAGCATCGCGTGGGACCGCATCCATCCCAACCACATCGGCGACATGGTCATCGCATCCGCGTTCCTCAACGCGATCGGTTTCGACTGGACACGGGGCAAGGCATGACGAGCGCATATCCTTTGCCATCGGGCTATCCCGTGGCGGACGATCTTGAGATTGCGATCGATGGCCGGCGTGCGAAGGCGGGGAGAACGCGCGTGGCTGATTTCGTGTCGTGCGCGATTGCCGGGCCGGTCGAGTGCAGCGTGACGTTCCCCGAACCGCCGCAGCGCGTCACGATCAGGCCTGCCAGTGCGGGCGTCGAGCTGCGCGTTGACGGGCGCACAGTCGCATTCATGCTTGACAAGCCCTGCAAGATCAGCGTCGAGACGCCCGGCAGGAATCCGTTATACGTCTTTGCGAACGCCCCTGAGACAGACGTGCCGGACAGGAACGACCCGGCGGTAAGGTGGTTCGAGGCAGGCACGGCGCACGAGGCGGGCAGGATCGAGCTGCGCTCGGGCGAGACCCTGTACATCGAGCCTGGCGCGGTTGTCCACGGCTCCGTGCACGCGCGCGGCGCGAGCAATGTCCGCGTGTGCGGCCATGGGATCATCGATGGGAGCAGGTACCGCCATCACGAGACCCGCCTGCTGCTCTTCGAGCATTGCACGGGCGTCGCCGTTGAGGGCATCACGGCCATCGGCACGCCGAGCTGGACGATTGTGCTGGCTGCATGCCGCGGGGCAGCCGTGCGCAATGTCAAGCTGATCGGCTGGGTGGTGTGCTCGGATGGCGTCGATATCGTTGGCAGCAGCGACGTGACCGTCGAGGATTCGTTTCTGCACGACAACGACGACTGCATC